>NZ_CP109150.1:3658674-3963563 GCF_035920365.1 Micromonospora sp. NBC_01740 | reverse complement strand
GACATCCCGAGCGACGACTGTTGATCTCCGTGGACATGGAGCGGTACAGCCGGCGCACCAACCTCCAGCAGTACGAGGCGCAGAAACACTTCCGGGAACTGCTGCACGAGGCGGCTGGCGACGTCGGCCTGGACCGGGTCGCCTGGACGACGCAGCAGGCCGGCGACGGCGAGCTGGCGATCCTCCCCCGCGACGTGGCCGAGTCCCGCGTCATCGGCCGCTTCGTACCGGAGCTGAACAGGCGGCTGCGCAGCTACAACAGCAGCCGGGTGCCGGCCGCCCGGATCCGCCTGCGGGTCGCCGTCCACCAGGGACTGGTCCACCTCGACGGGGCCAACGGCTTCCCCGGCAACGCCGTCGTCCTCGTCTGCCGGCTCTGCGAGGCGGCACCCGTGAAGCAGGCCCTGGCGGCCTTTCCCGACGCCGGGGTGGCGCTGGTCGTGTCGGCGGAGATCTACCGCGACGTCGTCACCGAGTACCCGGAGGAGATGCGCCCCGAGCGCTTCCGGCGGGTCGAGGTGACGCACCCGGACAAGGGGTTCCGGGAGGACGCCTGGTTCTGCGTCGTGGACGAGGACATGTCCGCCCTGCCGGCGGCGGAGAGCGCCGGTGCGCCTTCCCCGGCACCCGTCTCCACGGCGACGCCGCCCGCTCGGGGAGGCGGGGCCCCGGGTGGGGAGCCGCCGGAGTCCCCCGCGACCCGGACGCCGCCGGGCGCGGGCGACATCCGGACGGGTGACATCCGGGTCGACGGCCAGAACGCGATCGGGCACGGCGCCACGGCGATCGGTTCCGTCGGGCGCGACCTGACCTTCGGTGGCGGACGGGAGGGCCGGGCACGGTGACCGCACCCCACTTCCCGTACCCGCACGTCGTCGGCGACGACGACCCGGACGGGCCCCGGGACGCCCCCGGTGACGACGGGTACGACCGTCCCACGGAGGGCCCGGCGGCGGGACCGGATGAGGGCCCACCGGACGGGCGGACGGACCCGGCGGAGACCGGGTCGTCGGAGGGCGGCGAGGCGGACGAGCCGGAGGAGCCGCTCGACTCGGCGGACGTCATCCGCGGACTGGCCGACCTGCTCGGCGGCGCCACGATCGGCCTCGGCGACGTACGGGTACGGGGCCAGAACGCCACCGGACACGGCGCCGTCGCGATCGGCACCGTCAACGTGACCACCACGGGAGCCGACGGCACGGGGCGGATCTGGTACGAGAGCCTGAGCGGGAACGAGGTCGGGGAACTGGCGCAGGGATACGCGCCGACGTCCAGCGACCAGCAGCTCGACCGCCACCTCAAGCGCCGCCACCTGGTGTGCCTGTCCGGCCCGTCCGCCAGCGGCCGGTTCACCTCCGCCGTCCTCGCCACCGCCCGCCGGCACGGGCTCGACCGCGCCTGCGTCCTCGGCGCGGAACAGCCCGCCGACCTGCTCGGGTCGAGCGAACGGTTGCCCGCCGGACGCGGGTACGTGCTCCGGCTCGCGGACAGCGCGGCGAACGCCGTCGACGGGTTCACCCTCGTGGCGCTCGCGGCCCGGGCCGAGGCGACCGGCATGACGCTGATCCTGGTCGGAGACTTCTCCCGGCGCGGTCAGGACCTCGCCGGCCACCTCGTGGAGCATCGGGTGCCGCCGGCGGTGGAGGTGTTCCGGGCGCGACTGCGCCAGCAGTTGGCCGGGCTGTGCGTCGGCTGGTGCCCGGACGGCTGCGACGGCACCTGCGTGGAGCGGTACGTCGACGACGAGTGCGTCACCCATCCGCTGCTCTCGGCCTACCTCGCCGGCGAGCCCCGGCCGGGCGAGGTGGTGCCCGTCGTGGAGCTGATCGCCCGGACGGTCCCGCACGGGCCCGCCCTGACCGAGCGGTTGGAGCAGCTGCTCCCCCGCCAGCTGCGGGAGCGCGCGACGCAGATCCTCGACGCCGGCCGACCCGACGGCCCGGACGGGGTCGACGCCTGGGCGGCCGACCGGGCCCGCGCCTTCCGGCTGACCTGCGCCGTACTGGCCGGGCAGCCGGTGGCGGAGATCGATCAGGCGGCCCGGCGGTTGGCCGGGACCGACCCCACCGGGACCGCCTCCGTCGGACCCCGGCTGCGCGGCCCCGAACTGGACACGCTGCTCGGGTCGACGCTGCGCCAGGCCGTCGTCGTGGTCGGCGACGAACGCGCCGCGGGGGGCCGGCGGATCGAGTTCGGCGCCGGCAGCGAGCAGCTCCGTTCGACGCTGCTCGAGGTCGCCTGGACTGACTGGTGGCTGCCCGGGCAGCTGCTCGGCTGGCTCGCGGGCCTGGTCCGCTCCGACGTGCCGGGGATCCGGCAGGCCGCCGCGGGCGCCATCGGCTGGTCGGCAGGGCGGGACGTGCGGGCAGCCCTGGAGACGGTCGGCGACCTGGCCCGGGAACGGCGGGCGGGCGTCCGGCAGGCCGCCGCCATCGTGCTGGTCGCGATGGCGATGCAACCCGGCCTGCGCCAGCGCGTACGGACCGAACTCGACCAGTGGGCCGCCGGACCGGCGGCACACCTGCGGGACACCGTCGCGCGGGCGTACGGCCTCGGACTGGCCCGCCTCTGGCCCGACGCCGCTCTCGTGCAGTTGCGCCTGGTGGCGCAGGCCCGCATGCAGCGGCGGAACAACTCCGTGGTCCGGGGCCTGGTCGAGGTCTACCGGGACGGCCACGCGGCCACGCTCGTGCCGGAGCTGGTCGACTGGACGTCCGACGACCCGGAGGTGCGGCTGCACGCGGCGCGGACGCTGCGTGTCCTCGCCGACCGCTGGGCCGAGCCGCCCAGGGAGCACTGGCCGGAGCTGCTGGACCTCGTCCGGCGGCGGATCGTCAGCCCGGGCGACGTGGCCGCGCTCTGGGCCGTGGCGCTGGGCATGCCGCAGACGGCCTACCGCTCGTGGCGGACGCTCGGCTTCTGGCTGAACCGGGCGGACGGAAACCCCGAGGTCGCCGCCCACTGCGTGGCCCTGCTCCGGCACGTGATCGCCGGTCGGCCGCCGCTGCGGCATCGCCTCGACCACCAGGTCCGCCACGTCTGGCGGCCCATCATGCCGCGCAACGAACTGCTCGACGCCGTACACGCACTCATCGACGAGGACCTGTCATGACGACTCACCCCACCGGGCCACCCCCCACGGCAGCGTTCGTACCGCCCCAGCCGGAGCGCCGCCGCTGGTGGCACGCCATCTTCCCGCCGGTCGAACCGGTCCCTCCCGCCGGGCCACCGGCGCCCCCGGTCCCCGACACGGTGACGTTCCGCCACGACGTGCCGCAGCCGATCCTGGTCCCGGCCAGGGGCGACGCCTTCGACTTCCGGCTGCACGCCGTCTACAACTGGACCGCGCAGAACATGCCCTACGAGGCGCTGCGGCTGCGGGCCGAGCGGTATCTCGCCTGGGCGGGTGGCATCGTCCGCGAGCGGGCGGTGGATCTGGCCCGCCAGTACGAGCCGCACCGCTCGCACGACCTGGAGCGGGCGCTCAACGACCGGCTGGCCGGTCAGCGCTGGCCCCGCGAGGGTGCCCAGCCCTACTTCTGGGTGCAGGTGCGGGTCAGCCCGGACGAGCGGGTGCGGGAGCGGCTGCGGCCGTACTGGGAGCAGCGGATCAAGCTCGAGTGCGACCACGAGCTGCAGAAGATCAGGGCCCAGCAGGCCGACGAGCTGACCCGCCGGTGGTGCGCCGTGCTGCAGAGCCTGGAGGACGATCCGGTCACCGCGCACGCGGCCCGGCTGACCGGTGAACAGTTCGCGGAGGTCTTCCGCCGGTACGTGGAGGAGCGCCGGGGGACGGTGCCGGACCTGGTGGAGCTGCTGCGGGAGGCCGTGCGGGGGCACGGCGACCTCGGCATGGGGCCGTCGGAGTACACCGAGGCGTGGGACGCGGCGATCCGGACGTACGAGCGACGGCACGGGCTCTCCGAGCGGACGAACTGACCGACGGGCCCGGTCCCGCGTACCGCCGGATCGTCGGCGCCTACCTCGGCGTCGCTGATTCGGCGGTCGCGGCGGGTGCTCCCGGACCGGCGGCGGTCGGCGGCACGGCGTCGCGCGGACCCCGCCGGCCGCCCCCTCGGCCGGCGACCAGGGCGGCCGCCAGGGTGAGCAGCGCGCCGGCCAGCACCGGCAGCCGCAGGCCGGGGCCGCCCGGCAGCAGCGCGTCCAGCAGCAGGGCGCCGCCCAGCTGGCCGGCGACCAGGGCGAGCCCGGTGCGCAGCACGCCGACCGCGGGGACGCCGACCAGCAGGGCGGCCACGATGACGACGCCGAGCAGGCCGCCGGTGTAGAGGTACCAGTCGTCCGGCCAGGTCGGGCCCGGCCCGGTGAGGGCGCCGGCCAGCGCCGCGACCAGCAGCACGACGGGCGTGGCCGTGGCGAAGTTGACCACCATCCCGGCGGCGGCCGAACTGGCGGCGGAGACCCGCGCGTTCAGCGCGGACTGGAGCGCGACACCGAGCCCACCGGCCACGGCGAGCAGGACCAGGCCGAGGGCGAGGTCGCCGACGGGCTGGCCGAGCTGGGCCAGCGTCACGGCGGTCACGCCGAGCAGCGCACCGGCCACCCGGGGCGGGGTGAGCGCCAGCCGCCCCACCGGCGCCAGCCCGGCCCGGTCGACGGCCAGCCCGCCGAGGCTGCCGCCGGCGACCTGGGCGATGGTGAAGAGCGCCACCCCGAGCACCGGGACGATGTACGCGCCGGCCAGCACGATGCCCGCGCCGCCGAGCCCGCCCAGGTACGTCCACCAGGGCAACCGGGCCCGGCGCAGCGCGGCCAGGCCGGTGCGCGCCGAGGGCAGCGCCAGGACCCCGAGGCCGACCAGCAGCGCCCCGCCGAGGTTGTTGACCACCGCGCCCAGGGTGGCGTTGCCGGCCCGCTCGCCCAGCTCGGCGTTGGCCGCGCCCTGGGCCGCCGAGGCGACGCCGGCGAGGGTGACCAGGGTCAGCGCCACCCACGGCGGCAGGGCCCGCGACACCGGGGACGGCGCCGGGGCACCCGCCGTGGGCGAACGGCTCACAGCCGGCAGGCGTGGATGTTGGTGACCAGGATCGCGCGGGCCCCGAGCTCGTACAGCTCGTCCATGATCCGGTGCACGTCGTCGCGGAGCACCATCGCCTGCACCGCCACCCAGCCCTCGCGGTGCAGCGGGGAGACGGTCGGCGACTCGATGCCCGGGGTCAGCGAGCTGGCCCGGTCGAGCAGGCCGGCCGGCACGTCGTAGGCGAGCATCACGTAGCGGCGGGCGACCAGCACCCCGTGCAGCCGGCGCAGCAGCTGCGCGGCCTGCGGGTGGGCCTCGACGTCGGCGCGGCGGACCAGCACCGCCGACGAGCGCAGCAGCGGCTCGCCGAAGACCACGAGGCCGGCCTGGCGCAGCGTGGTGCCGGTCTCGACCACGTCGGCGACCACGTCGGCGACGCCGAGCCGGATGGCGTTCTCCACCGCGCCGTCGAGGCGGGTCACCTCGGCCTTGACGCCCAGCTCCGCGAGGTGCCGCTCCACGAGCCCCGGGTACGCGGTGGCGATCCGGTGCCCGCCCAGCTCCCGCACGTCGTCGACGTCCTCCGGGCGGGCGGCGAAGCGGAAGGTGGCCCGGCCGAAGTCGAGATCCATGACCTCCTCGGCCGGCGCGCCGGAGTCGATCAGCAGGTCCCGGCCGGTGATCCCGACGTCGAGGTCGCCGGAGCCGACGTAGGTGGCGATGTCCTTCGGGCGCAGGTAGAAGAACTCGACGTCGTTGGGCTCGTCCCGGCAGACCAGGTCCTTCGGGTCGGTGCGCTGGCGGTAGCCCGCCTCGCGCAGCATCTGGGCGGCCTTCTCGGCCAGGGCGCCCTTGTTCGGAATGGCGACACGCAGCATGACGGAGTGCTCCTTCGATCGAAACTGATCAACGACGGGGCGCACTCACAGATGTCGGTAGACGTCCTTCAGGTCGAGTCCGCTGGCCAGCATCAGCACCTGGACCTGGTAGAGCAGCTGGGAGATCTCCTCGGCGGTGCGTTCCGGCCCCTCGTGCTCGGCGGCCATCCACGACTCGGCCGCCTCCTCGACGACCTTCTTGCCGATGAAGTGCACGCCCTTCTCGAGCGCGGCGACCGTGCCCGAGCCGGGGGTGCCCGCAGCGGCCTTGGCCTGCAGCTCGGCGAACAACTCCTCGAACGTCTTCACGCCGCGATTCTTCCAGCCGCCCCGACGGCCCCGGTGCGCCGGGTCAGGCCCCGCTCACCGACCGGGAACGCGGCACGGCGTCGGCGCGGTCCCGGTCGGTCGGGGGTCAGCCGCCGAAGCCGACCCGCTGGCCGTTGTTGGCGAGGGCGCGGATGGCGAGGGCGGCGTCGAGGGCGGCGACGGTGGCCGACCAGCCCTTGTCCTCCGCCGAGCCGGGCAGCCCGGCCCGGTCCCGGGCCTGCGCGAGGGTGTCGACGGTCAGGACGCCGTGCGCGACCGGCTTGCCCTCGTCCAGCGCCACCCGGGTCAGCCCGTCGGTGACCGAGCGGCAGACGTAGTCGAAGTGGGCGGTGGCGCCGCGGACCACCACGCCGAGCGCGACCACCACGTCGCAGCGCCGCGCGAGGGCCTGGGCCACCACCGGCAGCTCGACCGAGCCGGCCACCCGGGCGGTGACCGCCCGGGCCCCGCACGCCTCGGCGGCGGCGACCGCCCGGTCGAGCATGTGGTCGGTCAGCTCGCCGTGCCAGCGCGCCGCGACCACGCCGACGGTCATCCCGGCGGCGTCCACCGCCGTCACGCCCGGTTCACCGAAACCCGCCATGCCTACGCTCCGATCTCGTCGCCGAGGACCGGGCGGCCCATCGGGGCCTCGGTCACCTCGTCCAGCTCGTCCAGCAGGTGCCCCATCCGGTCCCGCTTGGTGCGCAGGTAGCGCACGTTCTCCGGGTGCGGGCGCACCGGCAGCCCCTCGCGGCCGGTGACGGTCAGCCCGTAGCCCTCAAGCCCGGCGCGCTTGGCCGGGTTGTTGGTGAGCAGCCGCATCGAGCGCACCCCGATGTCGTAGAGGATCTGCGCGCCGGTGCCGTAGTCGCGGGCGTCGGCCGGCAGGCCCAGGTCGAGGTTGGCGTCGACCGTGTCCCGGCCCTGGTCCTGGAGCTGGTACGCCTGGAGCTTGTGCAGCAGGCCGATGCCGCGCCCCTCGTGGCCGCGTACGTAGAGCACCACGCCCCGCCCCTCCCGGGCGACCCGGTCCAGGGCGGCGTCGAGCTGCGGGCCGCAGTCGCAGCGCACCGAGCCGAACACGTCCCCGGTGAGGCACTCGGAGTGCACCCGCACCAGCACGTCGCGCCCGTCGCCGATCTCGCCCGTGACCAGGGCGACGTGCTCGGCCGAGTCGTGCTCGCTGCGGTAGCCCAGGGCCCGGAACACGCCGTGCCGGGTGGGCATCCGGGCGTCGGCGACCCGCTCGACCTGCTTCTCGGTCCGCCGCCGGTACGCGACCAGGTCGGCGATGGTGACCAGCGTCAGGGAGTGCTCGGCGCAGAACTTCTCCAGGTCCGGCACCCGCATCATGGTGCCGTCGTCGTTGACCAGCTCGCAGAGCACGCCGGCGGGGCGCAGCCCGGCCAGCCGGGTCAGGTCGACCGCCGCCTCGGTGTGGCCGGGCCGGCGCAGCACGCCGCCCTCGCGGGCCCGCAGCGGCACCACGTGCCCGGGGCGGGCCAGGTCGGCCGGGCCGGTGCCGGGGTCGGCGAGCAGCCGGATGGTGTGCGCCCGGTCGGCGGCGGAGATGCCGGTGCTGACGCCCTCCCGGGCGTCCACGGTCACCGTGTAGGCGGTGCCGCGCCGGTCCTGGTTGGTGTGGTGCTGCGGCGGCAGGTCCAGCCGGTCGCACTCGCTCTCGGTCAGCGGGGCGCAGATGTAGCCGGACGTGTGGCGCACCATGAAGGCGAGCAGCTCCGGCGTCGCCAGCTCGGCGGCGAAGATCAGGTCGCCCTCGTTCTCCCGGTCGGCGTCGTCGACCACGACGACGGGCCGGCCGGCGGCGATGTCCGCCACCGCCTGCTCGATGCTCGCGAAGGTGCTCATGCCGACACCCCGCTGCGCCGCGTGCCGCCCTGAGGCGCCACCGCACCACGCCTGATGGTTCGCTCACTCATGCCACGGCCTCCGAGTAGGTCGACGGGATCGGGGCGGGCGCCGGGCGGGCGGCCCGCGAGGTGCGCCACCAGGCGACCAGGCCCCAGGCGCAGAAGGCGCCGTAGACGAGGTACATGGCGGCCGATGGGTAGAACCCGCCGCGCAGCAGCAGCGGCACGCCGACCGCGTCGACGGCGATCCAGATGAGCCAGAAGTCCACCCAGCCGCGGGCCATGCCGTAGGTGGCGAGCAGGCTGCCGGTAAGGATCCAGGCGTCCGGCAGCGGCCCCCAAGAGCCGAGTGCGGCGAGCAGCGGGTACGCCGCGGCGGTGCCGATCCCGGCCGCGAGCAGCAGGCCGAGCCGTTCCCGGCCGGTGGCCCAGCGGGGCGCCACCGCGGCACCGTCGCCGCCACCGTGGCGGCGGTTGCGCGACCAGCGCCACCAGCCGTAGACGCTGACCGAGAAGAAGAAGACCTGCCGGCCCGCCTGCCCGTAGAGGTCGTGCGCCTGCGGGGTGGCGAAGACGCCGCCCAGGAAGACGGTGAACAGCAGCGCGTTGCCGATCATGCCGACGGGCCAGGCCCAGACCAGCCGGCGCAGGCCGAACACCGCCGACGCCAGCCCGAACCCGTTGCCGACGATCTCCCGGACCAGCACCGGCGACCCGGCGATGTCGACCTGTGCGTCGAGCAACCACCCGAGCGGGCCCATCAGGCCGCCTCGCCCGGCGCGGCATCCGGCAGGCCGGTGACCGGCGGCCCGCCGGGCGGGCCGGCGTCCGGCAGGGCGGGCCCGTCCAGCCGGGCGCCGAGCAGCCGCTCGACGTACTTGGCGAGCACGTCCACCTCGAGGTTGACCGGGTCGCCGACGCCCCGGGCGCCGAGGGTGGTCAGCTTCAGCGTGGTCGGGATCAGGCCGACCGCGAACCAGTCCGGGCCGACGTCGGCGACGGTCAGCGAGACGCCGTCGACCGTGATCGAGCCCTTCTCCACCACGTACCGGACCAGGGCGGCGGGCAGCCGGAACCGGACCGTCTCCCACTGCGCGGCCGGCTCGCGGGCGATCACCTCGCCGACGCCGTCGACGTGCCCCTGCACGAGGTGCCCGCCGAGGCGGCTGCCCAGCGCGGCGGCCCGCTCCAGGTTGACCGGGTCGCCGGCCCGCAGCGCGCCCAGCGCGGAGCGGCGCAGCGTCTCCCCCATCACGTCCGCGGTGAACGTCCCGTCGGTGACGTCGACCACGGTCAGGCAGACGCCGTTGACCGCGATCGAGTCGCCGTGCCGGGCGTCGGAGGTGACCAGCGGGCCGCGGACCGCGACCAGCGCCGAGTCACCCGCCGTCTCGGTGATCCGGACGACCTCACCCAACTCCTCGACGATGCCGGTGAACATGTCAGCCCTCCCTCTTTCGGGGCAGCGCGGTGATCCGCAGGTCGGGTCCGACCTGCGTGACGTCGACGAACTCCAGGTCGATGGCCTCGGCGATGGTGTTCACACCCGCGTCGACCAGGGCGGTCGGGCCGGCGCCGAGCAGCCGGGGCGCGACGTAGCCGACGATCTTGTCGACCAGGCCGGCGGCCAGGAAGGCGCCGGCCAGCTTCGGGCCGCCCTCCAGCAGCACGGCGCGGATTCCCCGCCCGTGCAGCGCGGCGAGCAGCGCCGGCAGGTCGACCCGGCCGTCGGGCCCGGTGCCGACCTCCGCCGCGGTGGCGATCCACGTGCGCGCCGCGCCGTCGCGGACGCGGGCGTCGGCCGGCGTACGACCCTCGGTGTCCACCACGACCCGCAGCGGCTGCCGGATGGCCAGCGTGCCGTCGCGCAGGTTGCGGGCGGTGAGCCGGGGGTCGTCGGCGAGCACCGTGCCGACCCCGGCGAGCACCGCGTCGACGGTGCCGCGTAGTGCGTGCACGTCCATCCGGGCGGCCTCGGAGGTGATCCACATGCTGGTGCCGTCGGCCGCCGCCGACCGGCCGTCCACCGTCGCGGCGAACTTCCAGATCACGTACGGCCAGCCCCGGCGCATCGAGGTCAGCCAGGCGATGTTGCCGGCCTCGGCCTCGGCCTCGCGTACCCCCGTGTCGACCTGGATCCCGGCGGCGCGCAACGTGGCGGCGCCCCCGGTGGCGAGCGGGTTGGGGTCGGGCACGGCGATGACGACCCGGGCGACTCCGGCGCGCACCAGCGCGGTGCTGCAGGGGCCGGTGCGGCCGGTGTGGTCGCAGGGTTCCAGGGTGACCACGGCGGTGCCGCCACGGGCCCGCTCCCCCGCCTGGGCGAGCGCGACGATCTCGGCGTGCGGCCCGCCGGCGTAGGCGTGGAATCCCTCGCCGACCACCTGCCCGTCGGCGTCGAGCAGCACGCAGCCGACCACCGGGTTGGGGCTGGTCGTGCCGAGACCGCGCGCGGCGAGTTCCACCGCGCGACGCATCGCCTCGTCTACGGAGACGCCGGCCATGCCCTGCCCTCTCACTCGCCGGTCGACGCGCGGGCGGACACGGGAGGCAACGGCATGGGGCCGCGAGCGTGCGGCGGCGGAGATCCGGGTACGGCGGGGCCGCCCCGGGGGGCGCGCACGGCACGCTGAACTCAGCGGCCGGGCAGGGCCCGTCCGTCCCGCGCGCTGTCTCCCATCCGGACTGTCTGGGGGCGGGGTTTCCCGCTCCCAACCGTCGGCCCCGGATTCTCACCAGGTCCACCGGGCGGCACGAGGCCGACCGGGTCGCGGGCTTACCACGGTCACACCGTGGATCACCGCCGGTTCGGAATTACACCGAGTCCCGCCAGCGCGTGGTGGGTACACGGGAAGTGTTACACGCCGGACGGGGGGTCGTGCCACCCGGGCGTGGTACTTCACAGCAACAGCGCACGAATCAGGTAACCCCGCGCCGGCGGTCCACCGCCACGTACGAGCCGGGTTGGCTCTTGGCCACCGTCTTCATCTCCGAGGCGACCGCGATCGCCTCCAGCGGGTCGGTGAACCGCTTGCCGGAGTCGGAGAGGGACACGCCGATCGACAGGGTGACCAGGGCGGCCCGCCGGATGTTGCCCCGGCGGTCCTTCAGCTCCACGTAGCCGCGCGCGGCGTCGACCGGGTCGTAGAGCGAGTCGGCGGCCTTCTCGAAGTCGGCGGAGACCCGGGAGGTGAGCGGACGGACCTGCTCCGGGGCGCAGACGATGACGAAGTCGTCCCCGCCGACGTGCCCCAGGAAGGCCGGCGGCAGCCCGACCGAGACCACCGCCCGGTGCAGGCTGCGGGCCAGGGCCGAGATGAAGTCGTCGCCGCGGACGAAGCCGTACCGGTCGTTGACGCTCTTGAACCGGTCGATGTCGATGTAGCCGACGGCGTAGTCGACCCCGCTGCGGACGCGGTCGGAGATCTCCCGGCGGATCCGGCTGTTGCCGGGCAGCCCGGTCAGCGGCGAGACCTCGCGGAACTCCTTGTTGCGGCGCAGCGTGGAGCTGACCCGGGCGACCAGTTCGGCGGTGTCGAAGGGCTTGACCAGGTAGTCGTCGGCGCCGGCGCTGAGGCCGTGCACCTTGTCCACCGTCATGCCCTTGGCGGTCAGCATGATCACCGGCAGGGCCGAGGTCATCGGGTCGGCGCGCAGCCGCCGGGTCAGTTCCAACCCGTCGATGCGCGGCATCATCAGGTCGACCACCGCCAGGTCGGGTCGCTGGCGCTCGATCACCTCGAGCGCCTCCTGCCCGTCGCTGGCGTGGATCACCTCGAAGCCGTGCAGCCGGAGGTTGAACGCGACGAAACGCGCGATGTCCTCGTCGTCGTCGACGACGAGGATGACGTCCGGACGCTCGCCGGCCGGTTCCACGTCAGGCCCCGGGGGCGGCGTGTTCCGCGAGTGCCCGCAGCTTCCGGATGGCCTCGGCGGGGTCGTCGGCGCCGTAGACGGCGGTGCCGGCGACGAACGCGTCGGCCCCCGCCTCGGCCGCCTGGGCGATGGTGTCGGCGGCGATGCCGCCGTCGACCTCGATGCGCAGTTCGAGGTGGCCGGCGTCGACGTGCCGGCGGGCCGTACGCACCTTGTCGAGCAGCTGCGGGATGAACCGCTGCCCGCCGAAGCCGGCCTTGATGGTCATGATCAGCAGCGTGTCGAAGCTCGGCAACAGCTCCAGGTACGGCTCGATCGGGGTGTCCCGGTCGATCGCCAGCCCGGCCTTGGCCCCCGCCGAGCGCAGGTCCTTGGCCAGGGCCACCGGGTCGTCGCACGCCTCGGCGTGGAAGGTGACGTTGTACGCCCCGGCGTCGGCGTAGCCGGGCGCCCAGCGGCGCGGGTCCTCGATCATCAGGTGCACGTCGAAGGGCAGCTCGGTGGCGGCCCGCAGGCTCTGCACCACGGGCAGCCCGATGGTCAGGTTGGGCACGAAGTGGTTGTCCATGACATCCACGTGCAGCCAGTCCGCGGCGTTCTCGACGGCGCGGACCTCCTCGGCGAGGCGGGCGAAATCGGCGGCGAGGATGCTGGGCGCGACGATCGGCGGCGGTACGGTCACCGGGCCAGTGTACGAACGTGGCCGACGGCCGCCCGCAGCACGCCACCAACGGGACACCCGGTGACCCGGCGGTGACCAGTGGTGCAGAATTGGTCCTCCCGGCTCGGCGAAACCGGACGAAGGGCCATCCGTGACTGGCCGGACGACGGAAACGCGGCGAGACTCCATCAGGGACGGTGACGTGAGCCGCACGCCCGCGCGATGCCCGGCGGCGGTCGACGCGTCAGCTCCCGGAAAGGGCGGACGATGCGACGGTGGCTCGCGGCGCTGGCGCTGGCCGGCACGCTGACGGTCCTGCTGTCCGGCTGCGTACGACCGGGCGGCTCCGACGGCGACCTCACCGACGACTGGCCGGCCCTGCGGGCGCCGCAGCTGTTCGTGCCGGCCACCGACGCCTGCCTGCCCCGGATCACCGCCGTCGTGCAGGCCCGCACCTACGAGGCGGTGGACTGCTCCCGCAACCACCTGGCCGAGACCGTGCACGTGGGCAGGTTCGCCGGGCCGACCGCCGACGGCGACCGACCCGAACCGGGATCCGCGACCCTGCGGCCCGCCCGCGCCGAGTGCGACCAGCGCGCCCGCGAGGTGCTCGGCGGCGACTGGCACGCCGCCCGCATCGCCCTCACCGTCGCGCTGCCCTCCGCCCCCGCGTGGCGCGCGGGCGCCCGCTGGTTCCGCTGCGACCTGAGCGAGACCGGCAGCATCGACAACACCCGGCCGGTGAACCGCACGGGCAGCCTGCGGGGCGCGATGATCGGCGACTCCCCGCTGCTGCACCGCTGCTTCGACCCCAAGCTGATCGGCGACAACCTGAACTACATGGCCCCGGTGCTGTGCACCGAGCCGCACCGCGCCGAGTTCGTCGGCGTCTACCTGGAGCGGGACATGACCTGGGCCGAGTTCGGCCGGTCCCACCAGCAGGCGCACACGCGCTGCATGGCGCTCATCGCCGCCTTCGCCGAGGTGCCCGTCAACAGCGACCTGCCGTACCGGGCGGGCTCGATCTTCTATCCCCCGTCGCAGCGGGAGTGGCAGGAGGGCGACCGGGGCGTGCGGTGTTTCCTGTGGAGCGACGACCGGAAGCTGACCCGCTCCATGCGGGGCGCCGGCCCGCAAGGGTTGCCCGCGAGCTGAGCGGGGGTGCCGTATGCTGCCGCACCGTGGCGTGTCCGGCCGCCTCCGCGCCGGCGGGACCGTCGCGCTGGCCGCCGCCGGGTGCGGCCCACGAACGGCGGGAGGTCGGGATGCGACGGTGGTGGACGGCGGCCACGGTGGGCGCGGTGGCGGCCCTGGCGCTCGCCGGTTGCGGCACCCCGGCCGGCACCGACCGTGACCTGACCGACGACTGGCCGGCGCCCGCCGCGCCGCAGGCGTTCGTGCCCGCCGCCGGGGTCTGCCACGCCGGTGTGCAGGACGTCGGCTACCTCACCGCCTACCACCCCGTCGACTGCGCCGTGTCGCACCGCACGGAGACCGTGCACGTCGGCACGCTGACCGGGGCGGGAGCCGACCGGGTCACGCCCCCGCCGGCCGGCTCGGCCGGCATGCGCGCCGCCCGCGCCGAGTGCGACGCGAAGGTCAACCGGGTGGTCGGCGGCGACTGGCGCTCGGGTCGGCTCGGGCTGAGCGTGGTGCTGCCGTCGCCGCAGGCGTGGGGCGGCGGCGCCCGCTGGTTCCGCTGCGACCTGAGCGAGCAGACCAGCCTCGACGAGGCCGGCGCGAAGGCCCGCACGGGCAGCCTGAAGGGCGCGCTGACCGGCGCCGCCCCGCTCGCCCACCGCTGCTTCAACCCGAGGACGCGGGCCGACGAGGTGCGGGAGATGGTGCCGGTCGCCTGCACCAGCAAGCACCGCGCCGAGTTCGTCGGGGTGTGGCAGGCCCCCGACACCAGCTACGACGACTTCGGCCGGGACACCCGGAAGGTGCACCGGGCGTGCCGGACGCTGATCGCGAAGTACGCGAGGGTGCCGGACAACGGCGACCTGCAGTACCGGGCCGGCTCGATCTACTACCACCCGTTCGAGCGGGAGTGGCGCAACGGCAACCGGGGCGTGCAGTGCTTCCTGTGGGTCAGCGACCGCAACCTCACCCGGTCGGTGAAGGGCGCCGGCACGAAGGGCCTGCCGGTCACCTGAGCGGGGCGGTCAGCGTGGCCGACCGCCCCGACCCTGTGGTGTGTCAGCTGGCCTGGAGCGTCACGTCGTCGACGACGAAGCTGGTCTGCAACGAGGCGTCCTCCGTGCCGGTGAACTTCAGCGTCACCGTCTGGCCCGCGAACCCGGCCACGTTGAACGACCGCTGCGTGTAGCCCGCCGCCGCGTTCAGGTTCGAGTACGTCGCCAGCGTCGTCGAGCCCGCCTGCACCACCAACCGGTCGTACGCGGTGCTCGTCGTCGTCTCCGCCGTGTCGACGTGCAGCCAGAACGACAGCGTGTAGCTCGCACAGCCCGCCGGAATCGTCACCGACTGCGACAGCGTCTCGGTCCGCGTCGAGCCGTAGCCCAGCAGCCACGCCTTGTACGAGCCCGTCCGCGCCGGCTGGCGGGTGTCGTTGGTGATCACGCCGGACGACGCCGTCCACGGCGACGAGCCGCTCTCGAACCCGCCGTTGCCGATGAGCTGCCCACCGGAGCACCCGCCGCTGCCGCCGACGGTCAGCGTGTAGCTGGCCGAGCGCGTGGCGCCGGAGCCCGCGCCGGTGACCGTGACGGTGTAGGTGCCCAGCGCGGCCGAGGCCGACGCGCTGAGCGTCAGGGTCGCGGAGCCGCCGGAGGTGACCGACGACGGGCTGAACGAGGCGGTGACGCCCGCCGGCAGGCCGGTCGCCGACAGGCCCACCGTCTGGGCCGTGCCGGCGGTGGTGGCCGTGGAGACCGTCGCCGTGATCGACGCGCCCCGCTGCACCGAGCCCGACGTCGGGCTCACCGCGACGGAGAAGTCGTTGGTCGCCGAGCCCACGGCGAGCTGCCAGATGGCGTAGGCGATCCCGTCGGCGCTGCGGTTGAGCACCGTGGCGCTGACGTTCGAGGTGGTGTCACAGGACCGGTGGTAGCACGGGTCGTACGCCGAGCCGGACGTGCCGCCCCACTTGGTGGCCTGCGCCGAGGTCTTCCGGGCGCTGGCGCCCGCGGCGTACCCGGAGGTCTGGATGCCGGCCTGCGCGAACGGGTAGTCGTCGGAGCGTCCCTGGCCCTCGACGTTCTCCTCGGGCTGGATGTTCAGCGAGTCCCAGTACGCCTTCAGCGGGGCGGCCGTGGCGGAGGTGATCCGGTTGATGAAGTAGCCGCCGTTGGTGGAGCCGATCATGTCGAAGTTGTAGTAGCCCTTGATGTAGCCCCGCTGGGTGGCGCTCAGCGAGCGGACGTAGAAGTCCGAGCCGTTGAGGCCCTGCTCCTCGTCGGTCCACCAGGCGAACCGGACCCGCTTGGTCATCGTCGGGTTCTGCCGGGCCAGCACCAGCGCGTTCTCCAGCAGCGCGGACGAGCCGGTGGCGTTGTCGTTGATGCCCGGGCCGGCGGAGACGCCGTCGAGGTGCGAGCCGAACATGACGACCTGGTCGGCGGGTCCGCCCGGCCACTCGGCGATCAGGTTGTTCGACCGGTACGTGCAGTCGGTGCAGACCTGCTCGGTGACCGTGTAACCGGCGGCCTGGAGCTTCGTCTTGACGTACGCGACGGAGGCCGTGTAGCCGGCGGACCCGGCCCGCCGGTTGCCGCCGTTCTGGGTGGCGATGGTCTGGAACTGCGTGAGGTGGGCCTGGACGTTGGCCACCGCGATGTCCGGCGCCGCCAGTGCCTGCGCGGCGGGCGCGAGCACGCCTGCGGACGGGGCCGCCGCCGCCGGCGCGACGGTCAGCGTCGCCACGCCGCCGGCGGCGACGGCGAGCGCGAGGCCAGCGGTCAGGATGCTTCGTTTCATGGACGCTCCTCGATAGGTGACGACATGATGCCACCTCGGAGCGCAGTTTGGGGAGACAGTGGAGGGACGGCGATCCCGGCCGCCGGCGCGACGTCCGCACGACGGCCCCGGGCGTCGCCGGCCCGCCCCGACCGGGGCGGACCGGTTTGTCCCGTGCGCCCCGCTCAGGTGCGGCGGAGCATCGCGAGGAACATCGCGTCGGTGCCGTGCCGGTGCGGCCACAGCTGCACCGTCGGCCCGTCGCCGAGGCCGGGCATGCCCGCCGGCAGCAGCGGCCGGGCGTCGACGAAGTCGACCGGCACCCCCGAGCGGCGGGCCGCCTCGGTCACCGTCACGTGCGTCTCCACCGTGTGCGGGGAGCACGTCACGTAGGCGACCAGTCCGCCCGGCCGTGTCGCGCGCAGCGCCGCGGCCAGCAGCTCACGCTGCAACCGGGTCAGCGGCGGCAGGTCCGAGGGCTGGCGCCGCCAGCGCGACTCCGGGCGACGGCGCAGCGACCCCAGCCCCGTGCAGGGCGCGTCGACGAGCACCCGGTCGAAGTGCGCCTCCGGCAGCTTCGGGTCCGCGCCGACGGTGCGGCCGTCAATGTTCAGCACGCTCACGGGCAGGCCCCGGGTGGCCTGCTCGACCAGCCGGGCCCGGTGCTCCGAGACCTCGACCGCGGTCAGCCGCGCGTCCCGCTGGGCCGCGAGGGCGCCGAGCAGGCCGGACTTGCCACCCGGTCCGGCGCACAGGTCCAGCCAGCGCCCGTCCGGGCCGTCGAGCGGGGCCACCGCCAGGGCGTTGGCCACCAGCTGGGAGCCCTCGTCCTGCACGTGGGCACGCCCCTGCGCGAGCGCCGGCAGGTCGCCGGGCGCCCCACCGGAGAGATAGACCGCGTACGGGGAGAAGGCCCCCGGCGCGCCGCCGGCCTCGTCGGCCAGCTCCGCCGGATCGGCCAGCCCGGGCCGAGCGCACAGGTGCACCGGCGGGCGCTCGTTGTCCTCGATGAGCAGCCGGGTGGTCTCGCCGAGGTCGCCGCCGAGGGCCTCGGCGAAGGCCCGCACGATCCACTGCGGATGGCTGTACGCCAGGGCCAGGTGCCCGATCGGGTCGGTCTCCGCCGACGGGGCCAGCTTGGCCACCCAGGCGTCGGCGTCACGGCCGGCCACCTCGCGCAGCACCGCGTTGGCGAAGCCCGTCGCGCCGACGCCCACCGACTTGACCAGGTCGACGGTCGAGGAGACGGCGGCGTGCGCCGGCACCCGCGTGTGCAGGAGCTGGTACGCCCCGATCCGCAGCGCGTCGCGCACCGGCGGGTCGATGCGCTGCACGTCCCGCCCGGCGGCGTCGCCGAGGATCGCGTCGAGGGTGCCGAGGTGGCGCAGCGTGCCGTAGGTCAGCTCGGTGGCGAAGGCGGCGTCCCGGCCGACCAGCCCCGCGTCGCGCAGGAGCAACGGGAGCACCAGGTTGGCGTACGCGTCGTCCCGGTGCACCGCCGCGACCGCCTCGTAGGCCACCTGGCGGGGCAGGTCCACCGTCGGGCGGGCCGGGGGACGCCGGCCGCCGTCGCGGCGGTCACCGCCGGCCCGGGCACCCCACTGGCCGCCCCGCGCCGGCCGCTCGCCGCGCTGGCCGCCCGAGGGACGCTGCTCGCGCCCGCCGAACCGCTCACCGCCGAACCGTTGACCCTCGGAGCGCTCACCGCCGGAGCGCTCACCGTGCCGTTCGCCGGAGAAGCGGTCGCCCGAGGGCCGTTCCGAAGTGCCCGTCACGCGACTTCCTCCCCTGCGGCGACCCGGACGCCCCGCGCCCAGTCGGTCGCCGGCATCGCCCGCTTGCCCGCCGCCCGGACCTCGCCGAGCCGCACCGGGGTGGTGGCCGTGCCGGCCAGCACCCGGGACTTCTCCACCAACAGCTCGCCCGGCTTCAACTCCGGACCGTCGGGCACCGGGGTGACCGGGCCCAGCTTGACGCGCTCGCCCCGGAACGTCGTCCACGGGCCGGGCGCCGGAGTGCAGGCCCGGATCCGCCGGTCCACCGCGAAGGCGGGATCGGACCAGCGCACCCGGGCGTCCTCCACGGTCAGCTTCGGCGCCAGCGACACCCCGTCGGCGGGCTGCGGCTCGGCCCGGGCCGTGCCGTCGTCGATCGCGTCGAGGACGGCCACCAGCAGGCCGGCGCCGGAGTGGGCCAACCGCTCCAGCAGGTCGCCGGACGTGTCGGCCGGACGGATCTCGTCGGTCAGCGTGCCGTAGACCGGACCGGTGTCCAGCCCCTCTTCCAGCTGGAACACGCTCGCCCCGGTCAGCTCGTCGCCGTGCAGCACGGCGTGCTGCACGGGCGCGGCCCCGCGCCAGGCGGGCAGCAGCGAGAAGTGCAGGTTGATCCAGCCGTGGCGGGGGATCTCCAGGGCGGCCGGCGGCACCAGCGCGCCGTACGCGACCACGGGGACGCAGTCGGGGGCCAGCTCGCGCAGCCGGTCCTGGAACTCCGGCTCACGCGGCCGGGCCGGGGTGAGCACCTCGATCCCGTGCTCGTCGGCCCACGCCCCCACCGGGGAGCGGGCCAGCCCGCGACCGCGCCCGGCGGGGGCGTCCGGCCGGGTGACCACGGCGACGAGCTCGTGCCGGGAGGCGGCCACGGCCGCCAGGGCGGGAACGGCGACGGCCGGCGTGCCGGCGAAGATCACGCGCACCGGCTCACCGCCCCAGGCCGAAGGGGCTGCCCGAGGCGTGCGGGTTGAGCTTGACCGTCGGCGGGGTGGCCGGGTCGTACCACTCCGCCTGGCGGATCGCCTTCATCGCCTCCTTGCGCCCGGCCGGGTCCAGCCGGTCCACGAAGAGCACCCCGTCGAGGTGGTCGGTCTCGTGCTGCACGCAGCGGGCCATCAGACCGGTGCCGACGATCTGCATCGGGTCGCCGTAGCCGTTGAAGCCCTTGGCGATCACGTTCTGCCGGCGCTTGGTGTCGAAGTAGAGGCCGGGAATGGACAGGCAGCCCTCCGGGCCGTCCTGCTCCTCGGCGTCGGGAAACTCCAGCACCGGGTTGACCAGGTGGCCGACCACGTCGTCGACGTCGAAGGTGAACACCCGCAGGCCCACACCGAGCTGCGGCGCGGCGAGGCCGGCGCCGTTCTGCTCACGCATCGTGTCGGTCAGGTCGGCGACGAGCTTGCGCAGCTCGACGTCGAAGTCGACCACCGGATCGGCCGGCGTGCGCAGCACCGGATCCCCGAACAGACGGATGGGCTGGACGGTCACTCGGCATGGCTCCTTCGGCGGGCGGACTGGTGCCGTACCAGTCTACGGAGTGCCGTCGGCCGCCCCGGCCGGCGTACCGCGAAGCGGCGCGGCCCGTCACGTGTCGATGGTCACCGGAAGGCGCCCATGGCCGCGCAGGAAGCGGCTCAGACGCCGGTGCCCGGCTCCCCGGCCAGGACCGCGTCGCCGCCGAGCAGGGCGTGCTCGGGCAACGGCAGCTCGATGGAGTGGGCGGCCTCCCAGTCGTGGATCAGGCCGGGCCGGGCCTGGGCGGCGAAGTAGTCCACCGCGCTCATTCCGCCGACCACCGGCTCGTCCACCTCGGCGACGAGCTGGGCCGGCACCAGGCGGAAGCCGTTCTGGAGGGCGGCGCTGAGGCGGCGGTGCCCGTCGACGACGAAGAAGTACTCGCCGGTGTAGCCGATCCGCAGGGGCTCCAGCGCCTCGTCGCCGGCGGCGGCCACCTCGCCGACGAACTCCGAGTCCCACAGGTCGCGCAGGTGGGCGATGTCCTCGGTCGGGTAGACGCGGGCCGGGTCGAGCAGCAGCAGCGGCGGCGCGTCGCGCAGCACGTCCGCGCCCAGCCGGCCCTCGTACGCGTCGATGATGTGCTCGATGACCTCGGAGGCCGAGGCGCGGGTGGTGTCGCAGATCAGGTCGTAGTTGCGCAGCCGGGCCTTGTCCACCCCGTAGCGGACGATGAACCGGCCCCGCTCGCTCTCGCTGCGCTCCAGCAGCTTGGCCTTGGCCTCCTCCATCGAGGCGTAGCTCTCGGCCGGGCCGGAGGGGCGGGCGAGCACCCGTCGGGCCGCCTCGCCCGGCTCGGTGATCATGTGCACCTTGAGCGCGTCCGTGAAGAAGTGCCAGGCCAGCCGGGAGTCCATGACGAGCCGCTCGCCCGAGGCCGCGATGTCCCGCTGGAGCTGGTCGACGTAGCCGTCGACGGCCTGGTCCAGCTCCGCGTGCAGGTTGAGCTGGAGCGCGGTCATCTTCCGCTCCTGCGCCATCTGGCGGTAGAGGTCACCGACGCTGACCCGGCGCAGGCCGAGCCGCTCGGCGATCACCACGGAGACGGTGCTCTTGCCGCTGCCGAGGTCACCATTGAAGACGATCGACTGACGAACGGTCACGACTGGTCCACCCCTGATCACCGGCTGTTTGGAATCATCGACACCGCGCCGAACCGACGCGCTCCCGCCATCGTCGCGCGATCCTGCGACGACCCCGGCTCGGCGCGATTGGCGCCGCGCCGCGACCTGGAGCCGTCGTACGCCCGGGCATGACGGGCGATGCTATCACCCGCGTGTCGACACACCGCCGGACAAGGCGTGCGACGACGGGCCAGGTCGGGCGGTGGGGGCGGCGCCGGATCGGCCGGGCCGTCGGTCAGAAGAGGGCCAGCGGGTCGACCTGGAGGCGGACCGGCTCGGCGGCCTTGCGGGCGGTGCGCACCCCCGCCGCCGAGTGCAGCGCGCCGGCCAGCGCGCCGGCCAGCGCCCGGGGGACCCGGACCAGCATCCGCTCTCGCTCCCCGTCGGCCGGCACCGGCCCGAGCAGCTCGGCCTCCGCCGGCAGCCGGGCCTCGGCCAGCAGGTCGGCCACGGCGGCCGGCAGGCCGGTCACGCTGGCCATCCGCACCGCCGGCGGGAAGCCCAGCTCCCGCCGTTCGGCCAGCTCCCGGGCGGCGAACCAGCCGGCGTCCCAGCGCAGCAGCGCCTGTACGGGGGCGAGGGCCCCGTCGGCGACCACCACCACCCGGCCCCCGGCGGCGGCGGGACGGGCCAGCGCGGCGGCCGCCAGCCAGCGGCGCAGCGCCTCCTCCCCCGCCCGCAGGTCGGCCCGCGTCAGCAGGGCCCACGAGTCGAGCAGCAGCACCGCCCCGAAGCCGCCGTCGGCGACCGGCTCGGCGCCGGGGGTGGCGATGACCAGGCCGGCGCCGCCCGGGACCGTGGCCAGCACCTCCTCCCGCCCGGAGGTCCGCACCGGCACGCCGGGGAAGGCCCGGCCCAGTTCCTCGGCGGTGCGCCGGGCGCCGGTGACGGAGGCGCGCAGCCGCCGCCCGCCGCACTCCGGGCAGGCGTACGCGGCGGCGACCCGCCCGCACCAGCGGCAGGCCGGGGTGCCCTCGGCGGAGGGCAGCGCGAGCGGGCCGGCGCAGTGCGGGCACCGGGCCGGGGTGCGGCACTCGGCACAGGCCACCGACGGCAGGTAGCCGCGGCGGGGCACCTGGACCAGCACCGGCAGGTCCGCCCGGAGCGAGTCCCGGGCGGTGGTCCAGGCCAGGCTGGGCAGCCGGGCGGTGGCCGCCCCTGGGTCCCGCGCCAGCTGCGGGTCGTCGCCGGTCGGCGCGATCGCCGGCATCCGGGCCCGGAGGGTGGCCCGGTCGGCCACCACCTCGCGGGCCCATCCGGTCTCCACCAGCAGCTGCGCCTCGGCGGTGCGGGTGTAGCCACCCACCAGCGCCGCGGCGTCGCCGAGCTGGGCGCGGGTGAGCAGCACCTCCCGGGCGTGCGGATAGGGGGCCCGGGGCTCGGCGTGCAGGTCGTCGCCGTCGTCCCAGATCGCCACCAGCCCGAGCCGGGCGACCGGGGCGAACATCGCGGCCCTGGTGCCGACCACCACCGCCACGTCGCCGCGCCGGGCGGCGAGGAACGCCCGGTAGCGCCGGGCGGGACCGAGCGCGGCGGAGAGGCAGACGTGCCGCCCCGGGCCCAGGGCGTCGTGCAGCGCGGCGTCGAGACGGTCCAGGTCGCGGTTGTCGGCGACGACCACCACCGCGCCCCGACCGCCGGCCACGGTGGCGGCGACGGCCTCGGCGTACCGGGCGGGCCAGTCCTCCCCCGGCAGCGCCGACCAGACGGCCCGGGCGGCCCGGCCTTCGGCGAGCGCCCGGAGCAGGGCCGGCCCGGCCGGGTAGTCCCGCCACGCGTCGGGACCCACGTCGGGGACGGCGGGACCCACGTCGGGGACGCCGGAGTCCACGCCAGCGACGGCGGAGTCCACGTCGGCGACGGCGGGACCCACGCCAGCGACGGCGGAGTCCACGTCGGCGACGGCGGGACCCACGCCAGCGACGGCAGGCTCCACGTCGGGGACGTCGGGGGCGGCGGCGCGGGCGCGGACGTCCTTCTCCACCCGGGCGTGCCGGGGCGGGACGGCGAGGCGGAGCACGTCGGCGAGGTTGCCGGCGTAGCGGTCCGCGACCGCCCGGGCCAGCCGGGCGACCTCCGGCGCGAGCACCGGCTCGGGCGAGACGACCTTCTCCAGGTACGCCAGCCGACCGGTGTGCCCCGAGTCGTCGGCCCGCTCCAGCAGCCAGCCGTCGACGAGCTGCCCCGCGAAGCGGACCTTCACGCGTACGCCGGGGACGGCGTCGGCGTCCAGCTCGGCCGGGACGAGGTAGTCGAACGGGCGGTCCAGGTGGGCCAGGGGGACGTCGACGCAGACACGAGCGACCGGCGACCCGTCCGCGGGTCGCCGGTCGCTGCGCCTGGTGCCGGTCAGGCTCCCGCGGCCGACTTGAGGTCGGCGGCCCGGTCGGTGCTCTCCCAGGTCAGGTCCGGCAGCTCCCGGCCGAAGTGGCCGTAGGCGGCGGTCTGCTGGTAGATCGGGCGGAGCAGGTTCAGGTCCCGGATGATGGCGGCCGGGCGCAGGTCGAAGACCTCGGAGACGGCCTTCTCGATCGAGGCGACCGGCACGGTCTCGGTGCCGAACGTCTCGACGAAGAGGCTGACCGGGTGGGCCTTGCCGATCGCGTACGCGACCTGGACCTCGCACCGCTCGGCCAGGCCGGCAGCGACCACGTTCTTGGCCACCCAGCGCGTCGCGTACGCCGCCGAGCGGTCCACCTTCGACGGGTCCTTGCCGGAGAACGCGCCGCCGCCGTGCCGGGCGTAGCCGCCGTAGGTGTCGACGATGATCTTGCGGCCGGTGAGGCCGGCGTCGCCCATCGGCCCGCCGATCTCGAACCGGCCGGTCGGGTTGACCAGCAGCCGGTAGCCCTCGGTGTCGAGCCCGAGGCTCTCCAGCTCCGGGGCGATGACGTGCTCGCGCACGTCGGGGGTGAGCAGCGAGTCCAGCGAGATGTCCGCCGCGTGCTGGCTGGAGACGACGACCGTGTTGAGCCGGACGGGGCGCAGCCCCTCGTACTCGATCGTGACCTGGGTCTTGCCGTCGGGGCGCAGGTACGGGATCGTGCCGTCCTTGCGGACCTGGGAGAGCCGCCGGGCCAGCCGGTGCGCCAGGGCGATCGGCAGCGGCATCAACTCCGGCGTCTCGGAGCAGGCAAAGCCGAACATCATGCCCTGGTCGCCGGCGCCCTGGGCGTCCAGCGCGCTCTCCGACGCCCCGGTACGCAGCTCGAAGGCGTTGTCGACGCCCTGCGCGATGTCCTCGGACTGGGCGCCGATGGAGACGCTGACGCCGCACGAGGCGCCGTCGAAGCCCTTCTTCGACGAGTCGTAGCCGATGTCGAGGATGGTCCGGCGGACGATGGTCGGGATGTCGGCGTACGCCTTGGTGGTCACCTCGCCCGCGATGTGCACCTGACCAGTGGTGATCAGGGTCTCCACGGCGACGCGGCTGCGGGGGTCCTCGGCGAGCAGGGCGTCGAGGATGCCGTCGCTGATCTGGTCGGCGATCTTGTCCGGGTGGCCTTCCGTGACCGATTCGGAAGTGAAGAGGCGGCGTGTCACGGCACTCCTAAATTGTGGAAGTCGTTCCGCGGCAGTGTAGTCATCCGCGTCAGAGCCTGGCCTCTTCGGTCGTGCCCGTTTCCAGCCGTCAGGAACGGCCGGGCAACCGGGCCACCACGAGATCCCAGACGCCGTCGGCGAGGTCCTCCTTGGACCGCTCGGGCATCCGGCTGACCGAACCGTCCGCGCCGATGACCGTCGCCGCGTTGGTCTCGGCGCCGAAGACCTTGTCGGAACCGACCTCGTTGATCACGACGAGGTCCGCCCGCTTGCGGGCGAGCTTGGCCCGGCCGTTGGCCTCGGCGTCGCCCGTCTCCGCGGCGAACACCACCAGCACCTGCTCCGGTCGACGGCGCCGGCCCAGCTCGGCCGCGATGTCCGGGTTGGTGACGAGCTCGATGGTGGGCGCGCTGCCGTCGTCCGACTTCTTGATTTTGCCAGGCGCGTAGGTCGCGGGACGGAAATCGGCCGGAGCCGCCGCCATCACCACCGCGTCGGCGTCTGCCGCCGCCGCGAGCGTGGCGTCGCGCAGCTCGCCCGTGGTGCCGACGCGGACCAGGTCGACGCCGGCGGGGTCGGGCAGCGAGACGTTGGCCGAGATCAGGGTGACCCGGGCGCCCCGGGCCACCGCGCAGCGGGCGAAGGCGTAGCCCTGCTTGCCCGAGGAGCGGTTACCCAGGAAGCGGACCGGGTCGAGGGGCTCGCGGGTGCCGCCGGCGGTCACCACCACGTGCCGGCCGGCGAGGTCGGCGGGGGCCCCGACGCCCCGTGCGAGGGCCCGGCGGGCGACCGCGAAGATCTCCGCCGGGTCGGGCAGCCGGCCCTTGCCGGTGTCGGCGCCGGTGAGCCGGCCGACGGCGGGCTCGACGACGCGCACGCCCCGGGAGCGCAGCGTCGCGACGTTGGCGACGGTGGCCGGGTGCTCCCACATCTCGGTGTGCATGGCCGGGGCCAGCACGACCGGGCAGCGGGCGGTCAGCAGCGTGTTGGTGAGCAGGTCGTCGGCGAGGCCGTGGGCGGCCTTGGCCAGCAGGTCGGCGGTGGCCGGCGCGACCACCACCAGGTCGGCCTGCTGACCGAGTCGGACGTGCGGCACCTCGTGCACGTCCGACCAGACGTCGTCGGCGACGGGCTGGCCGGAGAGCGCCGCCCAGGTCGGGGCCCCGACGAAGCGCAACGCCGACGCGGTCGGCACGACCCGGACCTGGTGGCCCGACTCGGTGAAGAGCCGCAGCAGCTCGCACGCCTTGTAGGCGGCGATGCCGCCGCCGACCCCGAGGACGATCCGAGGGGACATCGGCGCGGGGCGGATTACGGCTGGTCGGTCGGCTCGGCGGTGAGCAGGCCCGCGTTGATCTCGCGCATGGCGATGGAGAGGGGCTTCTCCTGCGGCGTGGTCTCGACCAGCGGGCCGACGTATTCCAGCAGACCCTCACCGAGCTGGCTGTAGTAGGCGTTGACCTGGCGCGCGCGCTTGGCGGCGAAGATCACCAGCGCGTACTTCGAGGTCGTCTTCTCGAGGAGCTCGTCGATCGGCGGGTTGGTGATGCCTTCGGGGTTTGCGATGGATCCCACGAATTAACCTCTGCGTCTATCGCACCGCGCTTGGCAGTGCTGGCGGTCAACCGCGCATGTGCGGTGGCGCCGGAGCCAGGAAAGAAGAACCTGACAAGCCTACCAGCTCGTCGACGACCCGCCCGGTGAGGTCGTGCGCGAGGGTGTGTTCGAAGGCGGCCGGGGTGGCCTGCGGGGGGAGGTTCCCCGGCGGGTGCAGCAGCACCAGCCGGGCGTCGGGCAGCACCGCCCGGACCAGCAGCGCGCCGGCCAGGTCGAGACCGATCAGCACCGGCTGCCCGGCGGCGAGCCGGGCGCGCAACGGTTCGAGGGGGGTGCCGCGCCGGTACGGCCCGGCCCGGCTCCACTCCAGCAGCTCCCCGGCGGCGACCATCCGGTCGAACTCGGCGAGGGTCAGGAAGAGCCGGTCGACGCCGTCCAGCTCGCCCTCCCGGCGGGAACGCGTGGTGGCCGGCACCGGAACCCACACGGACGGAGAACGCGCCCGGACGCGCTCGACGACACTCTCCGTGCCGGAGCCCGAAGGCCCCGCCAGGACAGTGAGCCGAGCCGCCGGGCGCGCCTCGTCATCCGTGCTCACTGCTTGTTTCTACACGCAGCCAGCCTCAGTTGGCGGCGAACTCTCCAAGCAGTGCCTTGCGCTGCTGCTCGCCGAGGCCACGCAGGCGACGGCTGTCGGCGATCTTGAGCTTCTCCATGATCTGGGTGGCCCGGATCTTGCCGATACCCGGCATCGCCTGCAGCACGGCGGAGACCTTGAGCTTGCCGACGACATCGTCGGACTCGGCACGCTCGAGGACGGCTCCGAGGGTGGTCTTGCCCTGCTTGAGCTGCTCCTTCAGCTCAGCACGGGCCTTGCGGATCTCCGCGGCCTTCTCCAGCGCGGCAGCGCGCTGTTCGGGGGTCAGTGACGGGAGCGGCACCAGTTCTCCTCAGGTCCCTATCGCGACGGGCGGGACGCACCGCCGCATCTGTGAAACGTGGTGTCGCTGTGAACCAAGGGGTCCGTGGTTCCCAGCGCGGGGAAAACTAGCGGTCGACGGCGCATTCGGCAACGTGGACGCGCGATGATCTTCACAAAGGTGACCGAGCCGTCAGTCAGTCACCAGCGGCGAGGGCCGCCCGGCAGCCGGTCAGGGCGCGGTCGGCGGCGGCCCGCAGCGCGTCCGGATCCGGGCCCGCGCCCAGCACCTCACGGGAGTACGAGGGCAGCACCGCGGGCAGGGCGGAGCCGAAGACGACGCGCAGATCGGCCGCCGTGGCGCCCTGCGCGCCGAGGCCCGGAGCGAGCAGCGGACCGTTCACGGCGGACAGGTCGTGACCGGTGTCGCCGATGGTCGCGCCGACCACCAGCCCGATGCTGCCGAGCGGCTGCGCACCCGCGTTGAGCTGGGAAATCTCGTCGATGACGGTCTGCGCGACGGTGCGTCCGTCGGCGGTGCGCGCGCGCTGCACGGCGGCGCCCTCGGGGTTGGAGGTGAGCGCCAGCACGAAGACCCCGCCGCCGTGCTCGGCGGCCAGTTCGAACATCGGCGCGAGCGCGCCGACACCGAGGTACGGGCTCGCCGTCACCGCGTCCACATGGATCAGGCTGGATGGATCGAGGTACGCCGAGGCGTACGCGGCGACGGTCGAGCCGATGTCGCCGCGCTTGACGTCCAGCAGAACGAGCGAGCCGGCATCGCGTAACTGTCGGATAGTTGACTCAAGAATCGCGACACCTTTCGAGCCGAACCGCTCGAAAAAGGCTGACTGGGGCTTGATCACCGCGACCCGGTCACCGAGGGCGTCCGTGACCGTCCGGGCGAACCGGTCAAGCCCCCGGATGTCGTCGTCGAGCCCCCAGCGGGCCAGCAGCCCCGGGTGCGGGTCGATGCCGACGCAGAGCGGACCCCGCTCGGTGACGGCCCGGTGCAGGCGGGCGCCGAAGCTCTCCATCCGGTTCTCTCCCTCTCCTCGGCACCCGGGGCGTCCGCCGCCGGGCACGCTCCTGTCGCGGGCGCGCGCCCGCGTACTCCCGCCGGACCGTGACCGGCGGCTCAGCCGGCCCGCACCGCGGCGGCGACCCCGGCGGCGATCCGGGCCAGGTCGGCGTCGTCGGTGACGTACGGCGGCATGGTGTAGACCAGGTCGCGGAACGGCCGCAGCCAGACCCCCTCGGCGACCGCCGCGGCGGTGGCGGCGGGCAGGTCCACCTCGTGGTCCAGCTGGACCACGCCGATCGCGCCGAGCACCCGCACGTCGGCCACCCCCGGGGCGCCGCGCAACGGCTCCAGGCCGGCCCGCAGGCCCGCCTGCACCCTCGCCACCCGCCCCGCCCAGTCGCCGGCCCGCAGCAGGCCGAGGGAGGCGTTGGCGACCGCACAGGCCAGCGGGTTGCCCATGAACGTCGGGCCGTGCGCCAGCACCCCGCCGGCGGAGATGCCCCGGGCGACCTCCGCCGTGCAGAGCGTGGCGGCCAGCGTCAGGTACCCGCCGGTGAGCGCCTTGCCCACGCACATCACGTCGGGCACCACCCCGGCGTGCTCGGCGGCGAACATCGTGCCCGTGCGGCCGAAGCCGGTGGCGATCTCGTCGAAGACCAGCAGCACGCCGTGCGCCCGGGTCACCTCGCGCAGCACCCGCAGGTAGTGCGGGTGGTGGAAGCGCATCCCGCCGGCGCCCTGGACCACCGGCTCGACGACGACCGCGGCCAGCTCGTGGGCGTGCCGCTCGACCGCCTCCACCAGGGCCGCCTCGTAGGCCGGCTCGGGCGGGGTGTCGAAGCCGCCGGGCGGCACGGGGGCGAAGACCTGCCGGGGCAGCACGTCGCCCCAGAGGTGGTGCATGCCGCCCTCGGGGTCGCAGACGCTCATCGGGTGGAACGTGTCGCCGTGGTAGCCGCCCCGCCAGGTGCCCAGCCGGCGGCGCTCCGGCCGGCCGGCGGCCCGCTGGTACTGCAGGCACATCTTGATCGCGACCTCGACGCCGACCGAGCCGGAGTCGGCCAGGAAGACGTGCTCCAGCCCGTCCGGGGCCAGCTCGACCAGCGTGGCCGCCAGGCGGACCGCGGGCTCGTGGGTGAGCCCGCCGAACATCACGTGGCTCATCCGGCCGAGCTGGTCGGTCACGGCCGCGTCGAGCACCGGGTGCCGGTAGCCGTGGATCGCCGCCCACCACGACGACATCCCGTCGACCAGTTCCCGGCCGTCGGCCAGCCGCAGCCGTACGCCCGCCGCGCCCTCCACCACGTAGGGCGCGCTCGCCGGCGGCAGGGCCGCGTACGGGTGCCACACGTGCGCCCGGTCGGCGGCCAGGATCTCCTCGGGGCTCACCCGCCCGTCCCCGTGGCGCGGGCGGCGGCGCGGACCAGGGCCGGGCCGCGATAGATGAAGCCGGTGTAGAGCTGCACCAGGGCGGCGCCGGCGTCGAACATCCGGGCCGCCGCGTCCGGGTCCACGATGCCCCCGACGCCGATCACCGGCAGCCGCCCGCCGGCCTCCCGGTGCACGAAGGCGACCACCTCGCGGGCGCGGTCGGCGAGCGGGCGCCCCGACAGGCCGCCGGTCTCCGCGCCGCGCGCCCGGTCCGCCGGGGCGAGGCCGTCGCGGGCCAGCGTGGTGTTCGTGGCGATCACCCCGGCCGCGCCCCGGGCCAGGCAGACCTCCAGCAGCTCGGCGATCGCCGGCTCGGTGAGGTCCGGGGCGATCTTCACCAGCACCGGCTTCTCCCCCACCAGCGCCGCCAGGATGGCGTCTAGGTGCGCCCGGTCCTGCAGGGAGCGCAGCCCCGGGGTGTTCGGCGAGGAGACGTTGACCGCGAAGTAGTCGCCGTGCCCGCGCAGCGCCCGGTAGGACGCCTGGTAGTCCGCCACCGCCTCGTCCAGCGGGGTCACCTTGGACTTGCCGAGCGAGATGCCCAGCGGCACGCCGATCGGGCGCGGCAGCGCAGCGAGCCGGGCCGCGAGGGCCTCGGCGCCGGCGTTGTTGAAGCCCATCCGGTTGACCACGGCCTCGCTGCCGGGCAGCCGGAACAGCCGGGGCCGGGGATTACCCGGCTGTGGGTGCGCGGTGACCGTGCCGACCTCGACGAAGCCGAAGCCCAGCGCCGGCCAGGCCGGCAGGGCCGCGCCGTCCTTGTCCATCCCGGCGGCCAACCCCACCGGGTTGGGGAACTCGACGCCGAACACCCGCCGCGGCGCCCGCACGGCGTACCGGGCCCGCAACACCCCCAGCGCCGCCGGCCGGCGGGACAACCCCGCCAGCCGCCGCAACGTCCACTCGTGCGCCGCCTCGGCGTCCCCGCCGCCGATCCGGAACAACCCCGGCCGGACCACCCGCTCGAACATCACGACCGACCACCCCCGTCGATCATGAAGTTGTCGCCGCGACACGCCGTGCCGGCCGACAACAACTTCATGATCAACGCGTACGGGTGCGGGCGGTGGGGGTGGGGGGTCATTCGGCGGCTCGGAGGGCGGCGTGCAGCTCCTGGAGCGGGCGGACCTGCATGTCGCCCCGGATCCGCGCCTCGATGCCCATCACCGCCGCCGCCGCACCCGGCACCGTGGTGATGCACGGGATGTCCGCCGTGACGGCGGCGCTGCGGATCTCGTAGCCGTCCGAGCGGGCGCTCGCGCCCGAGCCCTGCGGAGTGTTGATCACCAGCGCCACGTCGCCGCCGAGGATCAGCGACACCGCGTCCTCGCCCCCGCCGGACTCGTAGTGCTTGCGGATCTGCTCGCAGGCGATGCCGTGCCGGCGCAGCACCTCCGCCGTGCCGGTGGTGGCGACGATCTCGAACCCCAGGTCGGCCAGGCGCTTGATCGGGAAGATCATGCCGCGCTTGTCCCGGTTGGCGACCGAGACGAAGATCTTCCCGGCGGTCGGCAGCGAGCCGTACGCGGCCGACTGCGACTTGGCGAAGGCGTGCCCGAAGGCGGTGTCGATGCCCATCACCTCGCCCGTGGACTTCATCTCCGGGCCGAGCAGCGAGTCCACGCCCTTGCCGGTGGGGGTGCGGAACCGCTTGAACGGCAGCACCGCCTCCTTGACTGCGATCGGGGCGCCGGCCGGCAGCGAACCGCCGTCCCCGGTCGCCGGGAGCAGCCCTTCGGCGCGCAGCTCGGCGATGGTGGCACCCAGCGCGATCCGGGCCGCCGCCTTCGCCAGCGGCACCGCCGTCGCCTTGGAGACGAAGGGCACCGTCCGGGACGCGCGGGGGTTCGCCTCCAGCACGTAGAGCACGTCGTCCTTCAGCGCGTACTGCACGTTGAGCAGGCCCCGCACGCCGACGCCCCGGGCGATCGCCTCGGTGTAGCGGCGCACCTGGGCCACGTGCGAGCCCGCCAGGGTGATCGGCGGCAGCGCGCAGGACGAGTCGCCGGAGTGGATGCCGGCCTCCTCGATGTGCTCCATCACCCCGCCGAGGTAGACCTCCCCGTCCGCGTCGCAGAGCGCGTCCACGTCGATCTCGATGGCGTCGTCGAGGAAGCGGTCGACCAGCACCGGGTGGTCCGGCGAGATCTCCGTGGCCCGCCCGATGTAGTCACGCAGCGTGGCGTCGTCGTAGACGATCTCCATGCCCCGCCCGCCCAGCACGTACGACGGCCGGACCAGCACCGGGTAGCCGATCTCGTCGGCGATCGCCTTCGCCTCGTCGTACGAGGTGGCCATGCCGTGCGCCGGCGCGCGCAGCCCGGCCCGGGCCAGCACCGCCCCGAACGCGCCCCGCTCCTCGGCCAGGTGGATCGACTCCGGCGAGGTGCCGACGACCGGCACGCCCGCGTCCTTCAGGCGCTGCGCCAGGCCCAGCGGGGTCTGCCCGCCGAGCTGGACGATCACCCCGACCACGCCCGGCCCGCCGGCCGCCCTGCCGGAGGAGTCCTCGGCGTGCCAGACCTCCAGCACGTCCTCGAAGGTCAGCGGCTCGAAGTAGAGCCGGTCGGCGGTGTCGTAGTCGGTGGAGACGGTCTCCGGGTTGCAGTTGACCATCACGGTCTCGTAGCCGGAGCCCGCCGCCCCGCCGATCGGCGCGCTTCGCAGCGCCTGTACCGCGTGCACGCACGAGTAGTCGAACTCGATGCCCTGGCCGATCCGGTTCGGCCCGGAACCCAGGATCATCACCTTCGGCCGGGCCGACGGCACGACCTCCGTCTCCTGGTCGTACGTCGAGTAGTGGTAGGGCGTGGTCGCCTCGAACTCGGCGGCGCAGGTGTCCACCGTCTTGTAGACCGGGCGGACGTCGAGGCGATGCCGCAGCGTCCGTACGCCGTCCTCGGCAGCCAGCTCCGGACGCAGCGCGGCCAGCTGCCGGTCCGACAGGCCGGCCCGCTTGGCGCGGCGCAGCAGCTCGGCGTCGAGCACCGGGGCGTCCACGATCTCCGCGCGCAGCTCGACGAGGGCGGCGACCTGGTCCAGGAACCAGGGGTCGATCCCGCCGGACGCGGCGGTGACCTCGGCGATCGACGCGCCGAGGCGCAGCGCCCGCTCGACGGTGTAGAGCCGGCCGTCGTGCGGCATCCGCAGCGCGTCGAGGGTGTTCTCCTTCGTCGCGCCGGCCGGGTCGGGCAGCGTCCAGAACCCGCCCGCCTTCGTCTCCAGCGACCGCATCGCCTTGTTCAGCGCCTCGCTGAAGTTGCGGCCCAGGCTCATCGCCTCGCCGACGGACTTCATGGTGGTGGTCAGCTCCGGGTCGGCGCCCGGGAACTTCTCGAACGCGAACCGGGGGATCTTCACCACCACGTAGTCCAGGGTCGGCTCGAACGCCGCCGGGGTCTTCAGGGTGATGTCGTTGGGGATCTCGTCGAGGGTGTAGCCGATGGCCAGCTTCGCGGCGATCTTCGCGATCGGAAAGCCGGTGGCCTTCGAGGCCAGCGCCGACGACCGGGACACCCGGGGGTTCATCTCGATCACCACGATCCGGCCGTCGGCCGGGTTGACGGCGAACTGGATGTTGCAGCCGCCGGTGTCCACCCCGACCTCGCGCAGCACCGCGATACCCAGGTCGCGCAGCTGCTGGTACTCACGGTCGGTGAGCGTCATGGCCGGGGCGACGGTGACGCTGTCGCCGGTGTGCACGCCCATCGGGTCGACGTTCTCGATCGAGCAGACCACCACGACGTTGTCGTGCCGGTCGCGCATCAGTTCGAGCTCGTACTCCTTCCAGCCGAGCACGCTCTCCTCGATGAGCACCTCGTGCACCGGGCTGGCGGCCAACCCGTCGCCGGCGATGCGAGCCAGGTCCTCCGGGGTGTGCGCCATGCCGGAGCCGAGGCCGCCCATGGTGAACGACGGCCGGATCACCACCGGCAGGCCCAGTTCGGCGACCGTCGCCTCGACCTCCGCCATCGAGTGGCAGACCCGGGAGCGGGGCACCAGGCCCGCCGGGTCGTCGACACCCAGGCGTACGCCGGCCTTGGCGACGATGTCCTTGAACAGCTGCCGGTCCTCGCCGCGGTTGATCGCCTCGATGTTGGCGCCGATCAGCTCCACGCCGTACTTGTCGAGCACGCCGGCCTCGTGCAGGGCGACCGCGGTGTTCAGCGCGGTCTGCCCGCCGAGGGTGGGCAGGATCGCGTCGGGGCGCTCCTTGGCGATCACCAGCTCGACGAACTCCGGGGTGATCGGCTCGACGTACGTGGCGTCGGCGAACTCGGGGTCCGTCATGATCGTCGCCGGGTTCGAGTTGACCAGGCTGACCCGGATCCCCTCGCTGCGCAGCACCCTGCAGGCCTGGGTGCCGGAGTAGTCGAACTCGCAGGCCTGCCCGATCACGATCGGCCCGGAGCCGATCACCAGGATGTGCTTGAGATCGGTCCGCTTAGGCATGTGTGCGCCCCTCGCTCTGGGTCCGGCCCTCGATGAGCTCGGCGAAGCGGTCGAAGAGGTAGTCCGCGTCGTGCGGGCCGGCCGCCGCCTCCGGGTGGTACTGGACGGTGAAGGCGGGCACGTCCTTCGCCCGCAGCCCCTCGACCACGTTGTCATTGAGGCAGACGTGTGACACCTGGACGCCACCGAACTCGGTCTCGATCACCTGGTCGGGGACGACCGCCCCGGCCACGGCGCCCGGCACCTGGACGGCGAAGCCGTGGTTGTGGCTGGTCACCTCGACCTTGCCGGTGACCCGGTCGAGCACCGGCTGGTTGATGCCCCGGTGGCCGTAGCCGAGCTTGTAGGTGCCGAAGCCGAGCGCCCGGCCGAGGATCTGGCTGCCGAAGCAGATGCCGAACAGCGGCACCCGCCGGCGCAGCACCTCCCGCGCCAGGGCCACCGGCGCGTCGGCGGTGGCCGGGTCGCCCGGGCCGGGCGAGAAGAAGACCGCGTCCGCGCCGGTGGCGAGCAGGTCGTCGATGGTGGAGCCGGCCGGGAGCACGTGGGTGGTGACGCCCCGCGCGGCGAGCCGGCGCGGGACGTTGCGCTTGATGCCCAGGTCCAGCGCGGCGACCGTGAACCGGTGCTCGCCCTCGGCCGCCACCACGTACGGCTTCTCGGTGGTGACCTCGGCGGAGAGGTCCGCGCCGACCATCTCCGGGGCCTGCCGCACCCGGGCCAGCAGCGCCCGCGGGTCGGTCTCGACGCTGGAGATGCCGACCCGCATGGCGCCGCGCTCGCGCAGGTGCCGGGTCAGCGCCCGGGTGTCCACGCCGCTGATGCCGACCACGCCCTCGGCGGTCAGCCGCTCCTCCAGCCCGCCGGTGGCGCGCCAGTTAGAGCCGATCCGGGCCGGGTCGCGGACCACGTAGCCGGCGACCCAGATGCGGCCCGACTCGTCGTCCTCGCCGTTGACGCCGGTGTTGCCGATGTGCGGGGCGGTCTGCACCACCACCTGACGGTGGTAGGACGGGTCGGTCAACGTCTCCTGGTAGCCGGTCATGCCGGTGTTGAAGACCGCCTCGCCGAAGGTCTCCCCGACGCTGCCGTACGCCTCACCGTGGAACGTGCGCCCGTCCTCCAGCACGAGGATCGCGGGCCTCCGCTTCGTCATAGAACAGCCTTTCCGTCCAGGACCGTCGGCTCGCCGCGCAGGAAGGTCGCCACGATGCGACCCGGCAGCGTCATGCGGGCGTACGGGGTGTTGCGGCTACGGCTGGCCAGCTCCGCCGGCTCGATGGTGCGGCGGGCGGCCGGGTCGACCAGGGTCAGGTTCGCCGGCACGCCGGGCGCCGGGTCGAGGCCGTGCCCCTCCAGCCCGGCGATCCGGGCCGGGGTGCGCGACATCCGCTCGGCGATCAGGTCCCACTGCGGGCCGAGCACGTCGAGGGCGATCGACAGCGCCGTCTCCAGGCCGAGCATGCCCGGCCGGGCGTACGCCCACTCGCACTCCTTGTCCTCCACCGCGTGCGGGGCGTGGTCGGTGGCGACGATGTCGATCACGCCCTCGACCAGGGCCGCCCGCAGCGCCGCGACGTCGGCCGCGGTGCGCAGCGGCGGGTTGACCTTGTAGACCGGGTCGTAGGTCTCGGCCCGGGAGTCGGTGAGTAGCAGGTGGTGCGGGGTGACCTCGGCGGTGACCCGGACGCCCCGGGCCTTGGCCTGGCGCAGCACCTCCACGCTGCCGGCGGTGGAGACGTGGCACACGTGCAGGCGGCTGCCGACGTGCTCGGCGAGCAGCACGTCCCGGGCGATGATCGCCTCCTCGGCGACCGCCGGCCAGCCGGTCAGGCCGAGCCGGGTCGAGACCTCGCCCTCGTGCATCTGCGCGCCCTCGGTGAGCCGGGGCTCCTCGGCGTGCTGGGCGATGATCCCGTCGAACGCCTTCACGTACTCCAGCGCCCGGCGCATCAGCCTCGGGTCGGCGACGCAGTGCCCGTCGTCGGAGAAGATCCGTACCCGGGCCGCCGAGTCGGCCATCGCGCCCAGCTCGGCGAGGTGCTCGCCGGCCAGGCCGACGGTGACCGCCCCGATCGGCTGCACGTCCACCAGCCCGGCCTCCCGGCCGAGGCGCCAGACCTGCTCGACCACGCCGGCGGTGTCGGCCACCGGCGAGGTGTTGGCCATCGCGCAGACCGCGGTGTAGCCACCGAGCGCCGCCGCCCGGGACCCGGACTCGACGGTCTCGGCGTCCTCCCGGCCGGGCTCGCGCAGGTGGGTGTGCAAATCGACGAGGCCGGGCAGCGCGACCAGCCCGGTGCCGTCGACGACGGTCGCCTCGGGCGCGTCCAGCCCGGCGCCGACGGCCGCGACGACGCCGTCGCGGATCAGCACGTCGGTCGGCGCGGCGCCGACGACGCTGACGTTGGAGATCAGGTACGAGCTCACCGGTTGTTCCCCCCGAGCAGCAGATAGAGGACGGCCATCCGCACGGAGACCCCGTTGGCGACCTGTTCGACGATGGTGGAGCGGGGCGAGTCGGCCACCTCGGGCGTGATCTCCATCCCCCGGTTCATCGGTCCGGGGTGCATGACGATCGCGTGCTCGGGCAGCCGGCGCATCCGCGGGCCGTCCAGGCCGTAGCGGCGGGCGTACTCGCGGGCGGACGGGAAGTAGGAGGCGTTCATCCGCTCGCGCTGCACCCGCAGCATCATCACCACGTCCGACTGCGGCAGCACCGCGTCGAGGTCGTAGGAGACGTCGGTGCCGGGCGCGAGCGCCTGCGCGATGTGGACGGGGATCAGTGTCGGCGGCCCGACCAGGGTCACCTTGGCGCCGAGCGTGGACAGCAGCAGGACGTTCGAGCGGGCCACCCGGCTGTGCAGGACGTCCCCGACGACCGCGACCGACAGGCCGGCCAGCCGCCCCAGCCGGGAGCGCATCGTGTACGCGTCGAGCAGCGCCTGGGTCGGGTGCTCGTGGGTGCCGTCGCCGGCGTTGACCACCGAGCCGTCGACCCAGTCGGCGAGCCGGTGCGGGGCGCCGGAGGCGGGGTGCCGGACGACCACGGCGTCGGCCCCCATCGCCTGGAGGGTCAGCGCGGTGTCCTTCAGGCTCTCGCCCTTGGTCACGCTGGAGCCCTTGGCCGAAAAGTTGATCACGTCAGCGCTGAGCCGCTTCGCCGCCGCCTCGAAGGAGATCCGGGTGCGGGTGGAGTCCTCGTAGAAGAGGTTCACCACGGTGCGCCCACGCAGCGCGGGGAGCTTCTTCACCTCCCGGCCGGCGACCGTGGCCATCTCGGCGGCCGTGTCCAGGATCTCGGTGGCGGTGGCGGCGTCCAGGTCGGCACCGGAGAGCAGGTGCCTGATCATGAGGGAGTCCCCCCGTACAACCTGACCTCGTCGGTACCGTCGGTCTCCGCGAGGGTGACCTTCACGCTCTCCGCCAGGGACGTCGGGATGTTCTTGCCGACGTAGTCGGCGCGGATCGGCAGCTCGCGGTGGCCGCGGTCGACCAGGACGGCGAGCTGGACGGACGCCGGCCGCCCGACGTCGTTGAGCGCGTCGAGCGCGGCCCGCACCGTGCGGCCGGAGAAGAGCACGTCGTCGACGAGGACGACCCGCTTGCCGTCGATGCCGCCGGGCGGCACCTGGGTCGGCCCGACCGCGCGGGTGGCGTGCCGGCGCAGGTCGTCGCGGTAGAGGGTGATGTCGAGCACGCCGACCGGGACGGTCACGTCCTCGAAGGTGCTGATCCGGGCGGCGAGCCGCTTCGCGAGCGGGGCGCCCCGGGTGGGGATGCCCAGCAGCACCGTGTTCGCGGCGCCCTGGGTCTTCTCCAGGATCTGGTGGGCGATGCGGTCGACCACGCGCTGGACGTCGGCGCTGGCGAGGATCACCTTCACCGAGGGTTGTCGCGGCGGCGACGACTGGGCAGCAGGTGGGTAGGCCACGGCGGACCTCCTTCCCCGCCTCACGGGACGGGTCGTTAAAGGACGTCGGATGCCGGTACCGGGACGCGAGCGGCCCGGACCGGGGCTTCCCGCCACGTTACCAGTGGTCACCGCACTGACCGTCGCCGGCCACTGACCCCCTGGTCAGCCCGGCGAAATGGGGACAACTCCCCCGGTGATCCCAACGGTAAGGTCACGACCACTTGACCAGTTGTACCAATCCCCGTACCGTCACGCTCCGTAGCGACCCCTGGGAGAACCCCGAGCAGCACTGGGAGTGTTTAATGCCCTCTGAATACGCCAAGTCTCTGGGCGCCCGCCTGCGCTCCATCCGTCAGCAGCAGGGCCTGTCCCTGCAGGGCGTGGAGGAGAAGTCGAACGGGCGGTGGAAGGCGGTGGTGGTCGGCTCCTACGAGCGCGGCGACCGCGCCGTCACGGTGTCGCGCCTGGCCGAGCTTGCCGACTTCTACCGTGTTCCCGTCTCGGAGCTGCTGCCCGACGGCAGCGGGGTTCGCCACGAGCCCACCAGCAAGATCGTCCTGGACCTGGAGCGGCTCTACGACGAGGCCTCCGAGGACCTCGCCTACGTCGCCCGGTACGCGCGTGCGATCCAGCAGCAGCGCGGTGACTACAACGGCCGCGTGCTCTCCATCCGCGCCGACGACCTGCGCGCGCTCGCGATCGTGTACGACGCCTCGCCGTCCGGCCTGATCGAGCGGCTCACCGAGCACGGCGTGCTGGTCGCCGACCCGCGGGCGTTCTTCGCCAGCTGACCAGGAACGCGAGAGGGGCCCGTGCCGGACGGCACGGGCCCCTCTCGTCGTCGTTCGTGTCGCGTCCCGCCTGTTGAGCAGGCCGGCTGTGACGCACGCCCGGGTGTGACGTGCGCCGCGTCAGCGGGTGGCGTACTCGGCGATGCGGCCGAGGATGCCGTTGAGGAAGCGCGGCGAGTCGTCGGTCGACATCTGCCGGGCCAGTTCGACGGCCTCGCTGATGGCCACCGCGTCGTCGATCTCGTCGACGTAGAGCAGCTCGTAGACCGCGATCCGGGCGAGGTTGCGGTCGACCGCCGGCATCCGGTCCAGCGTCCACCCCTCGGCGTAGCTGGCGATCACCTCGTCGATCCGGTCGAGGTGGGCGGCGACGCCCTCGACGAGGCTCACCGCGTATCCCAGGTGCTCGGGTCGGGGCTTCTCGATCCGCTCGATGTAGCCGGCGAGCACCTCGACCGGCGGGCGGTCCCGCAGGTCGGCCTCGAAGAGCACGTCCAGCGCCCGCTTACGCGCCTTGCGGCGCGCAGGCATCTGCTGCTTGGGACCCTCGGCCATCAGGCGCGGCCGAGGTAACGGCCGTCGCGGGTGTCGACCTTGATCTTCTCGCCGGTGGTGATGAAGAGCGGCACCTGGACCGTCGCGTCGGTCTCGACGGTGGCCGGCTTGTTGCCGCCGGTCGACCGGTCGCCCTGCAGGCCCGGCTCGGTGTAGGTGACTTCCAGCACGACGCTGGTCGGAAGCTCGATGTAGAGCGGGACACCCTCGTGGGTGGCCACGGTCGCCTCAGCCTCGGGCAGCAGGTAGTTCGCCGCGTCACCGACGGTGGCACCCGGCACGTTGATCTGGTCGAACGTCTCCAGGTCCATGAAGACGTAGTCCTCGCCGTCGGCGTAGAGGTACTGCATGGTGCGCTTGTCCACGGTCGCGGTCTCGACCTTGGTGCCCGCGTTGAAGGTCTTGTCGACCACCTTGCCGGACAGCACGTTCTTCAGCGTGGTACGCACGAACGCACCACCCTTACCGGGCTTGACGTGCTGGAACTCGACGACGGCCCAAAGCTCTCCGTCGAGGTTGAGTACCAGGCCGTTCTTCAGGTCGTTGGTGGTGGCCATTTCCTGCCTTGATCATCAATTGGCGGACAGACCTGGCAAGTCTACTAGTTGCGTCGAACGCCGCTGTCCGCCGCTTCCCGCCGCCCTTCCACCTCCCTTCCGCCACTCTCCCGCCGCCCGCTCGCCGCCCGCTCGCGACGCCTTCCGCCGCGCCCCACCGTCACCGCGCCGGCCCAGCCACCTTGCGGGGTTACCGGCGACAACCCACGTCGGCGCTCACACTCCGTAAGCCGCCACGCTCCCCAGCAGAACCCCTCCACGCTCCCTTTGCTCTGCACCCATGGAGGCACCAGTTACGCATGGTCACTTTGTCGCCTCCGGCAGCGATTCGCCGTCGACAAGAAATCCCAGCTCAGACCGGTGGTGCGAATTCGGATGCAGAGCAAAGCGCCGGAGGGGCAGGGAGCACGAGCCGCAGCGGCGGTAACCGGCAGTAACGAAGGGAGATGTCACTCACCGTCACGACGGCTGGAGCGCAGAGCGCGCCACCGGCACTCATCTCGCCGCTCCCGCACGCGACGGGCGGGACGGGCGGGACGGGCGGGACGGGCAGTGCGGGCGAGCGGGACGGGCGGGAGCGGGGAGGGCAACCGGGGGTCAGCGGATCTGGGCGGCCAGGTGGTGCAGGGCCAGGCGGTAGCCGTCGACGCCGAGGCCGCAGATCACCCCGGTCGCCACCGCCGACACCACGGAGTGGTGCCGGAACTCCTCGCGGGCGTGGATGTTGGAGATGTGCACCTCGACCAGCGGCCCGCGCAGCATGGCGCAGGCGTCCCGGACCGCGTACGAGTAGTGCGACCAGGCGGCGGGGTTGAGGACCACTGCGGTGCCCTCGGCGGCGGCGGCGTGCAGCCAGCCCAGCAGCTCGTGCTCGGCGTCGGTCTGCCGGACCGTCACGTCCAGGCCCAGCTCCCGCCCGGTCGACTCGCAGAGCGCCACCAGGTCCGCGTAGCTGGTCGCCCCGTAGACGTCCGGCTGCCGGGTGCCGAGCCGGCCCAGGTTCGGGCCGTTCAGCACGTGGACCTTCACGCGGCCACCTCGCGGTAGGCCGCCTCCAGCAGCTCGTCGTCCGGGCCCTCCAGGATCGCCGGCCGGGCCAGCCCGTCCAGCACGACGAAACGCAGCTGGTTGCCCCGGGCCTTCTTGTCCACCCGCATCGTGGCGAGCAGTCCGGGCCAGGCCTGCGCGGGATAGCTGGTGGGCAGGCCGAGCGCCGCCATGGCCGTCCGGTGCCGCTCGGCGGTGGGGGCGTCCAGCCGCCCGGCCAGTCGGGCCAACTCACCGGCGTAGACGACGCCGACCGACACCGCGTGGCCGTGCCGCCAGCGGTAGTCCTCCGCCTTCTCGATGGCGTGGGCCAGGGTGTGACCGTAGTTGAGCACCTCCCGCACGCCCGACTCACGCAGGTCGCCCGAGACCACGTCGGACTTCACCCGGATCGCCCGCTCGATCAGCTCGCGGGTCACCGGGCCGGTCGGGTCGGTGGCCGCCGCCCGGTCCCGCTCCACCAGGTCGAGGATCACCGGGTCGGCGATGAAGCCGCACTTGACCACCTCGGCCAGACCGGCGGCGAGGTCGGCCTGCGGGAGGCTGTCCAGCGTCGTCAGGTCGGCGAGGACGCCGACCGGCGGGTGGAACGCCCCGACCAGGTTCTTGCCGGCGGCGGTGTTGATCCCGGTCTTGCCGCCCACCGCCGCGTCGACCATGCCCAACAGCGAGGTCGCCACCGGAACCCAGCGCACCCCCCGCAGCCAGCAGGCCGCGACGAAGCCGGCCAGGTCGGTCACCGCGCCGCCACCGACGCCCACCACCGCGTCGGTACGGGTGAAACCCGCCTCGCCCAGCCGGTCCCAGCAGGTCGCCGCCACGTCGATGCGCTTGCCCGCCTCGGCGTCCGGCACCTCGATCAGCAGCGGTGCGACGCCGGCGGCGCGCAGCCGCCCGCCGATCGCGTCCGCCAGTTCCTTCAGTGGGTGCGCGTGCAGCACGGCCACCCGGGTCGCGTCCGGCAGCAGCCCGGGCAGCGCGTCGAGCAGGTCGCGTCCCACCAGCACGTCGTACGGGCGCTCGCCGCCGACCGGGATCCGGGTCACCTCGTCCATCGCCGGCAGCCTAGTCCAGCCGCCCGATCCGAGGGGGGAACTGTCCACTTCGTGGCCACCCGTTCCCGCGCCGGGGCGGGACCGCGCGGGCCGCCCCCGGGGCGGGATCACCCGGGCGCCCGGGCCGCCCACGCGGCCAGCCCTCGAGCGTGCGCGGCGACCTCGGCGCGCAGGGCCTCGGGGCGTACGACGGTGAACGGCCAGCCCAGCCCCGCGAGCAGATGGGCCATCCCGGCCAGGCTCTCCGCGCGGGCGCGCAGTAGTACGCCGCCGTCGGTCGCGCTCAGCTCGGCCACGCTGGGCGGCAGGCGGCGTCGCGCGGCGGCCAGGTCGGCCTCGAGCAGCACCTCGACGTCGTGGGCGTACGGGACGCGGGCCAGCGAGCGGGTCACCTGGGCGACCGGGTCGAAGCCAGCGGGCACGGTGAAGGTCTCCTCCCCCGGCAGCACCTCCCCGATCCGGTCCAGCCGGAACGTGCGCACCTCCCCGCGCAGGTGATCGTGGCCCGTGACGTACCAGCGGCCGGAGTGGAAGACCAGCCCGTACGGGTCGAGCTCCCGGCGGGTCACCGTGCCGGAAGAGGAACGGTGCTCCAGCCGTACCCGGCGCCGGTGCCGAGCGGCGGCGCCGAGGGTGAGCAGCGTCCCGGTCGCCGGCCGCGGCTGCGGCGCCGATCGCCGCAGGGTGAAGCCGAGGTGTTCCTGCACCGCCGCGAGGCGGTCACTGAGCGTGGGCGGGAGCACCCTGCGGATCTTGGCCAGCGCGGTCGCGGTCGCCGGTTCTTCGGTGCCCAGCCCGAGCCGCTCGGCGGCGACCAGACCGAGCAGCACGGCGACGGCCTCGTCGTCGGTGAGCATCAGCGGCGGCAGCTTGTAGCCGGGGCGCAGCCGGTAGCCGCCGTGGCGGCCCCGCTCGGCAGCGACCGGGATGCCCAGCTCGGCCAGGGTCGCGGCGTAGCGGCGCACCGTGCGCCCGTCCACCCCCAGCCGGCGGGCCAGCTCCGCCCCGGTGAGCCGGTGGTGGCTCTGGAGCAGTTCGAGCATGCCGAGCACCCGGGCGGCGGGATGCGACACGGACCACTCCTTCAAAGCGGGCGGAAAGCGTCCGGATTCGATCGTACGGTGGTCGCGGACGACGAGAGAGGGAGGCCGCGATGGCGACGTTCGTGCTGGTGCCGGGGTTCTGGCTGGGCGGTTGGGCGTGGCGCGACGTGACCGCGGCGCTGCGCGGGCAGGGCCACGAGGTGCACCCGGTGACGCTGACCGGGGTGGCCGAGCGCGCCCACCTCGCCGGCCCGGAGGTCGGCCTGGAGACACACACGACCGACATCGTCCGGTTGATCGAGGTGGAGGAGCTGCACGACGTCGTGCTGGTGGGCCACTCCGGCGGCGGGCTGCCGGTGACCCAGGCGGCGGACCGCCTCGGCGAGCGGATCGCCCGGGTGGTCTACGTGGAGAGCGGGCCGATGCCCGACGGCATGTCGCAGTTCGACAGCAACCCGCCCGAGGAGCAGGAGCGGCTGCGCGCCGAGATCGGCGACGGGCACCTGCTGCCGCCGCCCGCGTTCGACCCGGCCCAGGACCCGCAGAACCTGGCCGGGCTGGACCCGGCCGCACTCGCGCTGCTGCGGCGGCGGGCCACCGCCCACCCGCTGCGCGCCGCCACCGACCCGGTGCGCCGCACCGGTGGGCGCGCGGTGCCGACGGCCCTGGTGGCGAGCACCTTCCCGCTCGCGGTGGTCGAGGACATGATCGCGCAGGGCCACCCGTTCTTCGCCGGGCTGGCCGGCGGCCGGCTGTACGCGCTGCCCACCGGCCACTGGCCACTGCTCAGCGAGCCGAAGGGACTGGCCGACGTGCTCGACGACATCGCCCGCGAGTGACACGGCCGCCGGGGTCCCGGGGCCCGCGGCGGTGCGGGGCTCAGCGCTTGAGGAGCGCGGCGATCTCGGCGGCGATCTCCGCCGGTTCCCGCCCGTCGGTGACGACCGTGGCGGTGGCCACCTCGGCGTAGAGGGGACGGCGCTGGTCCAGCAGGTACTTCAGCGTCGCCCGGGGGTTGATCGCCAGCAGGGGGCGGCCCCCGCCGAGCCCGACCCGCTTCACCGCGTCGGACAGCTCCACGGAGAGGTGGACCACGGGGTGCCCGACCAGGGCCGCGCGGTTCTCCTCGGCGAGGATCGCGCCGCCGCCGAGGGCGAGCACGCCCTCGCACGAGGCCAGCCCCGCTGCCACGGCCGCCCGTTCGAGGGTACGGAAGTGGTCCTCACCCTCGTCGATGAAGATCTCGGAGATCGGCTTGCCGGCCAGGCGCACGATGTCCAGGTCGGTGTCGCGGAACTCCACGCCGAGCAGCTCGGCCAGCGCCAGCCCGACGGTGGTCTTGCCCGAGCCGGGCGCCCCCACCAGTACGCAGACCGGCGCCATCAGCGGCACCGCCGAACCGCCGCGCGCCCCGCCCGCCGAACCGCGCTCACCGGATCACCAGGGCGTCGAGGTAGCTGGCCAGGTTGCGGCGGATCTCGGCGACCGAGTCGCCGCCGAACTTCTCGGTGGCGGCCTCCGCCAGCACCAGCGCCACCATCGCCTCGGCGACGACGGCGGCGGCGGGCACGGCGCAGACGTCCGAGCGCTGGTTGATCGCGGTGGCCGGCTCGCCGGTGGTGACGTCCACCGTCGCCAGTGCCCGGTTCAGCGACGAGATCGGCTTCATCGCGGCCTTCACCCGCAGCGGCTCGCCGGTGGTGATGCCGCCCTCCAGCCCGCCGGCCCGGTCGGTGACCCGGCGTACGCCGGTGGCGGTGGGGATGATCTCGTCGTGCGCCTCGGAGCCACGCGAGCGCGCCTGCTGCCAGCCGTCGCCGATCTCCACGCCCTTGATGGCCTGGATCGACATGAGGGCGGTCGCGAGCCGGGCGTCGAGCTTGCGGTCCCACTGCACGTGGCTGCCCAGGCCCGGCGGCACCCCGTACGCCAGCACCTCGACCACGCCACCCAGGGTGTCGGCGGCCTTCTTCGCGGCGTCGACCTCGGCGACCATCCGGGCGCTGGCCTCCGGGTCGAGGCAGCGCAGCGGGTCCGCGTCGATGCGGTCGGCGTCGGCGGGCGTGGGGCGCAGCCCGGGCTTGGCGGCGACCGGGCCCAGCTCCACCACGTGCGAGACGATCTCGATGCCGAGGGCCTGCCGGAGCAGCGCCTTGGCGACCGTGCCGACGGCGACCCGGGCGGCGGTCTCCCGCGCGCTGGCCCGCTCCAGGATCGGCCGGGCGTCGGTGTGGCCGTACTTCTGCATGCCGGCCAGGTCGGCGTGCCCCGGGCGGGGGCGGGTGAGCGGCGCGTTGCGGGCCTGGCTGGCCAGTTCCTCCGCGTCGACCGGGTCGGCGGCCATCACGGTGCGCCACTTGGGCCACTCGGAGTTGCCGACGCGGATCGCGACCGGGCTGCCGAGGGTCGCCCCGTGCCGCAGCCCGCCGATGACCTCCACCTCGTCCTGCTCGAACGACATCCGCGCACCCCGGCCGTAGCCGAGCCGGCGCCGGGCCAGCTCACCGGCGATGTCCCCGGTGGTCACCTCGACGCCGGCGGGCACGCCCTCGAGCATCGCGACGAGGGCGGGACCGTGCGATTCCCCTGCAGTCAACCAGCGCAACACAGCGGTCAGTCTGTCACGCCCGGTGGCCGCCGCCGTGCGGTGCCCGCCGCGTCCCGCCCTGCGGACGCGGCACGGCCAACCGACGGCCCCGCCGCGACCGCCGGGTGGCCCGCCGCCCGGGCACACCCACCGGTAGGACCCGCGCGGCCCCGGAGGCCGCGAGGTCCGTGCCCAGGGGCGATCCCGGGCGGCGCGGGCTCAGATGCCCCGGCCGCGTTTGTGCAGGGTACGCAGCACCGCGTCGGCGCGGACCATCCGCCCGGCGACGGCGAGGGCCAGGTACGCCCTCGGCTCGCGCGGGTTGCGCCGGATGGTGTGCCGGGCCCAGCGCATCGCGCCCCGCCGGTCGCCGGACGCGGCACGGGCGAAGGCGATCTGCCCGGTGACCCGCGCCTCGCCGGCCGGCTGGGTGCCGAACTCCGGGTACCGCTCCAGCAGCCACTGCAACGCCTCGGAGATGGTGTCCCAGCGCTGCGCGAAGTAGGACCGCTTGTGCCAGCGCACCAGCACGTACGGCGTGCGCAGGTTGACCAGCGGCGCGCTGCGGGCGGCCCGCAGCAGGAACTCGTAGTCCTCCGCGTAGCTGCCCGGGATCTCCTCGTCGACCAGCCCGAACCCGTCGCGCAGCGCGGCAGCGCGGATCAGGAAGGTCGACGGGTGCAGCTCCGTCATCCGGTCCCGCAGCAGGTCGGCCAGGGTGACGGAGTCCTTCGGCAGTGCCCGGTCGACGGTGTGCCCGTCGTAGCTGACCCGGATGCCGCAGCTGACGAACTCCGCGTCGGGGTGGGCGGCGAGCGCCTCGACCTGGGCCCGCAGCTTGCCGGGCAGCCACTCGTCGTCGTCGTCGCAGAACGCGACGAGCTCGCCGGTGGCCGCCAGGACGCCCGAGTTGCGGGCGCCGGCCAGGCCGGGGGCGCGCTCGTTGCGGATGACCCGGACCAGCCGGTCCGGGCGGGACAGCTCGGCCAGCGAGGCGTCCGGCTCGGACTGGTCGTAGACCACCACCACCTCGATCGGGCCGGGGTGGTCCTGGTCGAGGATGGCGCGTACGGCGGCCCGGAGCAGCTCCGGGCGGTCCCGGGTGGGCACCACCGCGCTCACGCTCGGGTGTTCGGTCATCGCCGCTCTCCGTTCCGGGCCGGCCGTGCCCACGGCCGCCACCTCGTCCGCTGCCGTCGTCCGGTCGACGCGGCCACCAGGTCCTCCACGATCCGTCCCACCTGCTCGACCGCCGCGCGGCGCGCCCGGGACGCGTCCGGGTCGGCCGCGACGGCGAACCGCGACGGGTCGGCGAGGCCTGCGGTGAGCGCCTCGAACAGCGCCTCCCGGGTCTCGGCCAGCGCCACCATGCCGGCCGCGCCCAGGCGACGGGCGAACAACTGCTGGTGGTCGTCGACGTGTTCGCCCCGGGTCGGATCCCGTGGGACGACGATCGGCAGGTGACCGTGCCGGCGGGCCTCCAGGATGGTGGCCGGGCCGCCGTGGCAGACCACGAGGTCGGCCTCGGCCATCGCCGTCTGCAGCTCGTCGTGACCGAGGAAGGGCATCGCCCCGGGCACCCCGGGGGCCCGGGTGTGTCCGTGCTGGACGGTCAGCCCGACGTCCTCGGCGACGGCGGGATGCCACTCCTCCAGCCAGCCGACCAGGCGGTCGAACGGGTGCTTGTCGGTGCCGACGGCGACCAGCAGCCGGGCCTGCGCGAGGCTGCCGGAGTCGCGCGGCCGGGGCACCCGGGTGGCGGGCGCGGGCCGGGGACGGCCGGGGGCGACGCGGTGGACGGGGGTGGTTCCGGTGCTCTCGGCGCTCACAGCAGGGTCCCCACGACGGTGGCCTCCGGGTACTGGCGGCGCTGCTCGTCCCACTGCACGAGCATCGCGGAGAGGAACGGCCGGCAGAGCCGGGCGGTCAGGGTCGGGGTGTCGATGCGGTCGTACACCTCGATGTAGACGGTCGGCACGCGCCGGAGCCGGGCCAGCACCACGAACGGGACGGCCACCCCGGCGCCGGTGGTCACCACCGCGGCGACCCGGCGCGACCGCAGCACCCGCCAGGCGAGTACGGCGTTGCGCAGCAGGTTCGGCACGTTGCGGGTGGTCGGGTGGTGCGCCGGGACGAGTTCCTCGCCGGCCAGCAGCGAGAGCGCCTCGGGTGTGTCGAAGGTGACCCAGCACCGCCGCCAGCGTTCGTACCACGGGCGCAGGGCGAGCAGTTGGGCCAGGTGGCCGCCGCTGGAGCCCACCAGGAGCAGGACTCCGGGCTCGCCGGCATCCTCGGTCGTCGTTTCCACGCGACTCCCCACAAGTTCGCTTGGATGTTCGGTGGTCGCCACGCGACAGCAGATCACACGTCCCCCGGCTGGTGAAATAGGGCGACCGGGCGACAGATCGATCTCCGCGGGTGGCGGATCGGGTGCGCCGCGGCGACCATCGGTATCGACGGTCGTCACGACCTGGAGTTTCTTCGTCACTATCCGGAGTCGACGGTGGCCCGCAGGCTCCGGCGTTTTCGGTGGATCAGCCGCTATGTCGTTTCTCGATGACGTCCAGCAGGGCGGGATGCAGCGCCGCGTTCCAGCCCGCGCCCGCGTCGGCGAGGCGCCAGGTGCGCAGCCACATCTCCAGCAGGTAGGCGTCGGCCACCAGCCGCCGGGCCGCCGGCCCGAGCCCGAGGTCGGTGCCGTACCGGTCGAGGTGGGCGTCGACGGCCCGCGCCGCCGCCGCGGCCGGCTCGCCCCGCAGCACCAGGGCCCGCTGGAACGCGTCGTGCGCCAGGTCGAAGCCGAGCGGCACGTCCGGACCGCTGTGCTCCCAGTCCCAGGCGACGAGGCGGCCGGCGTGCACGCCGAGGTTCCAGGGCACCCAGTCGCCGTGCCAGTGCCCGAACTCGACGGTCGTGTCGCCGTGCCGGCCGGTCAGGGCGGCGACGGCGGCGACCGCCCGGGCCCCGTCCGGCGTGCCGGCGGCGGCGCGCCCGGCCTCGGCGGCGAGCCGGGCCAGGAACGCCGACCCGGCCACGGGGCGCGGTGGCGCCGGCGGGCGGCCCCGGCGGGCCACGGCCAGCAGGGCCGCGATCCGCGGCGGTTCGCCGGTCGACACGCCCCGCACGGCCGGTGGCAGCGGCTCGACCAGCGCGACGACCTGCCCGGCGGCCGTCGTCTCGGCCAGCAGTCGGGGCGCCGCCGGATGGTCGGGCACGCCGGTCAGCGCCGGCAACTCCCGCAGGGCCGCCGCCTCGGCGGTCACCAGCGCCCGGGTCGCCCCGTTCCAGCCGATCTTCGCGTAGCCGAGGGCCCGGCCGTCCGGGCCGAACAGTTGCAGGGTGGGCTTGTGGTTCGGGTCCGGCGGGCGGACCCCGCAGGCCGCGTACACCGCCGGTCTCCCGAGCGCGGCGCCCAGCCGCCCGGCCAGCAGCGCCTCGTCGGCCGCGACGCCCTCGGGCAGCGACACCGTCAGCCGGGGGAACGGAGCCAGGTCGACCGCGCCGACCCGCGCCAGCGTGCCGAGCCCGGCCCGCACGGCCCGCACCTTCGGCGGGCGCAGCGCGTTGTACGCCAGCAGCGAGGCGGCCGTGGCCCGGGGCGCGCCGAGCGGCAGCAGGAAGCGTGCCCGGGCGAGCGACGGGACGACGGCGTACCGGGCGACGGCGCGGTGCCCGGGCGGCGGCGGGGCACCCACGGTCAGGGCGATCCGCTCGTCGCCGAACACCGCCCGGGTGACCCAGCCCAGCCCGTCGGTGCGCGAGCGCGGGTCGGCGGCGGTGGCCCGCGCCGTCACGGGGCCTGGTCCGGCCAGTCGAGCTCCAGCCCCAACCGCTGCCGCAACGCGTCGTTGTACGGGCGGTAGTACTCGGTCAGCTCGGCGCGCACCGCCGGCTCCAGCGGCGACGAGCGGCGGTCGTTGTAGACCTTGAAGTCGGGCAGGTCGTGCGGGGGCAGGCCGAGGAAGTCCAGCGTCCGGCGGTAGGTGGACCGGGCGTCGCGGTAGAGGTCCTCGCTGGGCAGGAAGAGGATCTGCTGCCGGTCGAAGCGCTCCAGCCACGGCTCCAGGTGCTCCAGGTAGCGGCCCCGGGCCCGGTAGGTGTACCAGTCGTACGGCTCGCTGAAGTACTCCGGCTCGGCGATCAGCCGCTCCCGCTCCCCCGCCGTACGCTCCTGCTCGGCGGCCAGCGCGGCGGCGAAGTCGAGCGGCTCGATGCCGTGCGTGCGCCGCTCCTTCCAGTGCGAGTACGCCCGCTCCACCGGGTCGCGCAGCAGCACGATCAGCCGCACCGACGGCATCAGCGCCGCGACCCGCTGCGCCGCGAGGGGGTGGAACATGTACAGCGGTGCCGCCTCGCCGACGCGTACCGGCCCGCCGTGCCGCTTCTCCAGCGCCTCCCGGTGGCGCTGGGTGGGGAAGTGCGAGCGGTACCAGGCCTCGCCCCGACGCCAGTGCTCCTCGAAGTAGTGCGAGGACTTGGTGTTCCAGGCCGGGAAGAGCCGGGGCACCAGCGGGTGCTGGATCAGGTAGTTCCACAGCGAGGTGGTGCCGCCCCGCTTGGTGCCGATGATGAGGAAGTCCGGCAGCGGTCGCCGGTCGCTGGTCCGTACCCCGTAGTCGACGAGCGACTCCCGCACCCGCTCCGTCACCTGGGTCGGTACGAGCTGCTTCACCCGGTCTCGGATGGACGGCACGACGACCTCACCTGCCCTTCGATTCCTCCGGGGCGCGCCCGGTGGCGGCCGGGGCCGCCTCCTGCCGCCCACGAACCTGCACCATGGTCACCCGGATGCGGTGCCGCACCCGGGGCAACGTCAACAAGCCGACGCAGCCGGCGGCCAGCACGCCCAGGGCCACGGCCAGGCCGCCGATCCCCCGGCCGCCGGCCAGCACCCCGATCCCCGCCGCGGCCCCGACCCCGACGACGGTGGCCGCCCCGGCCCGCAGCATCGCCGCGTCGACCAGCGGCTGGCCGACCACGGCCCGGGCGCAGCCGACCGCCGTGAGGTTCTCGGTGGCGATGCCGAGCGCCCAGGCCAGCGCCGCCCCCGTCGCGCCGTGCGCCGGGATCAGCCACAGGCCGAGGGAGACCGTGACCAGCAGCCCGGCCAGCGTGGCGGCCAGGTGCAGCCCGCTGCGCCCGCCCATCAGCAGCAGGCTCTGCACGTTGCCGACCCCGGTGTTGACCAGCATGGCCAGCGCGAGCACGGTCATCGCGGGGGCGCCGGCGGTGAACTCGGGCCCGAAGAGCTGGAGGAAGGCCAGCCCGAAGACGGCGAGCAGCAGGTAGACCGGCCAGGACAGCACCAGCCCCCACGTGGTCAACTGCCGGTGCACGGCCGCCGCCGCGGCCCGGTCCCCGCGCCCGAGCAGCCGGGACAGCTGCGGTGACACCGCCACCCGCAGCCCCTGCATGGCCAGTTGGCCGGCGAGGATGTAGCGCCCGACGGCGCCGAACACGCCGGCGTCGGCCGGCCCGGCGAGCACCGACGTGAGCAGCACGCCCACCCACATGTTTCCGGCGTCGATGGCGGCCGACGCGGCCCTGGGCAGCGCGAAGCGCCAGAACGCCGACCAGTCGTCCGGCGCGGGCCGCAGCGCCGCGCCCCGGCCGACGCCGAGCGGGCCGGCCACCAGCGTCAGGCAGGCCAGCAGGGCGAGCGCCGCCGGCACCAGCCAGCCGGTCATGCCGGCCAGCAGGCCACCGCCGGCCAGGGCCGCCGCGCCGACCAGCACGGGCCGGGCCACCGGCAGCAGGAAGAACTGCACCCCGACGTACGCCCGGATCGGGCGCACGCAGCGCAGCGCGGCGAGCAGCAGCGTCATCGCCACCACCACCGGCACCGCGGCGAAGCTGGCCGTCAGCAGGGCCGCGCCGTCGACGCCGGAGCCGCCGAGCAGGCGCGGGGCGAGCGCGTCGGCGGCGAGCACCCCGCCCACGGCGACGGCGACCGCGACCAGCAGCGGCGGGACCAGCGCCACCGGGAGCACCCGGGCGGCGTCGCCGCGCGCACCGAGGCGCCGGCGGGGCAGCGCCCACATCAGCCCGGTCTCCGCGCCGAGGGTGCACACGGCGGTGGCGACGGTGACCACACCGATCGCGGCGAAGAACGCCCCGGAGCCGACCGTGCCGTAGCCGCGGGTGATGACCACCGCGAGCAGGAAGCCGAAGAGGCCGCTGGTGGCCGCGCCGACCAGCCCGGCCACGCCGCTGCGGACGCTGCGGCGGGTCTCCGTGTCGTCCCCGGGCGGCGCTCCGCCCGGCCCCGACGCAGCGGGTGCGGAGGCCTGGTGGGGGCCGGACGGCGGGCGGGTGGCGGCGGTCATGCGGGCACCGCTTTCGGGCGCGGGATGCGGGGGCGGTGCAGTCGTGCCGCCGTCTCCCGCTCGGTGAGCGCCATCGCGAAGGCGACCGCGAAGAAGGCGACCGCGAGGTTCTGGTTGGCCATGCCGTAGAAGGGGATCTGCACCAGGCAGACCACCGGCACCACGGCCAGCCACTGCCCGGCGGCGGACGTGGCCCGGGCGCAGATCAGCGCGGCGACCACGAACCACGCGAGGAAGCACAGCAGCGCGGGGACGCCGTGGCTGAACAGCACCATCCACAACTGCCCCTGGGTGCCGATCGGCGCCTCGGCGCTGACGGTGTCGACGTTCACCGGCGCGCCGTAGCCGAGCCAGGGCGACTCCCGGACCCGCCGGATCACCTCCACGTAGAGGGAGAGCCGGTCGGTGTTGGTGTCGCTGGACTCGACCCGGTTGCCGATCAGCTGGGTGACCGGGATGAACAGGGTGACGAGGCCACCGGTGACCACCACCCCGACGATCGACGCGGCCACCCGGACGTTGCCGCGCAGGGCGGCCCGGACGCCGAGCACCGCCAGCCCGGCGCCGAGGCTGAGGAACATCGCCCGGTTGAGCGTGAGGAAGGCCGGCGCCAACGACAGCGGCAGCGACGCCAGCAACGCCCAGCGCAGCACGCCGCGCCGGCGCAGCATGGTGAAGGCCACCACGCAGGGCAGCGTCATCGCGTACGCGCTGCCGTAGTTGTTGGTGTACGCGAACGGCGCGGCCGGCCGGTAGATCGGGTTCAACGACCGGGCGCTGTACTCCGCGGTGGTGAGGTGGACCATGTCCTGGATGAACGGGGTGTTGGCCACCCCGCCCGGAAGCAGCACCTCCATCGGGGTGGTCAGCGCGAACCGGGGCGCCAGCACGCCCAGCCAGCCCAGCGCGACCAGCCCGAACCAGAAGGCGCAGAGCGGAACGAGGACGGCGACCTGGTCGGGGCGCTCCCGGGCGATCGCGTAGACGTAGACGCCCACCACGAGCGCGGTGAGGTAGAAGGCGAGCCGCAGGGCGAACGTCAGCACGGAGGCCGGTGTCTGCAACTGGGTGGCGCTGACCACCACGATGGCAAGGAACAGCAGCCAGATCCCGGCGGCCGGGGGCAGCGGCACCCGGCCCCGGATGAACAGCAGTGCGAACAGCAGCGCCCCGAGCAGGGGCCACCCGAGGTAGAACGCGCCGGCCAGCCACCACACGGGCACCAGGCCGAACATCAACGCCAGCGGCCAGAGCGGCAACCGTGGCGGGGGCGGCGGCTGCGGCAGCGGCGCGGCGGCGCCCGGGCCGCCGCCCGGCTCGGTCGTGGCCGGCGCGCGGGTGACCGGCACGGATCAGCCCCGGCCGCAGCGCGTCAACACGAAGCCGAGCGGGGTGACCCCGGCGGCGCGCAGCCGCTCCACGAGGCGGCGCAGGTCGCCCTGCCGGGTCCGGTCCTGTTCGACCACCACGACCGCCGTGCCCTGCCGGGCGACGGCCACCCCGCGCTCGTCGGACTCCGCCGGCGGGGCGTTGAACAGCACCAGGCTGTGGTCGGCACCCTGCCGCCAGATGCCGAACCGGACGCTGCCCGCGCCCACGGTCACCGGGTCGGTGCTCGACGCCTTGCCGTTCTCGCCGGCCGCCGTCGAGGTGACCCGGGGCAGGGTCAGCGTGGCGTCCGGGTCGGTGGACGGGCGGGCGCCGATGGGGTGCGGCGACGGGCGACGGGCCGCGGCCGGCTCCGTGGTGCCGCCGCTCTTGCCGTCCGTCGTCGAGCCGGCCGGCCGGGGCTTCGGGACGAGCGGGCGGGACGGGTCCGCCGCGGCGGGCAGCCGCTCCCGGTCGGCGAGCACGGTGCTGCGCAGCCGGTCGGCGCGCCCGCTGTCGTCGGCGACGAAGACCTCCCGGCCGACGGCCGCCAGCGCCACCGCCAGCCCGGCGGTGATGGCCGTGGGGTCCTCCTCGCGGGCGGTCAGCAGCGACACCCGGGCGGGCTGGCGCACCCGCTCGGCGATGGCCATCGCCACGTACCGGATGTCGGCGTCGACCGCCTCCTTGCCGCCGCGCCACCGGCGGCTGCGGACCGTGCCGAGCAGCGGGAGCCCGGTGGCGTCCCGGCCGTCGTCGACCGACCGGATCCGCCGGTCCATCGACTCCCAGGCGTACGCCAGCACCACGCCGAGCAGCGTCCCGCCGAGCAGGCCGGCGAGCAGGTAGAGCGGGCCGTTGCCGGCGGTGGAGGCCAGGGCCCGCTCGGCGCTCTGGGTGACCCAGCCGGGGTTGACGTCGACGGCGGCGATCTCGGTGCGGGCGGCGTTGAGCTGGGTGAGCTGGTTGTTGATGCCGGTCAGCTCGGTCACCGCGGCGTCGACGGTGCCCTCGCGGGCGTTGTTGACCCGCTTCTGGAGGGCGGCCTGCTGGGCGGCGACCTTGGCGATGCTCTCGTCGTACGAGCGCAGCATCTCCTCGCGCTGCTTCTCGTACATCGTGCGGCGCACGTCGAGGTAGGCCTGGGCGGCGAGGTTGACGCCCTCGACCGCCTGCTCCGCGGTGGGGGCCTGGTAGACGAAGCGCAGGATCTGCCCGCCGGTGGGCACCTCGACCTCGAGGGCGTCGCGCACCTCGCGCGGGTCCAGGTCTCCCGAGTCGGCCAGCCGCTGCACCACGTCGGTGCCCGTGGCGATGCCGCTCTCCACGTTCATGTTCACCGCCCGGTCGGCGGCGGCGCCGCTGGGCGTGAACGCGTCGGTGACGACGGGACGCACCGCCACGACCGCGCTGGCGGACACGGCGGCCGGTACGAGCACCACGTAGCCGATCGCGGCGAGCAGGCCGATCGCGGCGACGGCCCCGACGAGCCGGATCCGGTGCAGCGGGACGCGCAGCAGGTCGGTCAGCGTGACGGTGCGGCCCGGTGTGCCGCCACCGCTGGCGGGGACGTCCGTGGCCCAGGTACCGGGGGAAGCGTCAGTCATTGAACTTCTTCACCGTCTGTTGTGGATTTCCAGCGACCACGACCCGCGGCGGCACGTCCGTACGGACCACCGTGGCGGCGCCCACGACACTGTCCCGGCCGATCCGGACGCCCTTCATCACCAGGGCGTGCGCCCCGATCCACACGTTGTCCTCGATCGTGATCGGGGCGCGGGTGGCCGGGACGGGCGGGTCGTGCCGCTGCTCGGGGGGCAGGTTGTGGAAGTCGTTGTCCAGCAGCTCGCAGTCCGAGAGCAGGCACCGGTCGCCGATGGTGACCGACGTCCAGGTGCCGATCCAGGTGGCGTTCAACAGGCAGTCGGCGCCGACCCGCACCTCGCCGGGACCGGCGAAGCGGACCAGCTTGTTGATCCGGGTGCGGTCACCGATGCTCACCCGTACGCCCCGGCGCAGCCGGATCCGGCCGCGGATCTCCACGCCCCGACCCAGCGTCAGCCGGGGATAGCGCAGCGTGTACCAGCCGCGCTTGACCGCGAAGACGACCCGTACCGCGAGCCCTCTGCGGTTGCCACCCGCGCCGACCAACGACCCTCCCCACGTCGTGCGGGCCGGCGACGGCTGATCCGTCGCCGGCCCAACGTGAACAATCTACCGATGTTCCGTTACGAACAGTCGACCGTCACTGCACGGAGAAGAAGGTCGACGGCGTTGACCACGTCACGCCGGCGGTCGCCGGGACCACCGTCGCCGTCGTTCCGTCGACCGCCGGGGCGGCCGTCGGGTCGAACGGCACGCTGCGCAGCGTTCCGTCGGTGGCACCGTACACGACCCGGCCGGCGACCCAGGCCATGCCCCGCACGGCCGACCAGGTGACTCCGGTGGTGGGCAGCGTGAACTCGGTGGCGCCGAGGTAGTTGCCGTCGATCTCGAAGTAGCGGTAGTAGAGGCCGCTGGCACCCGAGCGGGTGTAGTAGAGGCGCCCGTCGAGGTAGAACGCGCCGGTCATCAGCGCCGGGTTGAACCAGTCGTTGTAGCCGGACGCCTCCCACGGGGCGCCGATCGCGCCGCCGTTGAACAGCGAGATGTCGATCCGGCTGCCCGTGGGGGTGCCGGCGACGGTGTGCGACCAGTAGATCCGGTCGTCCACCCGCCAGGTCGCGCCGGCCGCCGTGTAGTTGGGCTGGCTGACCGTCGTCGGGGTGCCCAGGCTGGCCCCGTCGAACGGCACCTTGGCCAGCTCGCCCGCGTCGGTGCCGACGTAGAGGTTGCCGGTGGTCGCGGTCGGCGCGTTCTTCGGGGTGATGGTGCGCCCGCCGGTCAGCGGGAACATCCCGAGCCGGCCGTGGTACTCGTTGCCCATGCCGTCGGAGTTGTGGCCGAAGTAGAGGCCGTCGCTGCCGCGCCAGAGCACCGGCACGGAGGAGCCCCAGTTGCTGGTGCCGGCCGGCATCGACGCGCTGCCGCTGCGGCGGGGGTTCCAGTTGACCGGCATGCCGGTGGCCGGGGTGACCGCGGCGATGCCGAGCCGGTCGATCGCGCCCTTGCCGGCGGTGTCGCTGGCGTTCGGGTTGTTCAGCCAGCGGAAGTGCCCACCGAGGTAGATGACGTTGTCGGCGACCTCGACGGAGGTGATGGTGTCGTTGCCGGTGTAGTCCACCCAGGTTCCGAGCTGCCCGGTGCCCCGGGCGGCGGTCTCGAAGCGCACCAGCGCGTCGCAGTACGCGGCCGGCCAGCCCGAGCCGCCGTTGGTGCCGACGACGAACCAGCTGCCGTCGCCGCCGAACTTGACGTCCTGCACGTAGTGCACGAAGGTCGCCGGCGACGCGCACGGCGGCACGAACTTCTCCGTGCTCCAGTCGAGCACCGCCGGGGTGCCGGTGAGGTCGACCAGCGCCATCTGGTTGCGCGGCAGGTCGTTGACGAGCGTGAAGTTGCCGCCGACGGCCAGGGTGCCGCCGTCCGGGGCGACGTCGATCGTCCACACGTACGAGGTGGTCCCGTGGCGCCCGACGGTCGCGTCGACGTTGAAGGTCGGGTCGATCGCGCCGGTCGTGGCGTTGAGCCGGCCGAGCCCGGCGTGCGCGGTGCCGTTGAGCCAGTTGAACGCCCCGGCCACGTAGAGCGAGTTGCCGTGCAGCGCCAGGTCGCGGACGGTGCCGCCGTCGGAGCGGCCGACCCAGCTGTCGACGATCGCGCCCGTGGCGGGGTTGAGCGCCACCAGGTTCTTACGCGAGACGCCGTTGACGTTCTTGAAGGTGCCGCCGACGATCAGCGTGCCGCCGGGCCCGGCGACCAGCGTGTTGACCGCGCCGTCCAGCACCGGCAGGAAGCTGGTCGAGATCGTGCCGGTGGCCCGGTCGTACGCGAAGAGGTAACGCTGGGTGGTCCACGCCGCGCTGGCGGTCTGCCGGATCTGGGTGAAGCTGCCGCCGACGAACACCGTGGAGCCGACCTGCGCGAAGGCGCGGGTCTCGCCGTCCCTGGCGTGCGGTGTGGCGTCGGCCGGATTGGCCGAGACCAGGGTCGCCGGTTCGGGCGCCGGCACCAGTGCGGCGGAGGTCCCGGTGGGGACGGCCAGCACGGCGGCGGCGGTCACGAGTGCGACCACCCCCGCCCGGGTGCGGAGTCCGGCGGATCGCCGAGAGAGCGGGATGTCGGGCACGCTACGCCTCCATGTCGGGAGAGAACCCGCGTAGCGTGCCTGGTCGACCCAGGCCGGCGATATCCGCCGATTGGGCGGTCACTGCATCAGCAACATGACACCGCACACAGGGAGTCGGATGTCCGACTCGCCCGTATCACTCTGGGTCGAAGTGTGAACGCTCAGTGTCAGCGGGCGCCCCCGGTGGGCTGCCGCAGGTAGCTGTCGCGGCCGGCGCGGGCGAACCCCGCCACCGACGCGGCGTCGTGGTTCATGGTCATGTCACAGGTCTCCGACCGGCGGGTCATCCCCGGGGAGTTGAAGTAGATCGCCGCCTTGATCTTCGGGTGCGCCTTCAGCGCCGCCGGGAACTCCTCGAACCAGCGCCGCTTCGCGTCCGGGTCGGCCGCGTCGAAGTTGGTGCCGAACTCGGCGAGCATCCGCGGCTTGCCGACCCCGAGACGGTTCTCGTCCAGCCAGCGGTAGAAGCCGCCGATGGTGGTGGCCGGGCTCTTCCAGACCTTGCTGCCGTTGCAGACGTGGAAGTTGTAGGGGTCGTAGCCCACCCAGTCGACGTACCGGTCACCGGGATAGAGGCCGGCGTAGCGGTCGTAGTGGCCCGACCAGCCCATCATCGTCCACACCCACACCGCGTTGTCGGCGCCCGCCTTGGCGAACCGGTCGTGCACGTGCCGCCAGGCGCGGACGAAGTCGGCGTCGCTGCCCTTGGCCGGCTCGTCCTCCGGCTCGTGGTCGAAGCCCATGAACACCGGCACGCCGGTGTCGCGGATCCGGCCGGCGACCGCGTCGATGGTGGTGTCGTACCGGCCACTGTAGACGTCCTGCCAGGTCAGCACCGTGCCGGAGGAGAAGATCCGCGACTCCCAGGCGAAGAACATCAGCCGACCCTCGCGCATCTGCTGCCGCTGGTAGGCGTCGGGGAAGGCGCCGTTGCTGCCGGCGTTGGAGAAGTCGTGGTAGCGGTGCACGAGGTCGAACTTGCGCCCGACCTGCGCCTCGACATCGGCGACCGCGGCGCCGTGGTCCCAGCCGTCACCGGCGTTCGACGGGGAGTACATCCCCCACCAGGCGCCGCAGGAGGGCACCAGCCTGCTCGACACCGCGCCGCACCGGTCCGTACCGGCCGACGGGCTCGCCGACGGGCTCGGGGTGGCGCGGGTGGGGCTGGCGCTGGGCGTCGGCCGCGGCGCGGGGCTCGGCGCGACCGTCCGGCTCGGCGACGGCGCGGCGCTGGTCACCACGGGCGTGGGCCGAGTGCCGACGTCGTAGCGGATCTCCAGGCGCGGGCGCAGGTCGGGGTTGCGGTTCTCCGTCGACGCCCAGTAGATCCTGGTCTCCAGCCCCGTCTGCGCGAGCGAGACCGTCCAGGTGCCGTTGCCCTTCACCAGGGCCGAGACGTCCCACTCGTTGAAGCCCTTCGCCACCCCGGAGACGGTGTCGAGGACCGCCCCCGGCAGCGCCGGCGTCGGCCGCGCCGCGCGGGCGTCCACAGCGGAGGCGTGCGCGGTCACCGTCGCCGGGAACTCCTGCCACGCGTGCACCCGCAGGGTGGCCCGCACGTTGACCGCCGCCGCCGGCAGGGTGGTCACGGCGAACTGGACGACGGCCTCCCGGCCGCCCCGGGGGTTGCCGTCGCAGCGGACCGCGCAGGTCGCCAGCGTCGTCTTCGCCCCGTTGTCGCCGTCCTGCGACACCATCGTCGCCGTGGTGTCGGCGGTCGCCGGGATCGACAGGTCGTCGGCGGCCAGCAGCGGCATCGTGGTGGCCACGATGCCGGCCACCACGGTGGCGCCGGCCACGCCGAGGACGACGGCCTTGCGCCGAGGGCCGGGGTGCCGGGTGAGGCGGTGCAGTCCGTGCCTGCTCAAGGAGTACTCCCTGTGTGTCGGACGGTGACGGTCAGCAGCGTAACCACGGCCACGGCGTGACGTGGGGACGACAGCCGGACCTAAGCGCGTCTTAACCGTCGCCTAAGGATGCCCTGGACGACCACAGGGGACACTCCCGCCCCCGCGCCGGCGGTCAGGCGGCGCGGGCGGCGGCCAGCGCGGCGGCCATCGCCGCCCGGGGCGCGGCGACGCCCGTGAAGTGCTCGAACTGGCCCACCGCCTGGGCCAGGAGCAGATCGAGGCCGGAGACGATCCGGCAGCCGGCCGCCTCGGCCGACGCGGCCAGCGGCGTCGGCCACGGGTCGTAGAGCGCGTCGAAGAGCACCGTGCCGGGCCGCCAGTCCGCCGCGACGGCCAGCGGGTCGGCGACTCCCTTCGGCACGGTCGAGATCACCACGTCGGCGCCGAGGTGGGTCGCCGCGTCGTCGTCCCAGGCCGCCGCGCGCATCGGCACGTCGACGGCGCGGGCCACCGGGCGCAGCTCCTCGACCGCCGCCGGGCGGCGGGCCACCACGGTCACCGCGCCGGCGCCGAGCCGCCCCGCCGCGGCCACCGCCGCGCGGGCGGTGCCGCCCGCGCCCAGCACCGTCACCGTCCCGCCAGAACGCACACCGGCCTCGGTGAGCACCTCGACCATGCCGACCACGTCCGTGTTGTCGGCGTACCAGGAGCCGTCCGGTCGGCGTACCAGCGTGTTGGCGGCGCCGACGGCGGCGGCGACCGGCGAGACCTCGGCGGCCACCGCGAGCGCCGCCTCCTTGCCCGGCATCGTCACCGACAGCCCGGCCCACTCCGGGCCCAGGCCGGCGACCACGTCCGGCAGCTCCGCCGCCGCGCACTCGATCCGGGTGTACGACCACCCGGTCAACCCCGCCGCCGCGTAGCCGGCGTTGTGGATCACCGGCGAGAGGGAGTGCGCGATCGGCGTGCCGAGCACCCCCGCCCGCCGTGCGGCCGTCATCAGATGACGCCGTTCTCCCGGGCCTTCGCCTCGTTCTTCAGCTGCTCGTCGTAGGTCTCGGCGAACTCCGTGGTCCCCTTCTTGTCGACCGCCACGAACCAGAGCCACTTCCCCACGGGCGGGTCCATGGCTCCCGCCATGGCTTCCTTGCCCGGGTTGTTGATCGGTGTGGGGATCATTCCCCGCAGCTTGCGGCTGTACGGGTTCTTCGTGTCGAGGAGTTCTTCCTTGGTCATCTCGGCGGAGGTCTTGGTCTTCTGCCCGGTCAGCTCCAGGTAGTAGTTGACCGTGACGTCCATCTCCAGGCAGTTGCACGGGAACTCGCCGTAGGCCCGGTTGTAGGCGACCCGGGCGACCTTGCCCAGATCCTCCTTGCGGCCTGCCTCGGCCTGCGCCAGCGACGCCACGATCAGCGCCTCGTACGGGCTGATCTTGCGCTCCTTCTGCACCCGGTCGGCGAACTCCATCTCACCGGCCACGCTGAGGAAGTTCTCCACCATCAGCTCGATGATGGTCTCGGCGGTCGCCTTCGGCGGGATCTCGTAGGTGTCCGGGTAGAGGAAGCCCTCGATCGACGGCTTGACCTTCTTGTTGTCGGTGCGCTTGAACCACCAGTCCGGCACGCCCCGCGCGAGCGGATCCTTCGCCGCCGCCTCGAAGTCCTTCACCGGGATCTTGGTTTCCTTGGAGAGCAACTGGTAGATGTTCTTCGCCGTCCGGCCCTCCGGGATGGTGACCCCGTTGACGATCCGGTTCTTCGAGTCGAGCATCGCGGTGACCGCGCTCTCGCCGCTCATCTGCTTGCGCAACTTGTACGTGCCTGGCTGGATGTTCTTGCTGCGGGCGTTGCCCTCGGCGGCCTCGATGAACGCCTTGGCGCTCTTCACCACGTCGGCGGCGACCAGCGCGTTGGCCATGTCGGCGATCAGCGCGCCCTGCTTGATCTCGACCGTCACCTCACCGGTGCCCGCGCCGTCGTAGTCGGGGGTCACGAAGTAGCTCTGGACGCGGTCGAAGCCGTAGAAGGCACCGCCGCCGATCGTGCCCAGCAGGACGATGGCGAGCAGCAGGGCCAGGACCGTCTTGCCCCGCCCGCCACCGCCGCCGGAGCCGTCCTTGCCCTTGCGCTTGCGCACCGCGCCGCGCCGGTGCTTGCCCTTCTCCCCCCGGTCCTGCTCGTCGAACCCGAGGTCAAGATCGTCCATCATCGCGTCCGCCTCCGCTGCGCGTCCAGCCAGCTCTGCAGAATCTCCACCGCGGCAGCCTGGTCGACCACCGCTCGTTGCCGTTTTCCTCGGACCCCACGCTCGGCAAGCCTACGAGACGCCACGACCGTGGACATCCTCTCGTCGGTGAGCGCCACCGGAACGGGCGCTATTACATCAGCCAGTCGGCCAGCGTACGCCTTCACGTGTACGGCGGCGGGACCGTGCTTGCCGGCGAGATTGACCGGAAGGCCGACGACGATCTCCACCGCCTCGTGCTCGGCCACCAGCGCGGCGAGCGCGACGATGTCGGCCGGCACCGCGTCCGGGGCGGCGGTGAGGTCGCGGGCGAGGGTCACCAGCGGGGTGGCCAGCACGCCGTGCGGATCCGAGCGGGAGACCCCCACCCGGACCTGCCCGACGTCCACCCCGAGCCGGACACCCCGGGACAACTCACTCACGGTCGGTGACTCCCCCTGAAACGGCGAACCAGGGCGGACCACGCGGGTCCGCCCTGGCCGCTACGAGCACGTATCACGCGTCGGCGATCGCCTTCTCGACCGTGCGGAGCAGGTTCGGCGCCTCGGCGGCCGGCAGGCCGCCGCCCTGGGCCAGGTCGGGGCTGCCGCCGCCGCGCCCGGAGAAGGCCGCCTTGACCAGGTCCGACGCGGCCAGGCCCCGGCTGCGCGCCGCCGGGTTCACCGCGACGACCAGCGACGCCTTGCCGTTGGCCCGGGCCGCCACCGCGACGACCGCCGGTCGCGCCGGGTCGATCTTGCCCCGGACCTCCTGGGCGAGGGTACGTACGTCGTTGCCGGCCGCGCCCTCCGGCGCCTCGGTGCCCACGTACGCGACCCCGCCCACGTCCTTGGCCTGCGCCGCGAGCGCCGCCGCGCCACCGAGCACCAGCTGGGCCCGCAGCTTCTCCAGCTCCTTCTCGGCGTCGCGCAGCTGCGTCACGGTCTGCTCGACCCGGTCGGCGACCTGGTCGTTGGGCACCCGGTACAGCTCGGCGAGGCGGGAGACCAGCAGGTGCTCCCGGGCCAGGAAGTTGAAGGCGTCCATGCCGACCAGGGCCTCGACGCGGCGCACCCCGGAGCCGATCGACGACTCGTTGAGGATCTTCACCAGGCCGAGCTGGCCGGAACGGGAGACGTGGGTGCCGCCGCACAGCTCGCGGGCGTAGTCGCCGACCTCGACGACCCGCACCTCCTCGCCGTACTTCTCGCCGAAGAGCGCCATCGCGCCGATGCGCCGCGCCTCCTCCAGCGAGGTGATGAAGGCGTGCACCTCCAGGTCGGCCAGGAGCACCTCGTTGACCTGCTGCTCGACGTCGCGCAGCACGCTCGGCGCCACCCCCGTGGGGGTGTTGAAGTCGAAGCGCAGCCGGCCCGGGGCGTTCAGCGAACCGGCCTGGGTGGCGGACTCGCCGAGGAAGTTGCGCATCGTCTGGTGCACCAGGTGCGTCGCCGTGTGCGACCGGGAGATCGCCCGGCGGCGGGTGGTGTCGATCTCGGCGTAGCCGGTCTCCCCCGCCCGCACCTCGCCCCGCAGCACCCGGGCGCGGTGCACGATCAGGCCGGGCACCGGCTGCTGCACGTCGAGCACCTCGACCTGGCCGCCACCGACGGTGATCATGCCGAGGTCGGGCTGCTGCCCGCCGCCCTCGGCGTAGAACGGGGTGGCGTCGAGCACCAGCTCGATCGTGTCGCCCTCGACCGCCGCCTGGCGGGGGCCGTCGACGCCGAGCACCGCCCGCACCGTCGACTCCCGGGACACCTCGCCGTAGCCGGTGAACCGCACCGGGCCGCCCGAGTCGAGCACCGACCGGTACGCCGACAGGTCGGTGTGCCCGGTCTTGCGCGCCTGGGCGTCGGCCTTGGCGCGCGCCCGCTGGTCGGCCATCAGCCGGCGGAAGCCCTCCGCGTCGACCGCCAGGCCCTGCTCGGCCGCGATCTCCAGCGTCAGGTCGATCGGGAAGCCGTACGTGTCGTGCAGCTGGAACGCCTTCTCACCCGACAGCGCCGGCTTGCCGGCCGTACGGGTCTCCGCGATGGCCGTGTCCAGGATCGTGGTGCCGGCCCGCAGGGTGGACAGGAAGGCGTCCTCCTCCGCGTACGCGTAGTCGGCGATCCGGTCGAAGTCGGCGGCCAGCTCCGGGTACGACGGGGCCATGCAGTCCCGGGCCACCGGCAGCAGCTCGGGCAGCGCCCGCTCCTGCCAGCCCAGCAGCCGCACCGACCGGATCGCCCGGCGCATGATGCGGCGCAGCACGTAGCCGCGCCCCTCGTTGCTCGGGGTGACCCCGTCGCCGATCAGCATCAGCGCCGTACGCACGTGGTCGGCGATCACCCGCAGCCGCACGTCGTCCGGGTGCGACTCGCTGGCGACGTGGCCGGAGTGTGCGCCGTAGCGCTTGCCGGTCAGCTCGGCGGCCCGGTCGAGGATCGGCCGGACCTCGTCGATCTCGTAGAGGTTGTCGACGCCCTGGAGGATGGAGGCCATCCGCTCCAGGCCCATGCCGGTGTCGATGTTCTTCGCCGGCAGGTCACCGAGGATCGGGTAGTCCTCCTTGCCGGTGCCCGGGCCGCGCTCGAACTGCATGAAGACGAGGTTCCAGAACTCCATGTAGCGGTCCTCGTCGACCGCCGGGCCGCCCTCGCGGCCGTACTCCGGGCCTCGGTCGTAGAACAGCTCGGAGCACGGGCCGCACGGGCCGGGGATGCCCATCGACCAGAAGTTGTCCGCCTTGCCCCGGCGCACGATCCGCTCGGTCGGCACCCCGACCGAGCGCCAGATCTCGAACGCCTCGTCGTCGTCGAGGTAGACCGTCGGCCAGATCCGCTCCGGGTCCAGGCCGAACCCGCCCTGCTCCTGGGACTTGGTGACCAGGTCCCAGGCGAGCGGGATCGCCCCGTCCTTGAAGTAGTCACCGAAGGAGAAGTTGCCGTTCATCTGGAAGAACGTGCCGTGCCGGCTGGTCTTGCCGACCTCGTCGATGTCGGGCGTACGGATGCACTTCTGCACGCTGACCGCCCGCCGGTACGGCGGGGTCTGCTGCCCCAGGAAGTAGGGCACGAACTGCACCATGCCGGCGTTGACGAACAGCAGGTTCGGATCGCTGATGGCGGGCAGCGGAGCGGACGGCACCACGGTGTGGCCGTTCGCCTCGAAGTGGGCGAGGTACCGCCGCTTGATCTCCGCCGTCTTCATCGCTGGTGTTCCTCCGGAAAGATCTCTCGGTCGCCGATGCGCGGGTCCTCCCGCAGCTCGGCGAACTGGTCGTCGAACGCCTCGCCCTGGGCGAACGCCTCGTGGATCTCCTGCTCGCGCTCGGCCATCGCGATCCGGACGTCCTCCACGAAGCTACGCAGCGACTCCGCCAGCCCGCCAGCGGATTCGGTCACCGTGCTGGCGATGCCGGCCGGGGTGTACGCCTGTGCGGTGCGGGTGGCCTTGCGGACCACCACCACGCCGACGGCCAGCCCGATGCCGAGCCAGAACAACCGCCTCATCTCCGAAGCTCCTCCTGGTCGTGCCGGATCAGCGGTTGCCGCGCTTGGCGGCCCGCCGCTGCTGCTTGATGGTGTCGCGCACCTCGCGCTCGGTCTCGGCGTGCCGCCGGGCGGAGGCGGCCTTGCGTACGCCGTAGCCGAAGGCGGCCACCTTGACCAACGGGTTGGCGGCGGCGGCGGAGACGACAGTCGCCAGGTTCGCGACGTTGGCGGTGACGTTCTGCGCGTGGCTGGTCATGGTGTCGACCTTGGCGAGCTGGAGGTTGACCCCGTCGAGGGAGGTCTGCACCTGCTCCAGGGCGGTGTTGACGTTCTTCACCGTGGTGTTCACGTCGCCCAGCAGCGGCGCGGTCCGGTCGTTCAGGTCGTTGATCATCCGGGTGGTGGCGTCCACGGTGTGCCGCAGCCGCAGGATGGGCAGCGTCAGGATCAGCACCAGCATCGCGAACGCGATCGCCGCGATCAGCGCCGCGACCTCGAAAAAGCCCACGCCTGTCCTCCTCAAGCAGAGTTCCGGGAGCCCGACGCCCCCGGAACGCGCGACCGTCCTGCCCACACCGCCGTCCGGCACCCGCGAGGGGCCGGCGGGGGCTGGCGGTCCGCCAGCCCCAGACCCTACCGTCCGTGATGGAAACCGGCTCAGGACGGTGAGGGTGTCGGCGTCGCGAGCGGATCCTCGCTGACCGTCGGGAAGGGATCCTCCCCGGTGAGTGACGGGTCGGTGGTGGGCTGGGGCCGGGTCCGCTCGTCGTCGATCGCGTTGCGGACCTTCACCGACACCAACGAGCCGGAGCACTGCTCCGCAGCGGTCGCCGGTTCGGGCGACGGCACGACCGCCGGTTCCCCGTCCACCGGCGGCGGCACGCAGGCGGGCTCGCGTACCCACAGGTCGAGGGTCAGCTCGTCCCGGCGCCAGCACGTGTAGCTCCCCTTCGCGGGTTGCTCGGGGCAGCGGCTCACCTTCCACGGCTGCCAGCCGTCGTCGGTCAGCGCCCGCTCGTAGACCTGTGCCGTCTCCGCCGGCGGCCGCTCGGAGGTGGCCGTGCGTTCGCGGAGCCGGCAGTCGAGCAGGCACCATCGGCTGCCGCTGACGTCGTCGACGGTCTGCGCCGCCGCCCAGCCCGGCACGTCCAGCTCGTCGAGGGTGTCGAAGACCGGATCGCGGCTGAGCGTACGGATGCCGAAGTAGAGCGGGACCGCGCCGAGCAGCACCACGCTGACCAGGGCGAGGATGCCCATCCGCAGCCGCCGCCGCTCACGCATCCGGCGGCGCAGCTCGGACCGCGCGCCGCGCAGCCCGCCGGGGCCGGCCGCGTCGTCGTCCGGCGACTCCGGCTCCGCGGGCGGGCGCAGCGCCGGTCCGTCCGCCGGCTCGACGGGTGGTACGACAGCCGCGGCGGCCCGCGCCACCACCGGCTCGCCCGCGGCCCCCGGCGGTGGCACCGGCGCAACGCCGGACGGCTCGGGCCGCCCCGGCTCGCGGTGCGGCGGGATCGCCCGCCCGGCGGCGCGGTCCTCGGGCCCGGGGCGGGGCGCCGGGGCGGCCGCCCGGGCGACGCCGGACGGAGCGCCGGGGCCGGGTCGGGGGCCCGCGCCGGACGTCGGCTCGGGCCGGTCCCGCCCGACGGCCGGCGGCCGGGCGGCACCGGAACCCGCGCCGGGCCGGACCGGGCCCGGCGCAGTGGCGGCCGGGCCGGAGGAGGTCTGTTCGGCTCCCCCCGGTACGGCCGGGTGTGTCCCCGGACCGGCGGGACCCGACGGGCCGGGCCCGGGGCGGCGCGGGCCGGGCGGCGCGCTCAGATTCGCGGCGGCCGGGGACGGCCCGGCGACGGACGCCGCGCCGGCGGCCCCGGAGGGCGGTGCGACGGGCCGCGCGGCACCCGCCGGGCCGGCGTCGGGACGCGCGGCGCCCCGGACGGGACCCGCCAGGCCAGGGTCGGGACGCGCGGCACCCCGCGCCGGACCCGCCAAGCCAGGATCGGGACGCGCGGCGCCCAGGGCAGGACCCGCCAGGCCAGGGTCGGGACGCGCGGCGCCCAGGGCAGGACCCGCCAAGCCAGGATCGGGACGCGCGGCACCTCGCGCGGGACCTGCCAGGCCAGGGTCGGGACGCGCGGGACCCGCCACGCCGGCGTCGGGACGCGCGGCACCCCGCGCGGGACCCGCCAGGCCAGGATCGGGACGCGCGGCACCCCCCGCCGGACCCGCCAGGCCAGGATCGGGACGCGCGGCACCCCGCGCAGGTCCGGCCGGGGGCGGGTCGGAGTGGGTCCGGCCGGCCGGGGTCGGGGCGCCGGGCGGCGGCGGAGCACCGGCCGGCGTGGGGCGGGCGGCGCCCCGGGCCGGCGGCCCGGGGTGCGGGGTGTCGGCGGGCCGGGGCGGCTCGGCGGCGGGTCGGGCCCGGCCCGCCGCCCGTCCGGGCTCGGTGGCGTCGGTGGGTCGCGGCGGCTGCCCGCCGGGCCGCGCCCGGCCTGCCGGGACGTTGCCGGTCTCGGCGCCGCGCGGCTCCGGCCCGGGCGGCACCGGCGAGGGCCCGCCCGCAGCGGGCGGCACCGACCGCTTGACCGTCGGCAGGGCGGGGTCGGTGTGGTGTGCCCGGCCGGCCTGCCGCAGCCAGTCGGCGGGGCGCTCCGGTCGGCCGGCCCGGGAATCACCGGGCCGGCGCCGTCCCGCTTCCCCGTCGGCCGGGCGCGGCGGGTTCTCCGCCTCGTCCGGGGCCGCGGGGCCGCCCGGGGGCGGGACCACCCCGGCGTCCGCACGGCGCGCGGGGGGCTGACCGCCCGTGGCGCGTCCGGCCCGGCCGGAGGTCTCGTCGTCGCCGGCCGCACGCCGGCCCCGACCCGCGACCTCGACGTCGTCGGGTACGGCGCGTCGGCCGCGCGGGGCGGAACCGTGCGGCGGCTGCACCTCGACGCCGGGAGGCGCGGCGGGCACACCGGGCACGGGCGGGGCGTTGCCGGAGCGCGGTACCGGCGGGACGTCGCCGGAGCCGGGTACCGGCGGGGCATTGCCGGAGCGCGGTACCGGCGGGGCGCTGCCCGGGCGCGGTACCGGCGGGGCACTGCCCGGGCGGGGTGCCGGCGGCGCGTCCTCCTCGGCGGCGCGGCGTCGGCCGGCCGGCGCACCTGGGTGTCGGCCCCGGTCGGTGCCGTCGCCGTCGGGCATTGGCGGGGCGGCCGTCGGCACGGATCCGGTGCCGTCCGTCGGGACGGGAACGCCGGCGTCGACCGGGCCCCGCCGCATCCGGCCGGACCGGGGGTCACGTCCGTCGGCGGGGGTGCCGCGCAGCTCGCCGGTCGGCGGACCGGCGGGCGGCTGGGGGGTGCCGGGGGCCGGGACGCCGACCCGGGCGGCGCCCACGGCACCGCCGGGCCGCCCGGGGGCGGCCGGTGGCGGCGTACCGCCCGGCACCGCCGCGCGGCCGTCGGGGCGCCGACCTGCCGGGTGCGGCGTGTCCGGGTGTGGGGGCACCGGCGCACCGGGACGCGGTCCGGTCGGCGTGCCGGCGTGAGCGCCGGGGGGCGGCCCGACCTGCGGGCCGGCGACCGGACCGGGCTGCGGCCCGGTCCGCGGCTCGGCCTGCGGAGCCGACGGGAAGCCGGCCTGCGGAGCCGACGGGAAGCCGCCCTGCGGATGCGGTGCGGAACCCCGCTGGGGGCCGGCCGGCGGGGTCGCCTGCGGGCCCGTCGCGGTGCCGGCCGGTGTGCCCGCCGGCGGAATCGCCTGCGGACCCGTGGGGGTGCCCGGAACGGGGCGTGGCCGCCGGTCCGGGCCGTCCGGGCCCGGTTGCGGACGACCGGCCGCCGGGGGCCGGCGGACGGGCTGGTGCGGGGGGACGGCCTCGGGGGCGGCGGGGCCGGCCGGCCGGGGTGGTTCCGGCGCACCGGGCCAGGGTCCGTCCACCGGGCGGGAGCGCGGCGGCTCGGCCTCGGCGCGGCGCACCGGGGGTGCGGCGGCCGGACCGGGGCCACGGTGAGGCGGCGGCCCGGCGGGGCCGGGAGCCGTCGGGTCACCCGGACGGGGGCCGGGAGGCGAGGCGGGTTCCAGCCCGCCCGGCCCCAGCTCGGTGCGCTGCTGCTTGGCCGAGCGCAGGTCGTCGATCCAGCCGAACTCCTCGCCGCTGATCGGCTCCTCGGGCTCGGCCTCGGCCTTGCCCCGCCCCCAGCGGCGCCCCTTGGCGCGGGAGTCGCGCCGCTCTTCGGGGCCGTCCTCCGGTCGCTCCGAACCACGCGATTTCACTACTGACCCTCCCCGGCGGTGTCACTGCCGCCCTCTCGCGCCGCGTCGGCGCCGCCCGTGTCCGTCTGCCGGCGGCCGTTGTCCGCCGAACCGCTCCCGACCCCCGCTGCCGAGGGCGCGGCCGGCGCGGGCAGCCCCCGGACGATACGGCGCAGCAGCGGCAGCCGGGTGGCGACCGAGCGCTCGGCGCCGTGCTGGCTGGGCCGGTAGTAGTCGGTGCCGGCGAGGTCGTCGGGGGCGTACTGCTGGGTGACCACGCCGCGCTGGTCGTCGTGCGGGTAGCGGTAGCCGGTCCCGTGGCCCAGCCCCTTGGCGCCCGAGTAGTGCGCGTCGCGCAGCCCGCGCGGCACCGGCCCGCCCCGGCCGGCCCGCACGTCGGCGATGGCCGCACCGATCGCGGCGGTCGCCGAGTTGGACTTCGGCGCGGTGGCCAGGTGGATCACCGCCTGGGCGAGGTTGAGCTGCACCTCGGGCAGCCCGACGTACTCCACGGCGTGGGCGGTGGCGGTGGCCACGCTCAGCGCGGACGGGTCGGCCATGCCGACGTCCTCGCTGGCGAAGATGACCAGGCGACGGGCGATGAACCGGGCGTCCTCGCCGGCGACCAGCATCCGGGCCAGCCAGTGCAGCGCGGCGTCCACGTCGGAGCCGCGCATGCTCTTGATGAAGGCGCTGGTGACGTCGTAGTGGGCGTCGCCGGCCCGGTCGTAGCGCACGGCCGCCACGTCGACCGCCTGCTCGGCGGTGGCGAGGTCGATCCGCCCGGCGCCGAGGGCCGTGGCGGAGCCCGCCGCCGCCTCCAGCGCCGTCAGCGCCTTGCGTACGTCGCCGGACGCGAGGCGTACGAGATGGTCCTCCGCCTCGGTTTCGAGGGTGAGCGCGCCGCCGAGGCCGCGCTCGTCGGCGACCGCGCGGCGCAGCAGGTCGCGCACCGCCGCGTCGTCGAGCGGCTGGAGGGTGAGCAGCACGCACCGCGACAGCAGGGGCGAGATGACCGAGAAGTACGGGTTCTCGGTGGTCGCCGCGAGCAGCGTGACCGTGCGGTCCTCGACGGCGGCGAGCAGCGAATCCTGCTGGGTCTTGCTGAACCGGTGCACCTCGTCGATGAAGAGCACCGTCTGCGGGCCGCCGGAGCGGCGCTGGCGGCGGGCGGTCTCGATCACCGCGCGCACGTCCTTGACCCCGGCGGTGAGGGCCGACATGGCGACGAACCGGCGGTCCGTGGCCCGCGCCACCAGGTGCGCGATGGTCGTCTTGCCGCTGCCGGGCGGGCCCCAGAGGATGACCGACATCGGCGCCGTGGCCGAGACGAGCTGGCGCAGCGGGGCGCCGGGCGCGAGCAGGTGATCCTGACCGACCAGCTCGTCGATGCTGCGCGGGCGCATCCGGACGGGCAGCGGCGAGTCCTCCCCCACCGCGGTGAACCCGTCCACACCGACGGAACCCGCGGGCGTGGGGGGCGCTCCGGCGGGTTCACCGAGGGAGAAGAGGGCGTCGGACTCCATCAGGGGAACAGTACAAGGCCCGGCCGACGGCGCCGGAAGCGCGCCGTCGGGCCGGGCCCTTGATGATCGATTACGGTCAGCCGCGGCCGGGACGACGGCCCCGGTACCAGCGGCCGCCACCGCCGCCGCCACCGCCGCGCGGGCCCCGGCCGACGCCGGCCAGGTACAGGGAGAGCAGCAGCAGGCCGATCAGTACGAGGGTGTTCCAGTTGAACAGGTCCGGGGCACCGAAGTTGGTGTCCAGCAGGTCGATGAGCAGGGCGAAGCCGAAAACGACCGCCGCGAGAATGGCGAGCATGACGTTCCTCCGGTGGGGGTTCCCAGTGGGTCGGCGCGGGATGTACCCAATCGGTCCGCTCGCCAATCTCCACCGTGGAGCAGCCCCGTCTCCGGTCAGCTTCGGCGGCGGCCGGAGACCGGGGTCCGCCGGCAGGAGGCCGGAGACGGTCCTAGGCTTGCTGACATGATCATCGCCGACCAGGTCATGGAGGGGCGGGACGCCATCCTGGCGGCCGCCGGTCACCACCCGTACGTCCGGCACGCGCTCGCCCGCGACGAGGTGCCGCGCGGCTGGCGGCGCGACGACGCGGTGGGCTGGCTGCTGCCGGCGGAGCACGGCCCGCGCGGCGGCGCGATCGGCGCCCCCGGGCCGGCGGTCGAGGTCTTCGCCGACCAGGTCGCGCGGGGCGCGCTCCGGCCGGGCCAGTGGCTGCACCTGCCGCGGCTCGACCCGGCGGCGCTGCCCGGCCGGCTGGCGGTGGCCCGGCACGACGAGTGGGACTTCCTCTGGAGTGCCGCCGCGCCGCCGCGCCAGCCCGACGAGGAGCGGGTGGTCCGGCTCACCGGGGCCGACCATCCCGCGCTGACCGCCCTGATCGACGAGGCGTTCCCGAGCACCACCTCGCGACCGGGCGACCCGAGGATCGTCGACTGGTACGGCATCCGCGACGGCGACCGGATCGTCGCCTGCGGCGCCGACCGCAGCCGGGGCGACATCGGCTTCCTCGCCGGACTGGCCGTCGCCCCCGACCGGCGGGGGCGGGGGCTGGGCGCGGCGCTGACCGCCGCCATGACCCGGGCCCTGCTCGCCCGCCACGACACCGTGGCGCTCGGCGTCTACAGCGTCAACGTCGGGGCGATCCGGCTCTACCGGCGGCTCGGCTTCACCGGCGCCCTGGCCCGCAGCTCGGTGCACCTGGCCTGAGACGTGCGGCACGGCCCCGGTCGGCGCGGGGACCGTCGCTCGCGCATCGTTGCGGCCCCGGCATGGTCCCGGCCCGCACCGCCGGGGCGACCGCCCGCCGCCCCGGCGGAAGTCAGGCGGACGCTTCCCGACCGCCGTCGGCGTTCCCGCTCGTCAGGGCCATGTCAGCGGCGCGATCCGCGGGCCGCACCGGATCGGCGGCGTCGTGCCTGACCGGGCCAGACCGCCTCCGCCGCTCGGCCCGCCAGGCGGGCAGGTAGAGCGGGGCGGCGACGGCCAGCACCACGGCACCGACGAACATCGCGAGGCTGATGCTGGTGCGGTCGGCCAAGGCGGTCAGGACGACGGCGCCGAGCGCTCCGGCCGGCTGGCCCATCATCGAGTTCAGCGAGATGACACTGGTCCGGTAGGGACCGTCGACCTGACGGTGCAGCAGCCCCATGTGCAGCGGGTTCGACGCGCCGTGCACGGCGTAGCAGGCCAGGAAGGCGATCAGCACCCCGACCGGGCCGGCGAAGAGGCCCATCCCGACGACCGTGACGCCTTGCAGGACACGCAGCAGCGCGGCACTGGGTGCGGCGCCCAGCCGGCGCAGCATCAGCGGGGTCAGCGCGGCGCCGGCCGCGTTCGCCAGCCAGGCCACCGAGGTGGCCGGGCCGAGCAGCGCCGCCGCCCGGTCGGCATCGCCGACGACCTCCGCGAGGCGGACCGGCAGCAGCGACTCGAAGGTGACCATGCCGAAGCCCCAGAACAGCTCCACGGCCACCAGGGCCAGCAGCACCCGGGAGCGGCGCAGCAGCCCGAACGCCTGCCCCACCATCCGGGGCGCCTCGGTGATCGAGGCGCGCAGCGCGCCGGCGCCCTTGGCCGAGCGGGTCTCCACCAGCAGGATCAGCAGCGCGACCAGCGCCACCGTCTGAAGGGCGATGGCAGCGAGCACCGGCAGGGTCAGCGCGCTCACCGGCCCGATCGGGCCGAGTGCGACCAGGCCGCCGCTCAGCAGCGCGCCGGCACCGATGGCGATGCCGATCACGGTGCCGGCGTGGCCGAGACCGGGCTCGTACTCGGCATCCGGGTCGGCGGCGAGGGTGGCGTCGACGTACCAGGACTCCAGCGGGCCGCTGTCCAGCGCCCGGTAGACGCCCTGCAGGGCCCAGGAGAGGAAGAAGAGCCAGAACGAGTCGGCCACCGCGAAGACGGCGAGCGAGATCACGCAGGTCACCCAGGCGGTGACCAGCACGGGCTTGCGGCCGAGCGCGTCGGCGAACCCGCCGGTGGGCAGTTCCAGCGCGAGGACGATCAGACCCTGCGCGGTGGCGACCAGGCCGATCTGGGAGAGCGAAAGGCCGCGTTCCTGCATCAGCAGGATCATCACGGGGATGAGCAGGCCGGAGGGGAGCCAGCGCAGGCCGTAGAGCGCGAGGTAGCGACGCCGGATCTGGCGTACGGAGAGGGTGCTCATCGGTCCTCCTCGGACAACGGGTCTGCGAGCCGCATGTCCGCCAGCATCGGGAAGGCGGCGAGGTAGATCTGCACCTGCTCCGCACCCGGCTCGGCCGGGTCCGCCTCGCTGTGGAACCGCTCCAGGACCCGCCACAGCTCGGCCGTGAGCGCCGCGAGCCGGTCCGGCGGGACGGTCATGAAGACGTCGCCCATGCCGAGGGCGTCACGCCAGGCCGGCGAGTACCCGTGGCGGACGGCGAACCAGTGCTCGGCGTGCTGGACGAAGTAACGGACCTGGTCGCCTTCGATCCACTCGATGGCCGCCCGGGCGTCCGGGTCGTCGTCGAAGTCGCTGGGCTCCCAGTTGGTGACGTCGTGCGCGGCACGCCAGAACCGCTGCCGCCCGGTGCCGAGGTCCGGGTCCTCCACGACGAGGCCGACCTCGGCGAGCTGACGCAGGTGGTAGCTGGTGGCCCCGGTGTTGGTGCCGAGCAACTCGGCGAGGCGGGTGGCGGTCGACGGGCCCTTGATCCGTAGCGCGCCGAGCAGCCGCATCCGCAGCGGGTGTGCCAGCACCCGCACCTGCCGGTGGTCGATCCGGACCTCGCGAGCCGGTTCACGGGCGGCCGAAGGATTCTCCATTCCTGCACAATATCTGTGCACACTTTCTGTGCACAAGAGTTGTGCACAGAAAGTGTGCGTCGACGACGGCGACCGCACCCGGCACGGGCAGGGCTTTCCGGCGGATCAGCGGATGAGCAGTTCGCGCACCCCGCGCAGGCGGGTGCGGAGCAGCCCGGCGGCGCGGGTGGAGTCGAGGCGCACCTCCGCGGGGCGGAGCACGCCGGCAGCGGCGCCGGTGGTGGTCTTCATGCCGGCCGGGTCGATGCCGGAGTGCGCGGCGACCAGCAGGCCCAGTTCCGCGCGGCTGACCGCGTCCGGACCGGCCACGTTGAGCGGGCCGGCACAGTCGGTACGGAGAAGCTCCAGCACGGCGGCGGCCAGGTCGGTGACGTCGACCGGACAGCGCAGTTCGTCGGTGAACAGGCTCGCCCGGCCGGCGAGCGCGTCGTGGCAGAGCTGGATCTGCTTGCTCCCCTCCCCGACGATCAGCGAGGTACGCACCAGCGCCGCGCCCGGGTCGAGGACGCGGACGGCGGTCTCGGCCGCGGCCTTGGCCGCCCCGTACGGGAAGATCGGGCTGGGCGGCTCGTCGTCGGCGTACGGCTCCGGGCGGCCGGCGTGCACGGCGTCGCTGGACACGTGCACGAGCCGCGCCCCCGCCTCGGCGGCGGCGTACGCGACGTGGGCGGCCCCGTCGGCGGTCACCGCCCAGTCGCCGTACCGGTAGGGGGTGCCGACCACGGCTTCGGGGCGGACCCGGGCGACCAGCTCGCGCACGGCGGCCCGGTCCGTCACGTCGAGCCGGCGCGTCTCGACGCCCGGCACCTCGACCCGACCCGAGTGGTACGTCCCCACCACCGACCAGCCGGCACCCACCGCCTGCCGGCACACCTGGGCGCCCAGAAACCCACTGCCCCCCACCACGAGCAGCGTCATCCCGCCCCACCTCCGGCGTTGATCATGAAGTTGTTGTCGCGACACGCCGGGGAGCAACGCAACAACTTCATGATCAACCCAAGGAGGTCGGCGGTGGGTGGGTCAGGTGGGGTCGACCACCGGGGCGGCCGGGCCGGCCGTGCCGGTGTGCGGGGCGGCCTGCGGCTTCGGCTTGGCGTCGATGCCGGCCTCGGTGCGCTGCTGGGCGGTGATCGGCGTGGGCGCGCCGGTCAGCGGGTCGAAGCCACCCCGGGTCTTCGGGAAGGCGATGACCTCGCGGATCGAGTCCGCCCCGGCGAGCAGCATGCAGACCCGGTCCCAGCCGAAGGCGATGCCGCCGTGCGGCGGGGCGCCGTACTTGAACGCCTCCAGCAGGAAGCCGAACTTGTCCTGCGCCTCCTCGGGGGTGATGCCGAGCAGCTCGAAGACCCGCTTCTGCACGTCGCCCCGGTGGATACGGATCGAGCCGCCACCGATCTCGTTGCCGTTGCAGACGATGTCGTACGCGTACGCCAGCGCCCGGTCCGGCGCCTCCTCGAACCGGTCGACCCACTCGGCGTTCGGCGAGGTGAACGGGTGGTGCACGGCCGTCCAGCCGCCCTCGTCCGTGCGCTCGAACATGGGCGCGTCGACCACCCAGCAGAACGCCCAGGCGCTCTCGTCGACCAGGCCGGCCCGCTTGGCGATCTCGATCCGGGCCGCGCCGAGCAGTTCCTGCGCCTCGCGGGTGTTCGTGCTGGCGGCGAAGAAGACCGCGTCGCCCGGCTTCGCGCCGACCGCGTCGGCGAGCCCGCCCAGGTGCTCGGCGGAGAGGTTCTTCGCCACCGGCCCGCGCGCCTCGCCGGTCTCGGCGTCGAGCACCACGTACGCGAGGCCGCGCGCGCCGCGCGCCTTGGCCCAGTCCTGCCAGCCGTCGAGCTCCTTGCGGCTCTGCGACGCGCCGCCGGGCATGACGACCGCGCCGACGTAGCCGCCCGCGTCGATCGCGCCGGCGAAGACCCGGAACTCGGTGCCGCGCAGGTAGTCGGTCAGCTCGGTCAGCTCGACGCCGTAGCGCAGGTCGGGCTTGTCGGAACCGTAGCGGGCCATCGCGTCGTGCCAGGTGATGCGCGGGATCGGCCGGGAGATCTCGTGGCCGGCCAGGTCCTTCCAGAGCGCCGAGACGATCGCCTCGCCGAGGTCGATGACGTCGTCCTCGGTGACGAAGGACATCTCGATGTCGAGCTGGGTGAACTCCGGCTGCCGGTCGGCGCGGAAGTCCTCGTCGCGGTAGCAGCGGGCGATCTGGTAGTACCGCTCCATGCCGCCGACCATCAGCAGCTGCTTGAACAGCTGCGGCGACTGCGGCAGCGCGTACCAGCTGCCTGGCTGCAGGCGCACCGGCACCAGGAAGTCGCGGGCGCCCTCCGGGGTGGACCGGGTCAGCGTCGGCGTCTCGATCTCCAGGAAGTCCCGCTCATGCAGCACCGTGCGGGCGAGCTGGTTGGCGCGCGAGCGCAGCCGCATCGCCTTCGCCGGGCCGCTGCGGCGCAGGTCGAGGTAGCGGTAGCGCAGCCGGATGTCGTCGCCGGCCTCGACCTGGTCGTCGACGGGCAGGGGCAGCGGCGCCGCCTCGGAGAGCACCTCCAGCTCGGCGGCGGTCACCTCGATCTCGCCGGTCGGCAGCTCCGGGTTCTCGTTGCCCTCGGGGCGGCGGGTCACCTCGCCGGTCACGCGGACGCAGAACTCGTTGCGCAGCGCGTGCGCGTCCTCCTCGCGGAACACCACCTGGACCACGCCGGACCCGTCGCGCAGGTCGACGAAGATCACGCCGCCGTGGTCGCGCCGGCGGGCCACCCACCCGGCGAGCGTCACCGTGGTGCCGGCGTCCGTCGCGCGCAGGCTGCCGGCGTCATGGGTACGGATCACGACTCGCGTCTCCTCATCTGCGGTACAGCGTTACCCCTGGCATTCTGTCAGCCCTCCCCCGCCCCCCGTTGCGGGGTGAGGGGGAGGCGGGGTTCGGCCGGCGACGCAGATCCGTCCCCCGCTACAGCCCGATGTCCCAGGCGTGCGCGGTCAGCACCACCGTCCCGTCGTCGTTGACGTCGGTGACCTGCACCAGCGCCATCTTCCAGGTGTCGCCGCGCTCCCGGGCGTCGCTCAGGGAGGTCCGGACGCACAACACCACGCCCTTGCGGGCGGGAACGTTGATGTCCGTGCCGATGGCACCCTTCGCGATCCGGTCGTCGCAGTCGGCGGCGCTGAGCGTCGCGGCGTCGACCTGGGCGCCCCTCGCCCTGCTGGCCAGGTTGAAGTACGACGAGTCGCCGCCGCAGCGGGCGGTGAACCGGAGCTCCTCGCCGTTGCTGACCCGCACCTCGGGCTTGTCCAGGTCGATATCCAGGTCGCTGCCGCAACTGGCCCGCAGCGTGAGGCGCTCGTCGACGTACTTCTCCTTGACCGGGGCCCGCGGGTCGAGGGTGGGTTCGGCGCTCCCGCTGAGGCTCGGCTCCGGTGGCGGCGGTTCCGCCCCGGTCGTCGCCGGCGCCGGCGCGGTCGACGTTCCCGCCGGCTCGCCGGAGCCCGGCCGCTCGTCCACCCGGCCCGCGCCGGCCGCCCGGGCGATGTCCCGGGCGTCGTTGGCCTGGTCGAGCGCCCGCAGCGACAGCACCGTGGCGAGCAGGCCGAGCAGGACGGCCAGTGCGGCGGCCCCGACGGCAACCTGGGGCCAGCGGCTGCCACCGCGCGGCTTCGGCGCGGCCGAGCCGCCCGGGCCGGGAGGCGGCGGCAGCGGGGCGCCCTGCTGGTCCGAGGTCATCTCGTGGCTCCTCACGTCGGGTGGCCGTACAGCCGCCGCCCATGCCTGTTGCCGGGGCAACCGCCGGGCACGGGGCGCATTTATCCCAGAAATCGAGCAAGATCGCTGTCAGCAACCCGTCACCCGTTGGGGACGCGGCGTCACCGCCGAGCCGGGATAATGAACCGCCCCCATCGATCTTGTGCAGGTGAACCCCCATGACCGAGCCGTCGACCGGCACGGACTCCCCCCGCCGCCGACGCGGTCTGACGCCCGGCGAGAAGACCGGTGCGGCGATCGGCCTGGCCAGCCTGCTCGTCGCCGTACTCGCCTGGCAGTGGCCCCGGCAGAGTCAGGACCCGCGGCCCACCCCGCCGCCGACCCCGTCCCGGGTGACCGCGAGCGCCACCGCGCCGGCCAGCACCCCGGCCACCCCCGGCAGCGTCGCCCCCGACCGGACGTACCTCGACGCGCTGACGCCCGAGACCGGCGCCGGCTACCTGCGACCGCTGCCGCGCGCGCTCGCCGGCCGGGCCGACCTGCCGCAGCCGGTCGTGCTCTCCTGCCCGAGCAACGACGGCGCGGACCGCGCCCGCTCGGTCAGCTACCCGCTGAAGCGCCGCTACCTCGACTTCTCGGCCACCTTCCGGGCCTGGTACCCGCCGGGCCAGGATCCGGAGTCCCCCGTGCGGATCAGCGCCGTCGTGACCATCAAGCAGCCCGACGACACCCTGACCCGGCAGCCCCGACCGGGCCGCACGACCACCATGTCCCGACCGGCGGAGTCGCTGACCTTCTCCGTGGAGGGGGCCGACCTGCTGACACTGACCGTGGAGTGCGACCTCGGCGAGGGCCTCGCCGTCCTCACCGACGCCGGATTCACCCGCTGACAGGAGTGCCGGGCGGAAGGACCCACGACGAGGTCAGTCACCCGCGTCGGCCGGCAGGAGGTGGTTCACCACGATCTTCCCGACGGTGAGCGCCCGGGCCCGTTCCTCGATCCCTCGGTCGGCGCCGGTGAGCCGGCCCCCGTGCTGGCGCAGGTGCTCCTCCCATGACGGCACCTGGTAGACCTCGACGAAGCCGTCCTCCCGTTCGCCCGGGCGGAACAGGCCCCAGCGCATCGCCCCCGTACGCCGTCGGGACCTGCCCACCAGGCGCATCGCCGCGACGAACTCCGCCTGCCGCTCCGGCGGCACCGTGTAGGAGACGGTCACCAGCACCGGCCCGCCGCGTGGGTCCGCGGGCGGCGTCAGGTGCGGCTCCGGCCACCAGACGGCCGGGTCCCGGTCGAGGCCGCGGGTCTCGCGCAGCGGCCAGAGCGGTACGGTCACCGCGCCGACCGCCATCGTCCCGGCCGCCGCGGCGAGCGCCACCACGAGGCTGGTCAGCTCGCCGAGGGCGCCCCAGGCGACCGCGCCGAGCGCCTGCCCGCCGGCGAAGACCATCTGGTAGACGGAGAGGCCGCGGGCGCGTACCCAGCCGGGCAGGAAGAGCTGCATGGCGGCGTTGACGCTGGACAGCACCGTCATCCAGGCCATGCCGGCGGGCACCAGGGCCAGGGCGACCGGCACCGGGCCCGGAGCCAGGGCGAGCACCGCCAGGACGGCGGCGTAGACCAGGCCGGCCAGCAGCAGGAGCCGGTTGGTGGTGAGCGCCAACCGGATCCGGGGCAGTACGAGGGCGCCGGCCACCGCACCGACGCCGAGCGCGGCGAGCAGCACGCCGTACCCGCCCGCGCCCAGGTGCAGGCGGCGGCTGGCGACCAGGGGCAGCAGGGCCCACAGTGCGCTGCCCGGCACCACGAACAGTGCGGCGCGCAGCAGGATCCGGCGGACCACCGGCGAGTGCCGCACGTACCGGCCGCCGGCGCGCAACGCGGCGGTGAACCGCTCCGGCAGGTCGTCGGCGCCGGCCCGTTCCGGCCGCCAGCGCAGCAGCGCCAGCGCGAAGACGGCGAACGACACCGCGTTGACGGCGAAGACGGTGGCGACGCCGGCCCGGGCGACCAGCACCCCGGCCACCGCCGGGCCGACCGCGCGGGCCAGGTTCACGCTGATCGACCCGAGCGCCGAGGCCGAGACGAGCTGGGAGCGGGGCACCAGTTCGGGGATGACCGCCTGCCAGGCCGGCAGGGTCAGCGCCTGCCCGACGCCGAGGGCGAACGTCAGGGTGAGCAGCAGCGCCGGCGGCATCCGGTCGGCGGCGGTGAGGCCGGTCAGCAGTACGCCGACGGTGGCCAGGAAGAACTGCACCCCGATCAGCAGCCGTCGGCGGTCGAGGGTGTCCGCCAGCGCGCCGGCAGGCAGGGCGAGCAGCAGCACGGGCAGCATGCTGGCGGTCTGCACCAGCGCCACCAGGGTCGAGGCGTTGGCTTCCTCGACGAGCAGCCACTGGGCGCCGACGGTCTGCATCCAGGTGCCCACGTTGCTGGCCAGGACCGCCAGCCAGAGGCTGCGGAACGCGGCGAGCCGCAGCGGGGCCCAGGCGGACGTGACGGCGTCGGCGGGCGGGGTCGGGGAGGCGCTCACCGACCGGAACGTACCCCGGCCCGCCCGCTTGAGTCCGGCGAACCGCTCCGGGCACACGGACGGGCCGCCGGGATCACCCGGCGGCCCGTTGCGGTGCGATCGATCAGAAGATGCTGACGCCGTAGCGGCTCAGCGCCTCGCCGACCGGCTGGAAGTAGGTCGTGCCGCCGGTGCGGCAGTTGCCGCTACCACCGGAGGTCAGGCCCAGGGCGATGGTGCCGCTGAACAGCGAGCCGCCGCTGTCGCCCGGCTCGGCGCAGACGTTGGTGCGGATGAGGCCGGAGACCGAGCCCTCGGCGTAGTTCACCGTGGCGTTGAGCGCGGAGACCGAGCCGCTGCGCAGGCCGGTGGTGCTGCCGGAGCGCTGCACCGACTGGCCGACGTAGGCGTTGCCGGCGGCGGTGATGTCCCGGAAGCTGCCGTTGTAGAGGGAGACGTTGCCGGCGGCGTTGGCGGAGTTGTTGTGCCGCACGATGCCGTAGTCGTTGCCGGGGAAGCTGGTGCCGGTGCGGCTGCCCAGCAGGCTGGTCTGGGCGGAGTTGCTGTACCAGCTGGCCGAGATGTTGGTGCAGTGCCCGGCGGTCAGGAAGTAGTAGGTGCTGCCGCTGCGGACGTTGAAGCCCAGCGAGCAGCGACCGCCGCCACCGGCGTAGATGGCCTGGCCGCCGGAGATCCGGGTGCCGAGCACGCCGGCCTCGGCCTCGATCCGGATCGCGCCGTTCATCCGCTCGGCGGCGGCCTTGACGCGCTCCAGCTTGGTGCCGGTGACGGTGCTGTCGACGGAGACGACGACCTGGTTGGTGGCCGGGTCGGTCCACCACGCGGTGCCGGGGATCTTGGCGGAGCGGTCCAGCTCCGAGGTGGCCCGGGCCAGCTCGCTGGCGCCGCGCTTGACGATCTTCGGGGTGGCGCCGGCGGCACTGACCTGCCGGGCGGCGAGCGCGTCGGTCACGGTGACGACCATCTTGCCGTTGGCGTCGGCGTACGTGCCGGCGGACCGGTCGCCGAGGCGCTCGGCCAGGCCGGCGGCGGCGTCGGGCGAGGCGAACGAGGGTGCGGCCTGGGCGGGCGCGCCGATCAGCGAGCCGGCGACCATGGCGCCGGCCGCGGCGACGACGGCGGCACGACGGAGCGAGGACCTCGTGGGTCGCATGCAACAACCTCCAGAAGGGGTGACAGACCCGCGCCGGGGCGACACGAGCCGGGAGCAGCCCTGCCGATCTGGGGGTACCGGCCGAGCACACTGAAGTATTCACATACTTGAGTTCGTATGCAAGACCCGGCTTTGTCCTTTTCGCCCCAGCTGCCGCGGTCATCGGCCCGAAACATCGTGGACACAGGCGTACGTCTATACGCTTCGCCTACCGTCCCACCATCCGGTACGCGCGACCCGGCGGCCCCCATGACGTCACCATGCTGATCGGCGCCGACGGCACCCGTCGCGGCCCTGGCCGATCCGCCCACCGACGGACGGTCAGCCGGCGCGGCGGCGCGCTCCGGGCCCCGGCCGCGGCACCACGTCGCGCGGCCGGTCGACCTCGTGCCCGCGCTCGCAGCGCAGCTCGACGCGGACCTCCGCGCCGCAGTCGCGGTGCGCGACCGTCAGCGGCGAGCCCTCCGGGTCGGCCAGGTAGCGGTCCCCCCAGCCGAGGACGGCGACCAGCACCGGCCACAGGTCGAGCCCCATCCCGGTCAGCCGGTACTCGTGGCGCTCCCGACTGCCGGGCTCCCGGTAGGGCTCGCGCCGCAGGACGCCGCGCTCCACCAGCATCGCCAGCCGGCTGGCCAGCACCTGCCGGGGCACGCCGGTGCGCACCCGCATGTCGTCGAAGCGGCGGACGCCGTTGAAGACCTCGCGCAGGACCACGAGGGTCCACCGCTCGCCGAGGATCTCCATCGCGCGGGCGATGGTGCAGTTCTCCACCGACCAGTCCAGTGCCGCGGGTCTCATGCGCTCCAGGCTAGGTCTGATTGACAGACTCAGCAACGCGCTGCGAGGCTGGGTCCATGACACAGACGCAGGATCCGGCGCGCAGCCGTACCTTCTCGTGGTCCGACCCGGGCATCAACGCCGCGCACGTCGGCCGGCGCGGCGGCCTGGAACTGCTCCGCGCGATGATCGCCGGCGAGCTGGCGGCGCCGCCCATCATGCACCTGGTCGACATGTCCCGGATGGAGGCCGACGAGGGGTGGGTGGCCGTCGAACTCGTCCCGCAGGAGTTCCACTACAACCCGCTGGGCACCGTGCACGGCGGGGTCATCTCCACCCTGCTGGACACCGCCGCGGCGTGCGCGGTGCACACCACCCTGCCGGCCGGGGTCGGCTACACCTCGTTGGACCTGAACGTGAAGTTTCTGCGCCCGGTCACCGTCGCGAGCGGCACGCTGCGCTGCGAGGGCACCGTCCTGCAGAGCGGTCGCCGCACGGCCCTGGCGGAGGCGAAGCTGCTCGACGCGAAGTCGCGCCTAATCGCCCACGCCACCTCCACCTGCCTCCTCTTCCCCCTGGACCCCCCGCCCACCGAGTAGTCGATCATGCAGTTGTGGTGCCGGGACACTGGCGGTTCGCGGCTTCCATCCCCCGCCACAACTGCATGATCGACGAGGCGAGGGCGGCGGGGACGGGGACGGGTCAGCGGGCGGCCAGGCGGGCGGCCCGGGCGTCGCGCTTCTCCTCGAAGCGGGTGGCGGCGCGGTCCAGGTCGTCGAGGTGCGTCGCGATCTGGTCGCGGGCGGTCTCGCCGTCGGCGTCGAGCCCCGTCACGTTGAAGACGTCCCACTGGCGCAGCACCGGCGCCACCACCTCGTCGCGGTGCTGGCGCAGGTCGTAGATGCCGGCCAGGGCGATCGCCACGGACTTGCGGGCGAAGCCGTCGATGCCGTTGCCGGGCATCTGGAAGTCGGCCACCACGTCGGCGACCGCCCGCATCGCCTGGCTCGGCGCCAGCTCGAAGGCGGCGGCCAGCAGGTTGCGGTAGAAGACCATGTGCAGGTTCTCGTCGGCAGCGACCCGGGCCAGCAGCGCCTCGCAGGCCGGGTCGCCGGTGACCCGACCCGTGTTGCGGTGCGAGATCCGGGTGGCCAGCTCCTGGAACGAGACGTACGCCAGGGAGTGCAGCACCTCGTCGTCGTGGACGTTGGCGTAGCCGGCGGACATGTGCGTCATGCGGGCCCGCTCCAGCGCCACCGGGTCCACCGCCCGGGTGACGGTGAGGTAGTCGCGGATGGCGGTGCCGTGCCGACCCTCCTCGGCGGTCCACCGGTGCACCCACGTGCCCCAGGCGCCGTCGCGGCCGAACAGGGTGGCGATCTCGTGGTGGTACGAGGGCAGGTTGTCCTCGGTCAGCAGGTTGACGATCAGCGCGGTACGGGCCACGTCGGGGATCGTCGAGTCGCTCTCCGCCCACGCCTCGCCGCCCAGCGGCCCGTCGAAGGTGCGCCCCTCGCTCCACGGCACGTACTCGTGCGGGAACCACTCCTTGGCGACGGCCAGGTGCCGGTCGAGGTTCTTCTCGACGACGGGTGCCAGTTCGAGGAGCAGGGCGGTCTGGCTGAGTGCGGTCACGACGATCTCCCTACGGTGGCGTAACTTACGCCACCGTAGGTCCGATCGCGCGTACGCGCCAGTAATGTCTCAGCTGACCAGCGGCCTGAGGTCCGCCCGGGGCGGCGTCCACTCCCCCGCCGCGGCGGCGGCCTGCTCGCCGGAACGGATGTCCTTCACCTCGTCGGCCGCGCCGTCCACCCCGGGGAACCAGACGTACGGGATGCCCCGCCGCTCGGCGTAGCGGATCTGCTTGCCGAACTTCGCCGCGCTCGGCGACACCTCGGTCGGCACGCCCCGCGAGCGCAGCGCCTCGGCCACCCGGTTGCTGGCGGCACGCTGCTCCTCGCTGGTCACCGCGACCAGGACGCAGGTCGGCACGTCCCGCGACACCGACAGCGCGCCGGCGCCGAAGAGCAGCCCCAGCAGCCGGGTCACCCCGATCGAGATGCCGACGCCCGGGAAGCGGGTCGCGCCGGCGCTGGCCAGGTTGTCGTACCGGCCGCCGGAGCAGATCGAGCCGAACCGCTCGTAGCCGATCAGCTGGGTCTCGTAGACCGTGCCCGTGTAGTAGTCCAGGCCCCGGGCGATGCGCAGGTCGGCCACGCAGAGCCCCGGCGAGTGCGCGGCGGCCGTCTCCACCACCCGGACCAGCTCCTCGACCCCCTCGTCGAGCATCGGGTCGCTGACGCCCAGCGCGCGGACGGCGTCGGCGAAGGAGGCGTCCGGGGCGGAGATCTCCGCCAGCGACAGGACCGCCTTGGCCTGCGCCTCGCTCGCCCCGGCCGTCTGCGCCAGCAACTCGGCCACCCTCGCCGGACCGATCTTGTCGAGCTTGTCCACCGCGCGCAGGGCCGCCTCCGGGTCGGTCAGCCCGATGCCCCGGTAGAAGCCCTCGCAGATCTTGCGGTTGTTGACCTGGATGCGCACCGGCGGGATCGGCAGCGAGCGCAGCGCGTCGCCGATCACCAGCGGCATCTCCGCCTCGTGGTGCGGGGCGAGGGTGTCGCGGTCGACGATGTCGATGTCGGCCTGGAGGAACTCGCGGTAGCGCCCCTCCTGCGGCCGCTCGCCCCGCCAGACCTTCTGGATCTGGTAGCGGCGGAACGGGAACTGGAGCTTGCCGGCGTTCTCCAGCACGTAGCGGGCGAACGGCACGGTCAGGTCGAAGTGCAGGCCGAGCGCGTCGTCGCCGGTCGGGCCGTCGGCATCGGCCTGGAGCCGACGGATCAGGTAGACCTCCTTGGAGGTCTCCCCCTTGCGCAACAGCTGGTCCAGCGGCTCCACCGCGCGGGTCTCCAGCGGGGCGAAGCCGTACAGCTCGAAGGTGTCGCGGATCTTGTCGAGGACGTACTGCTCGATCATCCGCTGCGCGGGCGTCCACTCCGGGAAGCCGGAGATGGGCGTGGGCTTGCTCATGATGCTCCGTTTCGCGGTCCCGCGCGGGTCGGCGCGGGCGAAGAGTCGGCGCGGCCGGCCACGGCCGCGGGGTGAGAAGTCGGTGCGGCCGGTCAGAGGCCGCGGGCGGGGGCCGCCGGTCGCGCGCCGCCACCCGCCACCTCGACGAGGTACGGGTTGGTCGCGCGCTCGCGGCCGATGGTGGTCGCGGGGCCGTGGCCGGGCAGCACGACGGTGTCGTCGGCCAGCGGGAGGATCTTGTCCCGGAGGCTGGTGACCATCCTCGTCATGCTGCCGCCCGGCAGGTCGGTGCGGCCGATGGAGCCGGCGAACAGGACGTCGCCCGAGAGGCAGAGCTGCTCCGCCTCCCACGACGAGCCGGCGGCCGGCAGTCGGAAGAGCACCGACCCGCCGGTATGGCCCGGGGCGTGGTCGACGGTGATCTCCAACCCGGCGAGGGCGAGCGTGGCGCCGTCGGTCAGCTCGGCGACGTCCTCCGGCTCGGTGTACGGCAGCCGCCCACCGAAGAGCGAGCGGAGCTCCGCCGACAGCCCCTTGGCCGGGTCGGCGAGCATCTCCCGGTCGCCGGGGTGCACGTACGCGGTGATGCCGCGCGCGCCGCAGACCGGCGCCACCGAGAACGTGTGGTCGAGGTGGCCGTGGGTGAGCAGGACGGCGGCCGGGTGCAGCCGATGCTCGGCCAGCAGGGCGTCGAGCCGGTCGAGCACCCCGATGCCGGGGTCGACCACCACGCACTGCTCCCCCGGCGCGGCGGCGACCACGTAGCAGTTGGTGCCGAAGGCGTCCGCGGGAAAGCCGGCCACGAGCACGTCCGCTCCCCTTCCGTCGAGTGGGTTGCCTGTCAGCAGCCTATCGGGCGGGGCGAGGAGGTTCTGCGCGTGCGTCCGGGGCGTTCCGCGTGGCACCGATCGTGCCCGTTTCGGGCATCGCGTCCGGCGACGATCGCGTGCGTCCCGTGGGCTCCGCCGGGCGCAGTGACGCGTTCCGATAAACCCGGCCCGGACCTCGTACACCACTTTCCCAGTCGGTAGCCGTACACTCTGGCGGGCGTGTGGCGTGGCGCACCCGCCGCCGAACGGGCGCAGGACGCCCGACCACCGGTGACGACCAGGGTAGAGGAAGGGGAGCACGGGTGGCTTCCAGCAGGGACCGGCAGCGCAAACTGGCGCGTGCCAAGCTCGACCGGCAACTCGCCCGCCGGGCCTCGGCCGTCAAGCGTCGTCGGCAGATCCAGGCCGGCGTCGGCGTCGCCGTCGTCCTCGCGCTGATCGTGGGCGGCTCGGCGTGGGCGCTGGGCGCCTTCGACGACGAGCCGAAGGAGAACACGGCCGCCGAGGACGTCTGCCTGTGGACGCCGCAGGACGCCACCGCGAACACCAACCTCAAGGACGTCGGCACCCCGGCCACCGAGGGACTGCCCACCGACGGCGTACGTCCGATGACGGTCACCACCAACCAGGGTGCGCCGATCACCGTCGAGCTGGACCTGGCCGGCGCCCCGTGCGCGGCGGCGAGCATCGCCCACCTGTCCAGCCGGTCGTTCTACGACAACACCAAGTGCCACGAGATCACCGCCGAGGGCGCGGTGCGCTGCGGCGACCCGAGCGGCACCGGGCTCGGCGGCCCCACCTACTCGTTCTACGACGAGAACGTGCCCACCGCGCCGTCACCGTCGGCCAGCCCCGCCGCCGGCCAGCCCGCGACGTACCCGAAGGGCACGGTCGCGATGATCGCCAACCCGCCGGGCGCCAACGGCAGCCAGTTCCTGATGTTCTTCAAGGACTTCACCACGGCCGACCCGAAGTATCCGATCATCGGCCGGGTCACCGGTGGGATCGACGTGGTGGCGAAGATCGGTGCCAAGCCGACCGTGGACAATGGGACGGGGGCCAAGGTCAAGCCCAAGGACGACGACGTGGTCGTGCAGAGCCTGACCGTCGGCGAGCCCGTGGCGCAGGCCACCTCGGCACCGACGCCGCCCGCTTCGGGCGCTCCGGCGGCCAGCCCGAGCGCCGGCTGACCCGGCCGCCCCACCAATCGCAGCGGCACCGACCGCGCCACCCGACAGCCCAGGAGGATCCAGGCGTGACGTCCACCAGAGAGCGGCAGCGCGCGGCGGCGCGCGCCCGGCTCGAGAAGGAGATGGCCGAGCGCGCGGCCAGGGCCCGCAAGCGCCGGCAGACCCAGGCGATCGTGGGGGCCGCCTCGGTCCTGGTCCTCGTCGTCGCCGGCACGGTCTGGCTCGTCACCACCCTCGGCGGAGACGACGACAAGACCGACACCGCAGGCCCGGGTGCCGGCAACGTGCAGTGCGCCTGGACCGAGATCCCCACCGACCAGCGGTCCCCGCAGATCAAGGACGTCGGGGTGCCGGCCGTGCAGCAGTCGGCCACGGGCACCCAGACGATGACGATCGACACCAACCTGGGCCCGATCACCGCCACGATCGACCGGTCGGCGGTGCCCTGCACCGCGGGCAGCTTCACCCACCTGGCGGAGAAGAACTTCTTCGACAACAGCAAGTGCCACCGGCTGGTGACCGAGGGCATCAAGGTGCTCCAGTGCGGTGACCCCGGCGCGACGGGCAAGGGCTGGCGCGAGACCGACGGCACCGGCGGCCCGAGCTACCGGCTCGCCGAGGAGAACCTGCCCACCGACAAGCGGCCCCCGTACCCGGAGGGCGTGATCGCGATGGCCAACTCGGGCCAGCCGGGCAGCACGGGCAGCCAGTTCTTCATCGTCTACGGCGACTCGCCGCTGGACCCGAACTACACCGTCCTGGGCACCATCACCGGCGGCATGGACCTCGTGAAGCAGGTCGCGGCGGCGGGCGACGACAAGGCGTTCGCGAAGCAGGCCGGTGGCGGCCACCCGAAGAAGGAAGTCACCATCAACAAGCTCACCATGAGCGCCCCCCAGGGCTGACCCGCACCCCAGCCGTACGACGAGCGCCCGCCGGCCCCGCCGGCGGGCGCTCGTCCGTCCCACCCGCACACCAGCGCCCCGGCTCGGTCGGTGCCGGGCCGGGGCGCGGGTGTGCGAGGGGTTGGCGGGGTCAGGCGCCGGAGGTGACGCGGTACGCGTCGAAGACGCCGTCCACCTTGCGGACCGCCGCCAGCAGGTGGCCCAGGTGCTTCGGGTCCGCCATCTCGAAGCTGAACCGGCTCACCGCCACCCGGTCGCGGGTGGTGGTGACCGTCGCGGAGAGGATGTTCACCCGCTCCTCGGAGAGCACCCGGGTCACGTCGGCGAGCAGCTTGTGCCGGTCCAGCGCCTCGACCTGGATGGCGACCAGGAACGTGGACGCCGAGGTGAGCTTCCAACTCACCTCGACCACCCGCTCGGCCTGCGCCCGCAGATCCTCGGCGTTGGCGCAGTCGTCGCGGTGCACGCTCACGCCGCCGGAGCGGGTGACGAAGCCGAAGACCGAGTCCGGCGGCACCGGCGTGCAGCAGCGCGCCAGCTTGATCCACACGTCGCTGACCCCGCGTACGACCACGCCCGGGTCGGCGCTGCTCTGCCGGCTGCGGGGCGGACGGGTGGCGACGGCGGTCTCGGCGATGTCCTCCGCCGCGCCCTCCTCGCCGCCGTACGCGGCCATCAGCTTCTGCACCACCGACTGGGCGGAGACCTGGCTGTCGCCGACAGCGGCGTAGAGGGAGGCCACGTCGGCCAGGTGCAGGTCCCGGGCGATCGCCATCAGCGCGTCGGAGGTGAGCATCCGCTGCAACGGCATGCCCTGCTTGCGCATCGCCTTGACGATCGCGTCCTTGCCGGCCTCGATCGCCTCCTCGCGCCGCTCCTTGTTGAAGTACTGCCGGATCTTCGTGCGGGCGCGCGGGCTCTTGACGAAGCCCAGCCAGTCCTGCGTCGGGCCGGCCGTGTCGGACTTCGAGGTGAAGATCTCGATCACGTCGCCGTTGGACAGCGTCGATTCGAGGGGCACCAGCTTGCCGTTGACCCGCGCCCCGATGCACTTGTGGCCCACCTCGGTGTGCACCGCGTACGCGAAGTCCACCGGCGTGGAGCCGGTCGGCAGCGGGATGACGTCACCCTTCGGGGTGAAGACGTACACCTCCTGGCTGGACAGGTCGAAGCGCAGCGCGTCGAGGAACTCGCTCGGGTCGGCCGCCTCCCGCTGCCAGTCCAGCAGCTGGCGCAGCCAGGTCATCTCGTCGATGTGCGCGGGCGGGCCGACGATCTGGGTGCCCTTGTGCTCCTTGTACTTCCAGTGCGCGGCGATGCCGAACTCGGCGGTGCGGTGCATCGCGTACGTGCGGATCTGCATCTCCACCGGCTTGCCGGTGGGCCCGATGACCGTCGTGTGCAGCGACTGGTACATGTTGAACTTGGGCATGGCGATGTAGTCCTTGAACCGGCCCGGCACCGGCTGCCAGTTGGCGTGGATCACGCCCAGCGCCGCGTAGCAGTCGCGCACCGTGTCGACCAGGATCCGCACCCCGACCAGGTCGTAGATGTCGTTGAAGTCGCGACCCCGCACGATCATCTTCTGGTAGATCGAGTAGAGGTGCTTCGGCCGCCCGGTGGTCTCCGCCTTGATCTTGGCGGCCTTCAGGTCGGTCTGCACCTTCTGGGTGACCTGGCGCAGCAGCGCCTCGCGCTGCGGCTGGTGCTCCCCGATGAGGCGGTTGATCTCCTCGTAGCGCTTCGGGAAGAGCGTGCCGAAGGCCAGGTCCTCCAGCTCCCACTTGATCGTGTTCATACCCAGCCGGTGGGCCAGCGGGGCCAGGATCTCCAGCGTCTCCTTCGCCTTCTGCTCCTGCTTCGGGCGGGGCAGGAAGGTGAGGGTACGCATGTTGTGCAGCCGGTCGGCCAGCTTGATCACCAGCACCCGCGGGTCCTTGGCCATCGCGACGACCATCTTGCGGATCGTCTCGGCCTTGGCCGCGTCGCCCAGCTTGACCTTGTCGAGCTTGGTGACCCCGTCGACCAGCAGCGCCACTTCGCCGCCGAAGTCGGCCCGCATCTGGTCGAGGGTGTATTCCGTGTCCTCGATCGTGTCGTGCAGGAGCGCGGCGACCAGGGTGGTGGTGTCCATGCCCAGGTTGGCCAGGATCGTGGCGACCGCGAGCGGGTGGGTGATGTAGGGGTCGCCGGACTTGCGGTACTGCCCGGAGTGCCAGCGGGCCGCCGTGTCGAAGGCGCGCTGGAGCAGCCGCGCGTCCGCCTTGGGGTGGGCGTCCCGGTGGGTCGAGATCAGCGGCTCCAGCACCTCGCTGACCTGCGAGGACTGCCAGGGCGCGTTGAACCGGGCCAGCCGCGCCCGGACCCGGCGGCCGGTGGGCGCGGTGGAGAGCGCAAAACCGGCGCTCGGCATGTGGTCGCCGACGACGTCGGCGGGGAACGGAAGCAGGACCCCCTCGGTCGCCGCGCCCGCGCCGCCGGCCGTGGCCGCCGGCGTGTCGGGGCGTACGGGCTCGGCCGGGACGGTCACGCCGGGGCCCGCCTCCGGGGCCTGCGCGTCACCGTTGGTTGCGGTCGCCGAGCCGTCCGCGTCGCCTGTCGGGTACACCGTGCCCTCCACCGGAGGGGCGACATCGTGGGACACCGGCCTCCTCACCGCTCGCCGGGAAGTCACCGACCGTGCGCCGGCCGGCCTGGTCTCGCGCTGCCCGGACGGGTCCCGCCCGGTCAGCAAAGGGCAATGCTACCCGCACGCACGGTGCCCCGCCGCTCCGCCGGACGGTCCCCACCGGGTCCGCCCGACGGTCGGCGGGGTCAAACGGTCAACAGGGCATGCACCGGGCGCGGGGCCAGCCGCTCCCGGCCGCCGAGGAAGGCGAGCTCCAGCAGGACGGTGAAGCCGGCCACGGTCCCGCCGGCCCGCTCCACCAGGTCCAGCGTCGCCTCGGCGGTGCCGCCGGTGGCCAGCACGTCGTCGACCACCAGCACCCGGTGCCCGGCCGTGAAGGCGTCCTCGTGCACCTCCAGCGTGGCCTCGCCGTACTCCAGGGCGTAGGAGGCCGAGTAGGCCGGACGGGGCAGCTTGCCGGCCTTGCGCACCGGCACGACGCCGACCCCGGTCGCGTACGCGATGGCGGCAGCGACCACGAACCCGCGCGCCTCGATGCCGACGACGACGTCGAACGACTCCCGCCCGTGGTACGCGACGATCCCGTCGATCACCTGACGGAACGTGTCGCCGTCGGCGAACAGCGGCATCAGGTCCTTGAACATGACGCCGGGCTTCGGGAAGTCGGGCACGTCGAGCACCCGGCTGGCGACCAGCGCGGCGGTGGCCGGGCCGCTGTCTCCCCGTACCCCGGTGCTGTGGGTCTCCGTCACGGCAGTTCCGCTCCCCTTCACGACGACGGCGTCCTGCATGCTGCTCGCACAGCATGAAGGACGCCGTCGGATCGGTTCCTACCGGGTCAGCCCGGCCCGGCTCAGCGCCGCTTGCCGCCACCCGGCCGGTTGCCACCGCCGCCGGCGGGTCGGCCGCTCCGGGCGCCGGTCGGCCGCTTCCCGGCCGGTCGGGCGCCCACTCGCGGCGCCGCGCCGGCCAGCGCGGCCGACTCCGGGTCGACCGGCTCGTCGTCGGAGTCGTCGGTACGCGGGGCGGTGCCCTTGCCGGTGACCTCGCCACGGGCGATCGCGCCCCGGCGGGCCAGCACCCGCTTGTTGTGCGCCTGGATGCGCGGGTCGTAGTTCTTGAGCAGCACCAGCAGCGGCGTGGCCAGCAGGATCGAGGTCAGGAACGCCACCGCCATACCGACGAAGAGCACCAGGCCGAGGTCCTTCAGGGTGCCCGCGCCGAGCAGGCCGGCACCGATGAAGAGCAGACCACCGACCGGCAGCAGCGCGACCACCGACGTGTTCAGCGACCGCATGAGGCTCTGGTTGATCGCCAGGTTGGCCGCCTCGCCGTACGTCTGGTTGTTGTTCGCGGTGATGCCGCGCGTGTTCTCCTGCACCTTGTCGAAGACCACCACCACGTCGTAGAGCGCGAAGCCCAGGATCGTGAGGAAGCCGATGACCGTCGACGGGGTGACCTCGAAGCCGACAAGCGAGTAGATACCGGCGGTGAGGATCAGGTTCATGATCAGCGAGGAGACCGCGGCGACCGCCATCCGCCACTCGAAGCGCAGGATCAGGTAGATCATCACCACCGCGATGAAGATGACCAGACCGAGCAGCGCCCGGGAGGTGACCTGGCTGCCCCACGCCTCGCTGACCTGGTTGCCGCTGATGGTGGCGGCGTCGATGCCGAACTCGTCGGCGATCTCGTCCTTGACGGCGTTGGCCTGCTCGGTGTCGAGCTGGGTGGTCCGCACCTCGTAGAAGTCGCCCCCGGTGCCGCCGACCTTCTGGGTGGTGACGACCTTGGCGTCGCCGCCGGCCGCGGCCAGGGCGTCCTGGACCTTCAGCTCGGTCTGCTCCAGGGTGCCGACGCTCGCCGGGATCTGGAAAGAGTTGCCGCCGGCGAACTCGATGCCGAGGCTGAAGCCGCGCAGCCCGAAGCTGAGCAGCGACAGCAGGATCAGCACGAGCGCGACGCCGAACCAGAGCTTGCGCCGGCCGATGATGTCGAGGCCGGCCTCGCCGCGGTAGAGGCGGCTCGCGAGACCACTCTTTGCCATCTCAGGCCTCCTTCACGCGCGGGTTGCGGGGCTTGGCCGGCTCGGCCGTCCGCGGCGGGAGCGCCCGGCCGAGACCGCTGACCCGCGGGGACAGGAACGCGGAGGTGCGGGCGAACATCGTCATGATCGGGTGCCGGAAGAGGAAGACCACGACCAGGTCCAGCACCGTGGCCAGGCCGAGGGCGAAGGCGAAGCCCTTCACCGTGCCGACCGAGACCACGTAGAGCACCACCGCCGACATCAACGTGATCGCGTTGGCCGAGATGATCGTGCGGCGGGCCCGGATCCAGGCACGCGGCACCGCGCTGCGCGGGCTGCGCCCCTCCCGGATCTCGTCCTTGAGCCGCTCGAAGTAGATGACGAACGAGTCCGCCGCCACACCTAGTGACACGATCATGCCGGCGATGCCGGCGAGGGTGAGGGTGAACCCGATCTGCCGGCCGAGCACCACCAGCGCGCCGAAGACCAGCAGCGCCGACAGGACCAGGCTCAGGAAGATGACGGAGCCGAGCAGGCGGTAGTAGAAGAACGAGTAGATGATGACCAGCAGCATGCCGATGCCCGCCGCGAGCAGACCGGCCCGCAGGTGGCTGGCGCCCAGGGTGGCGGTGACGTTCTGCTGCTCCTGCGCCTCGAAGGTCACCGGCAGCGCGCCGTAGCGCAGCTGGCCGGCCAGGGCGCTGGCGTCGCGCTGGTTGAAGTTGCCGGTGATCTGCGAGTTGCCCGTCAGCACGCCCTGGATCTCGGGCGAGGAGACGATCTCGTTGTCGAGCACGACGGCGACGCGGCACTTGCCGTCCTGGCCGAGGGCGGTGGCGTCGCAGGCCTGGCCCTCGTTGTTGAACGCCTCGCGGGTCAGGTTGGTCCACTTGTCCTGGCCGGGGCCGGAGAAGTCGAGGCTGACGACCCACTGGCTGGTCTGGTCCAGCACCGCGCTGGCGCCCTCGACGTCGGTGCCCAGCACCTTCGCCTGGTCGAGCAGGTACTTCGCGGCGCCGTCCTCGCAGGCCACCGCCTGCTGGTTGGCGGCCGAGATCGACGCCGGCGGGCGCTTGTCGAGCTGGGCGCAGCTGATCTGCGGCACGTTGAACTGCATCGTCGCCGGCAGCACCGCGACCTCGCGCGGGTCGAGAGCCGCGAACGGCTTGAGCTTCTCCGCCAGCGACGGGTCGGCGGCCAGGTCGGCCGGGGCCTGGAGGCCGCTGGCGGCCGCCCAGGCGGCGGCGCCGACCTTCTGCTCGACGGCCTTGCGCTGGTCCTCGATGCTCTGCGGCACGGGCTCGGCGCTGGCGCTCGGCGTCGGGGTGGCGGCGCCGGCCGAGGGGGTGGCGCTCGGCGCGGCCGACGCGCTGGCGCTCGGGGCCGGGGCCATGCCGCCCTGGCCGCCGCTGGGCGACGCGGTCGCCTTCGGCGCGGCGCTGCCCGACGGGGCGGCGCTGCCCGAAGGCTTCGCGCTGCCCGACGGGGCCGGGGCCGCGCTGCCCGAGGGGGCCGGGGTGGCGGCGGGCGGCGGGGCGGTGGCCGCGCCGCTGCCGTCGGCGGCCTTGAGCACCTTGCGGAAGCGCAGCTCGGCGGCGCTGCCCACCTCGGTCAGGTCGCGGTTCTCACCGGGCAGGGAGATCACGATGTTGCGGTTGCCCTCGGTGACCACCTCGGCCTCGGCGACGCCGAAGGCGTTGACGCGGCTCTCGATGATCTGGCGGGCCTCTTCGAGGTTCTCCGCCGTCGGGGCCTGGCCACCGATGCTGTTGGTCGCCTCCAGCGTCAGCCGGGTGCCGCCGACGAGGTCCAGGCCGAGCTTGGGCTCGAGCCTGTCCTTCAAGCCGCCGCTGGCGCCGCCCGCGAAGAACACCAAAAGATAGAGGACGACGAAGATGAGCCCGAGCACGGCCAGTTGCCGTCCGGGCCGCATCTGTCCCTGAGGTGGTGCCACGGCTGTCCTGTCTCCCTGTACGGTCGCGCCGCTGGTGCGGCGGGTGTCGGCCGGTCCGGCCGGCGGGTCCGACGGGCCGGCGTCGGAGGGCGGCATCCGGCTCCGGGCTCGGCGCGGGGGCGCCGGGCGGAACGGGACGAGCCGACTTCCGGCGTCGGGCCCAACTATCCAGTTTTCACGTCGCCTCCGCTGCCCCGTCGGGGAAAGTCGTCACCGGAGTCCGGCGACCACCACCCCGCGCGGGGCGGGAGCGACCGTCACTCCTTGACGACGTCCGCGTCCTCGGCGACCGGCTCGTCGGCCGGGCGCTCCGCCTGGCTGACGACCCGGGCGATGGCCGGACGGGCGTAGCGGGTCTGCACACCGGGCGCGACCTCGAGCAGGACGGTGTCGTCGTCCACGCCGGTGACCGTGCCGTAGAGGCCACCGATGGTGACCACCTCGTCGCCGGGCGCGAGGGCGGACTGCATGGACTCCGCCTCACGGCGGCGCTTCTGCTGGGGGCGGATCATCATGAAGTACATGACGCCGAAGAGCAGAGCGATCATGAGGATCGGCGTCAGGCTGCCGGCACCCCCGCCGCCCTCTGCTGCGTAAAGCACGGTGAAAGACCTTCCCATTGGCCCCCGGCCCGGCGCGGGCGCGCCGGAGCGGAAGCGGATTCTCACGTCCTGTACAGACCGGCGCGAGTCTAATCCCTGCACCTGGGAACGCCGAATGCGGCACAGATCACGTTCACATCACGGCTGATCGGCATCCGTCGAGAACAGATCGGGCGTCACAGGAGCATTCGCGCCAAATGTACCATTCGGCGGCGTACGGCCCAGATGCCGCCAGGCGGCCTCCGTGGCGACCCGGCCGCGCGGCGTACGGGCCAGCAGGCCGGCCCGGACCAGGAACGGCTCGCAGACCTCCTCCACCGTGTCCGGCTGCTCACCCACCGCCACGGCCAGCGTGGACAGGCCGACCGGCCCGCCCCGGAACGAGTCGACGAGCGCGGTCAGCACCGCCCGGTCCAGCCGGTCCAGGCCCAGTGCGTCGACGTCGTACACCGTGAGGGCGGCCCGGGCGGTCTCCAGGGTGACCACCCCGTCGGCCCGGACCTCGGCGAAGTCGCGGACCCGGCGCAGCAGCCGGTTGGCGATGCGCGGCGTGCCCCGGGAGCGGCCGGCGACCTCGGCGGCGCCGTCGTCGGTGATCGGCACGCCGAGGATCCGGGCCGAACGGCGCAGCAGCACCTCCAGGTCGGCCGGCGAGTAGAAGTCGAGGTGCGCGACGAAGCCGAACCGGTCGCGCATCGGCCCGGTGAGCAGGCCGGAGCGGGTGGTCGCGCCGACCAGGGTGAACGGCTCGACGTCCAGCGGGATCGCCGTCGCGCCCGGACCCTTGCCGACGATCACGTCGACCCGGAAGTCCTCCATCGCGCTGTAGAGCAACTCCTCGGCCGGCTTGGCGATCCGGTGGATCTCGTCGATGAAGAGCACGTCGCCCTCGGCGAGGCTGGTCAGGATCGCCGCCAGGTCGCCGGAGCGCTCGATCGCCGGGCCGCTGGTCACCCGGATGCCCGAGCCCAGCTCGGCGGCGACGATGTTGGCCAGGGTGGTCTTACCCAAGCCGGGCGGGCCCGACAGGAGGATGTGGTCGGGCGGGGAGCCGCGCCGCATCGCGCCCTGGAGCAGCAGGTCGAGCTGGTCGCGGACCCGGTGCTGGGCGATGAACTCCTCCAGCCGCTTCGGCCGGACCGTGGCCTCCGCGTCGAGGTCGGCATCGTGCACGTAGGCGGAGACCAGCCCGCCGTCGGAGCCCGTCACCGGGTGCGGCCCAGCAGCCGGATGGCCTGCTTGAGCAGGACCGGCACCGGCGGCACGTCACCGTCGATGGTCTCCGCGACGGCGGCCACCGCCTGGTCGGCCTGCCCGGCCGTCCAGCCGAGCCCGACCAGCGCCTGCCGGACCTGCTCGGGCCAGGCGCCGCCGGTGACCCCGGCCGCGCCGTCGGCGCCGACCGGCACCGGGCCGACGCGGTCGCGCAGCTCCAGGACCAGGCGCTCCGCGCCCTTCTTGCCGATGCCGGGCACCCGGGTCAGCGCGGCGGTGTCGGCGTTGGCGATCGCCTTGCGCACCGCGTCGGGGGTGTGCACGGCGAGCACCGCCTGGGCCAGCCGGGGGCCCACGCCGCTGGCGGTCTGGAGCAGCTCGAACAACTGCTTGGCGTCGTCGTCGGCGAAGCCGTAGAGGGTGAGCGAATCCTCCCGGACGACCAGGCTGGTGGCCAGCCGGGCGGGCTGGCCGATGCGCAGGTCGGCGAGGGTGCCCGGGGCGCACTGCACCGCCAGGCCCACCCCGCCGACCTCCACCACGGCGTGATCCGGACCGGTCGCGGTCACCACCCCGCGCACGCTGGCGATCATCTGGCTCCTCCTCGTCGTACCCGGTCGGCCGCGGCGGCCAGCTTGGAACGCGTCCCGCCGCGCCACACGTGACAGATGGCCAGGGCCAGGGCGTCGGCGGCGTCCGCCGGCCTCGGCGGCTCGGCCAGCCGCAGCAGCCGGGTGACCATCGCGGTCATCTGCGCCTTGTCGGCCTGGCCGGAACCGGTCACGGCCGCCTTCACCTCACTGGGCGTGTAGGTCTGCACGGGCAGCCCGGCGCGGGCGCCGGCGAGCACGGCGATCCCGCTGGCCTGGGCGGTGCCCATCACGGTGCGGACGTTGTGCTGGCTGAAGACCCGCTCGACGGCGACGCTGTCGGGCCGGTGCTCGGCGACCAGATCGGTGAGCGAACGGTCCAGGTGCAGCAGGCGCAGCGCCAGATCGTCGTCCGGATCGGTGTGGACGACGTAGTAGGCGATCAGCGTGCAGGGGCGCCCCGGCACACCCTCGACCACGCCGACCCCGCACCGGGTCAGCCCCGGGTCGACGCCCAGCACCCGCACGCCGCCTCCTCCCCCAGCCGCCAGCAGTACGTGTGTTCGACACCCTACCGAGCCGGGCGACACCCCGCCGCCGGGGACACGCCGGGCGTGCCGACACGCCGCCGGGGCGCGCGGCGGCCACACATGCCGGGCGGTGAGTATGTGTCGCCGGCCCATGTGCGCCCGGACACACAGCTCGTAACTTCATGCGCCATGACGGCAGAACCCGTGGCGGTCCCCCACGTCGTACACGTCGACCTCGCTGGTCGTACCGCCCTGGTGACCGGGGGCGGGAGCGGCATCGGCCGGGCCTGCGCCCTGCGGCTGGGCGCCGCTGGCGCCAAGGTCCTGGTGGTGGACCGCAACATCGAGGCGGCCAAGGCGGTGGCGGCGGAGGCCGGCGGGCGGGCCGAGGGCGTGGACCTGGCCGACCCGGACGCGGTGGACCGCCTCGACGCCGACGTGGACATCGTGGTGAACAACGCGGGCCTGCAGCACGTGGCGCCGGTGCAGGAGTTTCCTGCGGAGCGCTTCGGCCACCTGCACCGGGTGATGGTCGAGGCACCGTTCCTGATCATCCGCCGGGCGCTGCCGCACATGTACGCCAGGGGCTGGGGGCGGATCGTGAACATCTCCTCGGTGCACGGGCTGCGCGCCTCGCCGTACAAGTCGGCATACGTCTCCGCCAAGCACGCGCTGGAGGGGCTGTCGAAGGTGGTCGCGCTGGAGGGCGCCCCGCACGGCGTGACCGCCAACTGCATCAACCCGGCGTACGTGCGCACCGCGCTGGTGGAGAGCCAGATCGCCGACCAGGCCGCCAGCCACGGCATCCCCGAGAGCGAGGTGGTCGAGAAGATCATGTTGGCGCGGGCGGCGATCAAGCGGCTGATCGAGCCGGAGGAGGTGTCCGAACTCGTGGCCTACCTCTGCTCGCCGCCGGCGGCGTTCATCACGGGCGCGTCCATCGCGCTCGACGGGGGCTGGACGGCGAACTAGTGGCAAGCCGCACAATGTCGGTCATGTCGTCACCGGTGGAGTTCCTGGAACTGCTCGCCCGCGAGGCCGCCGCGGTGGAGTTCGAGGGGCCGCTCATCGCCGCGCGCGCCGCCGGGCTGCCGCCCGCGCGGCTCGCCGAGCTGGAGCAGGCCAAGACGGTGGCGCTGCGGGTCCGCGCGCTGCTGGAACGCCGCCGCCGCCGGGAGGTCGAGCTCTCCGGGCTGTACGACACGGTCAGCGACCTGGCCGGGCTGCGCGACCTGGACGACGTGCTGCGCGCGATCGTGCACCGGGCGCGCAACCTGCTCGGCGCGGACGTGGCCTACATGACCCTCGACGACGAGGAGCGCGGCGACACGTACATGCGGGTCACCGACGGTTCGGTTTCCGCCCGCTTCCAGCAGCTGCGCCTGCCGATGGGCGCGGGCCTCGGCGGCCTGGTGGCCCAGTCCGGCGCCCCGTACGTCACCGCGAACTACCCGGAGGACGACCGCTTCCACCACACCGGCGAGATCGACGCCGGCGTGGGCGAGGAGGGCCTGGTGGCCATCCTCGGGGTGCCGCTGCGGCTCGGCTCGACCTCGATCGGGGTGCTCTACGCGGCCAACCGCTCGGCCCGGCCGTTCGTCCGGGAGGAGGTGGCGCTGCTGGTCTCCCTCGCCGCGCACGCGGCGGTGGCGATCGACACCGCGCGGCTGCTCGCGGAGACGCAGGCGGCGCTGGAGGAGCTGTCGACGGCCAACACCACCATCCGGGCGCACAGCAGCTCCGTCGAGCGGGCCGCGGCGGCGCACGACCGGATGACCGCGCTGGTGCTGCGCGGCGGCGGCGTGGAGGACGTCGCCGCGGCGGTCACCGACGTGCTCGGCGGGGCGCTGCTGGCGCTCGACGCGGAGGGCCGGCTGCTCGCCCGGGTCGGCGAGATCGAGGAGCCGGACCGGGCGGACATGGTGGAGGCGGTGGCCGCGTCGCGTACGGAGGGCCGCAGCGTGCGCCGGGGCCGGCTCTGGTACGCCGCCGTGGTGGCCGGGGCGGAGAACATGGGCGCGCTGGTGCTGCGCCCCGACGACGAGCTGGTCGACGCCGACCAGCGGATCCTGGAGCGGGCGTCGCTGGTGACGGCGCTGCTGCTGTTGTTCCGGCGTACCGTCGCCGAGGCGGAGGGGCGGGTCCGGGGCGAGCTGCTCGACGACCTGATCGCCCGGCCGCTGCGGGACACGGACGCGCTGCGCAGCCGGGCCCGTCGGCTCGGGGTGGACCTGGACGCCCCGCACGTGCTCGTGGCGGTCGGCGACGACGCCATCGCCGCCACCGGCTCGGCCCGGCAGCGGGTGCTCTCCTGGGCCACCACGTACGCCTCGACCCGGGGCGGGCTGGCGGCCGCCCGCGACGGTCGGGTGGTGCTGATGCTGCCCGGGCAGGACGCGGGCGGCAGCGCCCGGGCGGTGGCCCGGGACCTGTCCCGGGTGACCGGTCGGCCGGTGACCGCCGGGTCGAGCGGCCCGTCGACGGGGCCGGCGTCGCTGGCCGCGACGTTCGCCGAGGCGGAGCGGTGCCTGACCGCACTGGGCGCGTTGGGCCGCTCGGGGCAGGGGGCGAGCACGGCCGAGCTGGGCTTCGTCGGGCTGCTGCTGGGCGCGGTCGGCGACGGGGGCGACAAGGACGTCAACCGGTTCCTGACCGCCACCGTCGGGCCGGTCGTCGACTACGACGCCCGGCGGGGCACCGCGCTGGTGCGGACCCTGGAGGCGTACTTCGGGGTGGGCGGCAGCCTCGCCCGGGCCGCCGAGCTGCTGCACGTGCACGTCAACACGGTCACCCAGCGGCTGGAGCGGGTCGGGCAGCTGCTCGGCGCGGACTGGCAGAAGCCGGAGCGGGCGCTGGAGGTGCAGCTGGCCCTGCGCCTGCACCGCCTGCGTACGCCCGCCGCCTGACGGCCGAGCCCCCGCCGCCCTGACCGCCGGCCTCACGGTCAGCGGGCGCGGATGCCGTCCAGGACGCCGTCGACGATGCGCTGCGGCAAGGTCGCCTCGTCGAGGTCGGGGTGCCAGCGCATGACGCGCTGCACCAGCATCGGGCCGGTCAGCATCGCCATGACCACCTCGACGTCGAGATCCGCGCGCAGCTCGCCGGAACGCATCCCGCGCCGCAGCACCTCGCGCATCATCTCCCGCCGCGGCTCGATGATGTTCTGGTAGAGCTGGTACTGCTCGGGGCTGCGGTTGACCTCCGGCACCAGGCAGGGCATGATCCGCGCCGCCCGCGGGTCGATGTGGTTGCCGACCGCGCCGACCAGCAGGATCAGGTCGTCGCGGACCGAGTGGCCGGCGGGCTCCGGCGGGGTGCCCTTGAGCGTACGCAGGGCGTCGCGCAGCAGCGCGTCCTTGCCCGGCCAGCGGCGGTAGATGGTGGCCTTGCCGACCCCGGCGCGGGCGGCGATCGCCTCGATCGAGATCGCCTCGATCGTGCTGCCGTCGGCGAGCAGGTCGAGGGCGGCCTCGACGATCGCCTCGTCCGCGCGGACGCTCCTCGGCCGCCCGGGCGGCCGAGGAGCGTCGGCGGTGGAAGTCATGTCGGACATTGTTCCCGAAGCTAGGCGGTCCCGGCCAACTCGGGTTCCCCCACCGGTGCCGGCCTCCCCGCCGCCTCCGCGGGGCGGCCGGGCATCCAGCGCAGCACCACGAGGATGCCGAGCGCGGCGATCGCGGCAGCGAGACCCGCCGCCCAGTGCATCGCGGCCAGGAAGGCGTCGTCGGCGACCGCGATCAGCTGCGGCGCCGCCGGCCCGAGCTGACCCGCCGCGGCGTACGCGCCGGAGATGGACTCGCCGGCCGCCTCGCGCGCCCCGGCGGGCAGGTCCCGCAGGGCGGGGTCGACGTCGGCGCGGTAGACCGCGGAGAGCACCGACCCGAGCACCGCCACACCGAGCGCGCCGGCCACCTGCCGGACCGTGTTGCTGACCGCCGAGCCGACGCCGGCCTTCTCCCGGGGCAGCGCGGACATGATGGACTCCGTGGCCGGCGGCATGATGTTGGCCATCCCGCTGCCCTGGAGGAAGAAGACGACAAGCACCACCCAGATCGGGGTGGTCGCGTCGACGAACGCGAACGCGCCGAGCGCGACCACGGTCAGCGCCAGCCCGACCGCCGCGACGGCCTTGCCGCCGTACCGGCGGACCATCGCCGCGCTGGCCGGGGCGAAGATGAGCTGGGCCGCCGCGAAGGGCAGGAAGAGCAGGCCGGTCTCCAGCGGGCTGTAGCCGCGCACCAGTTGCAGGTAGAACGAGGTGAAGAACATGACGCCCATCGCGGCGAAGAAGATCAGCCCGACGATGGCCACCGGCGCGGCGAAGCGCGGCACCCGGAACAGCCGCACGTCCAGCGACGGGTGGTCGCTGCGCCGCTCGTACGCGACGAACCAGGCCAGCACCGCCAGGCCGCCCAGGATCGCGACCCAGACCAGCGGGCGGCCGAAGCCGTGCTCGCCGCCGTCGATGATGCCGTAGGTCAACGCGACGAGCCCCACCACCGACAGCAGCACGCCGACGACGTCGACGCGGCCCGGATCCGGGTCCCGCGACTCCGGCACGAGCAGCGCCACCAGCACCACGCCGAGCGCCACCACCGGCACGTTGATCAGGAAGACCGAGCCCCACCAGTAGTGCTCCAGCAGCGCGCCGCCGAGGATCGGGCCGATGGCCACGGCCAGGCCGACCGCGCCGGCCCAGACGCCGATCGCCCGGCCCCGCTCCCGGGGATCGAAGACGTTGGAGATGATCGAGAGCGTGACCGGCATGATGGCCGCGCCACCCACGCCCATCAGCGCGCGGGCCGCGACGAGTTGCGCGGGGCTCTGCGCGTACGCCGACAGCAGCGACGCCAGCCCGAAGAGCACCAGGCCGATCAGCAGGAAGCGCTTACGCCCGGCGCGGTCACCGAGCACGCCCAAGGTGAACAGCAGGCCGGCGAAGACCAGCGTGTAGGAGTTGATCGACCACTCCAGCTCGGCCTGACTCGCGCCGAGGCCGTGCACCGGGTCGGCGAGGGTCCGCAGCGCGACGTTGAGGATCGTGTTGTCCAGGACGACCACGAGCAGGCTGATCACCAGCACCCCGAGGATCGCCCACCTCCTCGGGTGTCCCGTGTGCTCGTGCGGTGGCATCTTCGCGTTCTCCCCCCGGACCCCGTTTCGATACGGGCCAGACTCGTAATTCGGCGGTGTCAGCGTAGGCGGGCGATTATCGATACGGAACCGGTTCGTATCTTATGTGGCGGCGGTCACTCGTGTCCTCTTTCCGGGTGCTGCTTCGGCGCTCGGGGGTGGGTTGAGGGCGGGGGCCTTGGGATGGGTGGCGCCTTGGGCGGGTTGGGGCCTTGGGTCGTTACGGGCGTGGCGGTGCGTCGTGGTGGGGGTGTTGCCCGCCGTGCCCGGCTCCGGGCGGTCAGGCTTGATCCCTGCGCCGGGCACGGCGGGCCACACCCCCGTCGGTGCCTAATCTCGCGTCCGTCCGTCCGGCTCCTCCCGGAGATCTTGGCGAGAAACTGCCCCTCCAGGGGGGTGTCTTCTACCAAGATCTCCAGCGGACCGGGTGACCCGTGGACCCGTGGAACCGTTTGTGAACCGGTGTCCGGGTTCGTTTGTGCTGTCCGGTGCGGCTTGGGCGGGTGGGTCGTCGGTGGGTGGCGTGATGGTGCCGGGTGTGCGGTTCGTGGGTGTGACCGGGGGCATCGTGGGGGCGGAATCGTGGCCGGGGTGGGGTCGTTACACCCCGCGTACGACCGAGTAAGGCCACGCCGCCGAGGTCACGCCGCCCCGATGGGTTGGCGGGCCCGGGGCCCCCGGAATGATGGCGGGCCGGCGGTGGTTACACATGGTCCGGCCGACGTGAGGGCGCGTCCCCCGCCCCGCACGACAGCCCGGCCCCGCTCTTCGGCCCGCACGGGTTGGACAGCCGGCTGGTACGGCCGATCTGATCTTTTCTCTGGTCTTTCCTCTGGCTTGATCGTCGGAGATTCCCTCCAGGTTTCGCCGGAGCCCCCTTGAGTTCGCATGAGCCTCCTTGAGTTCGTATGAGCGCCGACGGTGCTTGCACCCGCGTGAAGCCGATCCCCCTTCGGTGTGGGTGCCAACCCCCGAATGGAGCGTTTCTGATGAACACGATCATTCGTAAGAGCGTTCTCGGTATCGCTGGTCTCGCGTTCGCCGGTGGCGTGTTCGCCGGTCCCGCGACCGCGCATGCGGCCCCGTCGGTGGAGTCGACGCCGGTGGCAGTTGCCGTGCAGGCCGACAAGCCGTCGGTCGACAAGGCCAAGCTGATCCCGCACGGCGTGCAGGGCGCCCAGTCGCGTATCGACCTGTCCGACGAGCAGGTCGCCAACGTCAAGGCCATCATCGCCGCGACGAAGAAGGCCGGCATGGACGAGCGCGCCGCCGTGGTCTCCATCGCCACCGCACTGCAGGAGTCGAAGCTGGAGAACCTGGGTCACCTCGGTGACCGCAACGACCACGACTCGCAGGGCCTGTTCCAGCAGCGCCCGTCCAGCGGGTGGGGCACGATCGAGCAGATCACCGACCCCGAGTACTCGACCATGGCGTTCCTGAAGGGTCTGAAGCAGGTCGACGGGTGGCAGGACATGCCGTTGACGAAGGCCGCGCAGACGGTGCAGGTGTCGGCGTACCCGGACCACTACGCCCAGTGGGAGCAGCAGGCCGCCGACCTGGTGGCCGAGCACTGGAACAGCTGACACAGACTTTCCACCACAAGGGGGATCGCTGGCCGGCACCCGAACACGGGGTGCCGGCCAGCGGCACGTCCACCGCCGGCCATCGGCGAAAGGGCCAGGTCGTGTTTCAGATGTCAGCGTCGGTATGAGCAGCGCGCTTCGCGCCAGCGGCCAGGAGTAGGCCGGCCGCCTGTGAATGATCGCCGCGTAGCGCCCAATCCAGTGGTGAGTAGCCGGTTCCTTGGCCTTCGCGCAGATTCGGGTCTGCACCGTGGATGAGAAGTAGGTGTACGACGGTGTTGTATCCCCAGGCCGCGGCAGCGCATAGGGGCGTTCCCTCCATGTCACCTCCGCTCTCGGTGTCGGGTACCGCGCCGGCTGCCAGGAGTACCCGCACGAGTTCAGCCGAGCCGTTGACGGATGCCTGATACAGCGGAGTGGTGCGGTCACGGTCGGGAACGTTGGGGTCCGCACCGGCGCGAAGGAGAGCGCTCACGGCTGCGGCGTCTTCGCGTCGCACTGCCTCCATCAGTCGCTTCGTGCGCTTCTTCCGCTGTCGCAGGTTCACGTGCCCAGCGTAGGTAGTGCGCCCAGGCACCGCGATCAACGAGTGGCCCTGAACCCGCTTATGAAACGCACGCTAGGCGTTAGGCGGACGGCGGACGGCGGACGGCGGCCGTAAGCCGCGGGCGGACTGGTGGGAAGCCAGAGCGGACGCTCCTACCGTTCGTCAGGTGGGCGGAGTCTGTGGCTGGCTCAGCCCGTAGATCTGGTTGAGGTCGAGTACGTGGTGCCCAGCCACTGACGCCGTCCGAAGGTCGAGCACGAGCACCAGGAACACGGTGCCTGGCCCGCTGGCGGGGACGTGGTGTCGACCCCACGTTTCCGTCAGGGCAGGCAGGAGCGGCGCGGCACAGGCGGGGACGGCGGCGCGGCGCAGGCGGTGACGGCGGCGGGCAGCGTGGACAGTCGGGTCGCCGGTGCGCCGAGCGGCTCGATCCAGCCCGGGCCGGCGCCGTACACCCGGATCGCCGGGAAGTCGCGGGCGAAGCGCACCAGGCGGTACGCGCGCCCGGTGACCGGCGTCTGCGCCCAGACCACGACGATGCGCGGGCGGACCCGACGGGCGGCGCTGGCGAGCGCCGTCCACGGCAGCGCCGGCCCGAGCAGCAGGCTGCCCCGGGACCGCTCGCGCAGCGCGGCGGCCAGCGCGTGCAGGCCGAGGCAGTGCGTCTCCTGCTCCGCGCCGGCCAGCAGCACGCCGCCGGTGGGCAGCGGGCGGCCCGGTACGCGCCGGAACACGTCCAGGCCGACGCGGAGGCCCTCGGCGAGGGCGTGCTCGACGGCGACCTCGATGGCGGTGTGCCCGGGCAGCGCGGCCAGCATCGGCACGCAGACCTGTTCCCACAGCGCCGCCGCGCCCCACTCGTCGGCCACCTCGACGACGAGCGCGGCGACCCGGTTGGCGTCGAGGTCCTCGGCGGCCAGCGACAACTGCTTGCGCGCGGTCTCGACGGCCCCGACCGGCATGGGATCTGTCAGCACCAGACGTACCCCCGGGTAGACGTTCACTACCCGGGGGTACGTCGGGAGGGCCGCGGATGGATGCGCCCGGGTGCGACTACCGGCGGCGGGATGCCGCCCAGCGCGTCGCCAGGGCGGCGGCGCTGCCCCAGATGCCGCGCCGGAACACCAGGACGACGAGGACGAAGATCCCGCCGGTGACCAGGCCGATCGCCTCGAACCCGGAGAACGACAGCCAGTCCTCCAGGCGGACCAGGATGCCCGCGCCGAGCACCCCGCCCCAGAGCGTGCCGATGCCGCCGAGCACCACCACGATGACCGCCTTGCCGGAGGTGGTCCAGTGCAGCACGTCGAGGGAGACGAAGCGGTGGCCGACGGCGAACAGCCCGCCGCCGAGCCCGGCGATGAAGCCCGACAGCACGAACGCGGTCAGCTTGTAGCGGTGCACGGGGTAGCCGAGCGCGCGGGCGCGGGCCGGGTTGTCGCGGATGCCGACCAGCACCCGCCCGAAGGGCGAGTGCACGATCCGCCAGGCGGCGGCCAGCCCGAGCAGCACGATCGGCAGGATCGCGTAGTAGAAGTAGTAGTCGTCGGTCAGGTCCAGCCCGAACAGCTCGCGGGGCACGCCCTGGAGGCCGTTCTCGCCGCGGGTGACCGAGCGCCACTCGTTGGCGACGTAGTAGACCATCTGCGCGAACGCCAGGGTGACCATGGCGAAGTAGATGCCCGTCCGCTTCACCGCCAGGTAGCCGATCGGCACCGCGAGCACGGCCGCCGCGAGCGCCCCGGCCAGCACGGCCGCCGGGAACGGCAGGCCGAGGTGGATGGCCGTCAACCCGGTGACGTACGCGGAGGCACCCCAGAAGGCCGCGTGCCCGAAGGACATCAGCCCGGTGAAGCCGAGCAGCAGGTCCACGGCGACGGCGAACAACGCCCAGCAGAGGATGTCCACCGCCACCGCCGGGTAGAGCCCGTTGGGCAGCCAGAACGCCACCAGCAGCCCGACGGCGAGCAGCGCGTACCGGACCCAGCCGGGGGCCCGGGTCACGGCGACCAGCCCGGACTTCGGCGCCGGGCGACCGGCGTCGGTCTCGGTGTCGACGGTGCTCGTCATGCCGGTGCCTCCTCACGGCCGAACAGCCCGGCCGGGCGCCAGAGCAGCACGACGGCCATCACGATGAAGACGATCGTCTGCGACACGATCGGGAAGTCGGACAGGTACGCCTCGCCCCACGCCTGCACCAGGCCGATGCCGAAGCCGGCGGCGACGGACCCGAAGATCGAGCCCAGCCCGCCGATCACCACCACCGCGAAGACCACGATGATCAGGTCGGCGCCCATCAGCGGGTTCACGGCCCGCATCGGCGCGGCCAGCACCCCGGCCAGCCCGGCGAGGCCGATGCCGAAGCCGAAGACCGGGGTGACCCAGCGCCCGACGTCGATGCCGAACGCCCGGGTCAGCTCGGGCCGCTCGGTCGACGCCCGGACCACCATGCCGATCCGGGTGCGGGTGAGCACCCACCAGACGACGGCGCAGACGGCGAGCGCGAAGCCGAGGATGAAGACGCGGTAGGTGGGGAAGTCGAAGAGCCCGAAGTCGACCGACCCGCTCAGCGCGGACGGGGTCTCGTACGGGCTGGACTGCACGCCGTAGCGGAGCTTCACCAGGTCCTGGAGGATGAGCGTCAGGCCGAAGGTGAGCAGGAAGTTGTAGAGCGGGTCGAGCCGGGTGAGCCGGTGGATGAAGGCCCGTTCCAGGGCCATGCCGACCAGGGCCAGCCCCACCGGCATGATCACCAACGCCGCCCAGAACGGCACGCCCGCCTCGGTGAGCAGGACGTACGCGCCGAACGCACCGAACATGTAGAACGCCCCGTGGGCGAAGTTCACGACCCGCAGCATCCCGAAGATGACCGCGAGCCCGAGGGCGAGCAGGGCGTAGAACGCCCCGCTCACCAACCCGTTGAACGTGTTCTGCAGGAAGCTGGTCATGCCCTGGTCACATCTTGCAGTCCGCCGACGGGGCGCGGAACGCCTCGGCGGCGGGGATGGTCTTGAGAACCTTGACGTAGTCCCACGGCTCACTGACCTCGGACTGCGGCTTCACCTGGGCGAGGTAGGCGTCGTGGATGACCCGGTGGTCCTCGGCGCGGAACTTGCCGTTGCGCAGGAAGACGTCGTTGACCTCCTTGCCCTCCAGCTCCTTGACGATCGCGTCGGCGTCGTCGGTGCCGGCGGCCTGCGCGGCCTCCAGGTACTGCGTCGCGGCGGAGTAGTTGGCCGCGTGCGCGAAGGACGGCCGGGTGCCGGTCTCCTTCTGGAACCGGTCGGCGAACTCGCGGTTCTGCTGGTCGGAGTTCCAGTACCAGGCGTCGGTGTAGGTGGTACCGGCGAGCGCGGCCGGGGTGAGCGAGTGGATGTCGGTGATGAACATCAGGCCGACCGCCAGCCCGACGCCCTTGTCGCGCAGCTTGAACTCGTTGTACTGCTTGACCACGTTGACCAGCTCCGCGCCGGCCTGCATGGTGCCGAGCACCTGCGGCTTCGGGTTGAGCGTCGGCGCCTTGAGCAGGAAGGTGGAGAAGTCGCCGCTGGTGTTCGGGAACGGCGCCCCGTCCTTGCCGACGACCTGCCCGCCGGCGGCGGTGATGGCGGTGGTGAAGCTCTTCTCCATGTCCTGGCCGAAGGCGTAGTTCGGGTAGAGGATGTACCAGTTCTTGCCGACCTGCTCGGTGGTGACCTTGCCCGTTCCGTTGGCCAGCATGTAGGTGTCGTACGCGTAGTGGAACGTGTACTTGTTGCAGCTCTTGCCGGTCAGGTCGGTGGTCGCGGCGCCGATGTTGAAGTAGAGCTTCTTCTTCTCCTTCGCCACGTCGGCCACCCGCAGCGCCGCCGACGAGGTGGGCACGTCGAGGATCAGGTCGACGCCCTGGCGGTCGTACATCTCCTGGGCCTTGCTGTTGGCGATGTCCGGCTTGTTCTGGTGGTCGGCGGTCTCCACGGTGATGTCGCCGGTCACCGCCTTGTCGCCGTGCTTCGCCTTGAAGTCGGCGATGGCCATCTCCACGGCCTTGACCGAGTTCTTGCCGGACAGCTCGGAGTACGCGCCGGACTGGTCGTTCAGCACGCCCAGCACGATCTTGCCCCCGGTCAGCTTCTGGTCGCCGCCCGACTGGGGACCACCGCCGCCGCAGCCCGCGACCAGCACCATCGCCGCCGCCGAAGCGGCGGCCACACCCACCGTCCTACGCATGCCCATCCCTCCACCCCGCGCGCCGCGCGGGTCGTCGAATCGGAATTCAGATGCCGAGGTACGACAGCAGCTCCCGTTCCCGGGAGCGCACCTCGGAGTTGTCCATCGCCTCCACGACGCGTCCCTCGGCCAGCAGGTAGTGCCGGTCGGCGACGCCGGTGGCGAAGTGCAGGTTCTGTTCGACCAGCAGCACGGTCACCCCGTGCCGTTTGGCCTCGCGCAGGAGGTCGCCGACCTGCTGCACGAGCAGCGGCGAGAGTCCCTCGGTCGGTTCGTCGCAGAGCAGCAGCCGGGCGCCCATCCGCAGCACCCGGGCCAGCGCGAGCATCTGCTGCTCGCCGCCGGAGAGCATGGTGGCGGCCGAGTCCCGCCGCTGGTGCAGGGCGGGGAACGCCTCGTACACGCGCTCCAGCGACCACGGGTCGGGCCCGACGGTCGGCGGCAGGGTGAGGTTCTCCGTCACGCTCAGCGTGGCGTAGCTGCCCCGGTCGTCGGGGACCCAGCCGAGCCCGAGCCGCGCCCGCCGGTACGCGGGCAGCCTCCCGACGTCCCGCCCGTCCAGCTCGATCCGGCCGCGCTGGCCGGCGTGCAGGCCCATCACACAGCGCAGCAGGGTGGACTTGCCGGCGCCGTTGCGCCCGACGAGGGTGACCACCTCGCCGGCGGCGACGTCCAGGCTGACCTCCCGCAGCACCTGCGCCTCGCCGTACCAGGCGGACAGGTTCTCAATGCGCAGCATCGGCGGCTCCCAGGTAGGCGGTGATCACGCGCTCGTCGGCGCGCACCTGCTCGTACGGGCCCTCGACGAGGACCTTGCCGGCCTGCAGGACGGTGACGGTGTCGGCGAGCCGCCCGACGACGCTCATGTTGTGCTCGACCAGCACCACCGTCCGGCCCCGCCGGACCCGCGAGACCAGCTCGACGGTGCGGTCGACGTCCTCCAGGCCCATCCCGGCGGTCGGCTCGTCGAGCAGCAGCACCTTCGGGTCCAGGGCGAGGGCGATGGCCAGCTCCAGCGCCCGCTTGCGCCCGTACGCCAGCGCCTCGGCGGGGGCCTCGGACAGCTCGGCCAGCCCGACCATGTCGAGCAGCTCGCCGGCCCGGTCGGTGTAGCGGCGCATCAGCTTCGCCGAGCGCCAGAACCGCCAGCCCAGCCCGCTCGGGCTCTGCAACGCCAGCTCGACGTGCTCCCGCGCGGAGAGCTGCGGGAAGAGGCTGGTGATCTGGAACGACCGGGCCACGCCGAGCCGGGCGACCCGCTCGGGGGGCAGCCCGGTCACGTCGCGGCCGGCCAGCTCGATGCGCCCGCCGCTGGGCCGCAGGAAGCCGGTGAGCAGGTTGAACAGGGTGGTCTTCCCGGCGCCGTTCGGGCCGACGAGCGCGTGGACGCTGTCCGCCGCGATGTCGAGGTCGACCCCGTCGACCGCCCGGAAACCCCGGAAGTCACGGGTCAGCCCGCGGGCCGACAGGAGCGCTTGCCCGGCCATCGCCTACTCCTTCGTAGGTCCGGCGACGACCGAATCGGTGACCGGGGTCACATGGCCGTCGTGTGCTGGAAACCTACGGCGGCGCTGCGATGTCGAACTATGTCGATGGCAGCCACATTCCGGGTCGCCCGACCGTGCGGAAACTCCACCCCGCCGCCCGGCCACCACGCCCGCCAGCATCGACGGCGGTGACTGTCGAGCCACGGCGTACCACGTCATGTGGGCGCGCCACGGCCGCGCCCCACCTGCGCTTCGCCTTGACCGGTGCTCCTAGGGTGATGGCCCCCACCCGCGAAAGGTGCCGAGCGAAATGCCCTTCGGCTTCACTGTTGCGATCATCTTCGCCGTCGGCCTGGCGATCTCCGGCCTGCTGGCGCTCGCCGCCTCGAAGGCGTCGACGAAGGGGACCGCCACCCTGGCTGCGGTCGCCTGCCTCGTCGGCGCGGTCGTGTTCACCATCGGTTCCAGCGCCCACTCCGTGCCGATCCGTTCGGTCGGCATCGTCACCAGCTTCGGCAAGCCGACGGGGAAGGTCACCGGCTCCGGTCTGAAGTGGGTGGCACCCTGGCAGAAGGTCGGCGAGTGGGACGCCGGCCGGCAGAAGTACGACCACATCGGCGGCGACCACTGCGTCCGGGTCCGCACCGGCACCCTCGCCGACGCCTGCGTCGAGGTGCTCGTCGAGTGGCAGGTCAAGCCGGAGAACGCGCCCAAGCAGTTCATGGACTACAAGGGCGACTTCGACAGCTTCCGGGGCCAGCGGGTGGGCGTGCAGCTCGACAGCGCCGTCAACGACGCCTTCGCCACCTACAACCCGCTGGAGAAGATCGACTCGAACACCGGCAGCCTGAACGTGGACCTGAAGCCCTTCGCCGAGAGCATCAAGACCAGCGCCGAGTCGCGGCTCGCCAGCGACGTCGACATCCTGTCGGTGACGATCACCCGGGTCAACCACGACGACAAGACCGAGGGCAACATCAAGGCCTTCCAGGACAAGCTCGCCCAGACCCGCAACCTGGAGCAGGACCGGAAGAACGCCGCCATCCAGAAGCAGATCACCGAGACCAACGCGAAGGTCGACAAGGTGTCGCGGTGCCTGGAGATCGCCGAGCGCAACGGCAGCAACCCCGGCCTCTGCATCAACCCCGGAATCGTCACCGGCGCCAAGTGACGGTCGGCCGGCGTCGACCCCGCCCTTGGCCGCGCCCCGGCTTCAGCCGGTGAGCGCGTCCAGGGCGAGGTCGACGTCGGCCGCCGTGGAATAGACGTGGAAGGACGCCCGCACCCGGCCGGCACGGACCGCCGCCCGGACGCCGGCCCGCTCCAGCCGCTCCGCCGCGCCCGGCACCTCCACCGCGACGATCGCGCTCTCCCCCGGCGGCCGGCCCAGCCCGGCGAGGAACCGGTTGGCCAGGGCGACGTCGTGCGCGCGCACGGCCGGCACGCCGATCTCGGCGAGCAGTTCCAGTGCGGGGGCCGTGCCGACCCAGCTGAACCACGCCGGCGAGATGTCGAACCGGCGCGCGTCGCCGGCCAGGCGCAGCGGCGGGCCGTAGTAGGAGGCGTGCGGGTCGTCCCCCGCGTACCAGCCGGCGGCGTCGGGGCGCAGCCGCTCCCGCAGCGCGGGCGCCAGGTAGGCGAACGCGGAGCCGCGCGGGGCCATCAGCCACTTGTACGCGCCGACCGCGACCAGGTCGGCGAGGCTCGCGTCGAACGGCAGCCAGCCGCACGCCTGGGTGGCGTCGACCGCGACGAACGCGCCGTGCGCCCGGGCCGCCGCGACCACCTCGGCGTACGGGGCGATCGCGCCGTCGGCCGACTGCACCAGGCTGAACGCGACCAGGTCGGTGTCGGCGTCGATCGCGTCGACGAGCCCGGCCAGCGGCACGGTGCGCACCCGCACGCCCCGCTCGACCTGCACCAGCCACGGGAAGAGGTTGGAGGTGAACTCGACCTCCGGCACCACGACGGTCGCGCCGGCGGGCAGGGCGGCGGCGACCGGGGCCAGCAGCTGCGAGACCGTGCTGCCGACCGCGACGTCGGCGACCGGCACCCCGACCAGGCCGGCGAAGGCGGCCCGCGACCGCTCGGTGGCCTGGCCCCAGCCCTCCCACGACGTGCGCCCGGCCCGCCAGTCGGTCAACGCCTCCTGCACCGCGTCCCACACCGGATCGGGCGGGAGCCCGAAGCTGGCGGTGTTCAGCCAACCCGGCTGCGGCTGCCACAACTTCTGCGCCTCTGCGATCTCCACCTCACCGACGCTAGCCACCCGCGCCGCGTACCGGGATGGCCAATCCCGCGCTCGCGGCCCCGGGTGCTGGTTCAGGTCGCCGCGCGCAGGGCGCGCAGACCCCGTCGCACCTCGTCGCGCCCCCGGTCGAGGTCCCAGGCGGCGATCTCGTGCAGCGGGTGGCGCTCGCGCAGGAGCCGGACCAGTTCCAGGCCGACGAGGTAGCCGCAGCGGCGCGGCAGGTCGCCCCGGTGGGCGCTGTCGCGCATGAGGAACCAGGCGGCGTACCGGTCGAGGTCGGTGGCGTCCACGTCGGCGGCGATCCGGTGCAGGATCTCCGGCCAGCGACGCCGGCAGTCGGCGAGCCACCGCCGGTGGGTGGCGCCCATCCAGAGGTACTCGTCGTCCGGCCGTCGCGGGTCCAGCTCGGCCGTCACCTGGGTGGCCAGCCCCTCGGTGAGCAGCGCGTGGGCGACCCCGTGCTCCGGCCAGTCCCGGATGCGGGCCAGCCGGTCGTGCACCACGTGCGCCACCTCGTGCCGGACCAGCAGCTCGTCGTGCTCCGGCTCGCCGAGCCGCTCGACGGCGAGGAACAGGGCGAAGCGGCCCCGGAACTCGTCGGCCCAGCCGTTGGCCTGTTCCAGCCCGACCAGCAGGACGCAGTCGAGCGGATCCCCGTCGCCGGGCCAGCCCATCGCCCGACCCACCCCGGCGACGGTGGCGGGGAGCAACGCGGCGAGCCGCTCCGCGCGCGCGGCGAACACCGCCTCCCGCCCGTGCAGCCGCTCCAGGACACCTTCGAGGTCGTCCACCCCGGACCAGTCGCCCCGGCGGTCCAGCGCCGCGTACAGGTCGCGGTGGGGTGCCAGGTAGTGCGTCCGCCACAGCTCCGCCCACCGCTGCCGGGGGACGTGCGCGGCGCGGCTCGCGTACGCCAGGAAGTCCGGCACCAGGTCGCGGACCCGCAGCGGGCTCGCGACGGCCTCCCCGGCGGGCACGGTCATGCCCGCGATCATGCCGCATCCGCCGCGGCCCCGCTCGATCGTCAGTCGAGGCGGTCGGCGCGGTGGAGCAGGTACCGCCGCTCGACCTGGTTCGCCGTCAGGGCGGCCGCCTCGCGGTACCGCGTCGCCGCGCCTTGCGCGTCGCCGGTCGTCTCGAGCAGGTGGGCGCGCACCGCGCGTTCCCGTTGCCGGGTCAGCGGTTCCCGGTCGAGCCCGAAGCGCCGGTTGAGGTCGTCGAGCAGGGCCAGCCCCCGGGCCGGCCCGTAGGCCCGGGCCACCGCGACCACCCGGCTCAGCCGTACCGGCGCGGTGGGGTGCAGTCGTTCGAGCCACAGGTAGAGCGCCGCGATCTGCGGCCAGTCGGTGTTCTCCGGCGACCCGGCGTCGGCGTGCACGGCCGCGATCGCCGCCTGCAACTGGTAGGGGCCCACCTCACGCCGGTTCCAGACGCTGTCGATCAGCGCGGTGCCCTCCCGGATGAGGTCGGGGTTCCACCGGGTCCGGTCCTGCTCGTCCAGCGGCACCAGCTCGTCGTCACGACCGGTGCGGGCCGCGCGCCGCGACTCGGTGAGCAGCATCAGCGCGAGCAGGCCGGCGACCTCGGCGTCGTCAGGCAGGCTGGCGTGGAGCATCCGGGCCAGCCGGATCGCCTCGCGGGTCAGGTCCACGCGGGCGAGTTCGGCCCCGGCGGAGGCCGTGTAGCCCTCGTTGAAGATCAGGTAGAGAACCCGCGTCACCGCGGTCACCCGGTCGTGCCGGTCGGCGTCGGTCGGCGGGGTGAAGCGGGCGCCGGCACGGGCCAGTTGCTGTTTGGCGCGGCTGATCCGGGTGCCCATGGTGCCCTCGGTCGTCCCGTGGGCGTGTGCGATCTCGGCGGTCGTCAGACCCCCCACCGCGCGCAGCGTGAGCGCCACCTGGGAGCTGCTGCTCAGCGCCGGATGGCAGCAGAGCAGCAGCAGGGTGAGGCTGTCGTCGGTCTCCGGCGGAGGGGAGGCCAGCCGGGCGGGTTCCCGCATGGCCAGTTCGGCTGTTCCGGCTTCCCGCTCGCGTCGGCGCCGGGCCCCCTCGGAGCGGAGCAGGTCGACCATCCGCCGGTAGCCGATCCGGATCAGCCAGCTGCGCGGGTTCTCCGGCACGCCGTCGACCGGCCACGCCCGGCTCGCGGCGAGCAGTGCCTCCTGCACCGCGTCCTCGGCCACGTCGAAGTGACCGAAGCGCCGCACCAGCGCGCCGAGCACCTGCGGCGCCTCGGTACGCAGCAGGTGCTCGACGTCCGTGGGCAAGCCGGCGGCCCCCTTCGTACCCGCGCCCGGGCCTCCGCCCGCAACGGGTGCGGGCCGGCGCGGATGGGTCATGCCGTGAAGTCCTCGCCCATGATCGGCCGGATCTCGATGGGCTCACCCAGCGCCTCGACGATCCGCGAGGCGATCTCGACGGCCCGTTCCCGACTCGCCACGTCGATCACGGCGAAGCTGGCCAGGACCTCCTTCAGCTCGGCGAACGGCCCGTCGGTGGCGACCACACCGGCCGGGGTCGGGCGTACGGTGGCGCTGACCACGGGGTGGCCGAGGCCCTCGCTGCCGACGAGCTCGCCGGTCTCGGTCAGCTCCCGCTCGAACCTCTGGTACGCGGCGAACGCGGCCATCGCCTCCTCGGACGGGACGTCGGCGGTCGCGCCGTCCCAGGCGGCGGCCGGCGTGTAACTGAGCAGCAGGTATTTCACGGGTTCTCTTCCTGGTCGGGCATGGATCGACGGTACGTGGGGTCAGGCGGGACGGCGCAGGGACAGGGCGAGGACTGTCGTCCAGGTGAAGGCGACGAGTCCGTTCACGGCGATCTGGATGCTCATCCGGTCCGGCGACATGGGCAGCAGCAGGACGAGCGCGGCGAGGCCGCTCAGCACGGCCGGCAGCACGGCTCGGCGGCGCCCGCACCGCACGGCCAGCACGGTGGCGGCGACGGCCAGCGCGGTGAAGGCGACGGTGGCCGAGGCCGAGTGCGCGACGCTGTGCCAGGACATCCGGTCGACCGGCCCGTCGGGGGTGCCGGCCGGGAAGCCGTTCTCCGGGTCCATGGTGAACAGGCCGGCGGCGACCAGGCCGGCGCCGAAGGTCCCGACGAGGATCGGCAGCGCGCGCCGGCCGACCCCCTCGGTGAGGGTGCGGCTGATCCCGGCTGCCAGCGCCAGCCCGCCGAGGCCGGCGAGGACGAACGTCGTGATCTGGATCCAGCCGAGGCTGCCGGTGGCGAGCTGGCTGATCGGGTGCCGGGTGATGTCGAAGCCCTCCCGGGTCAGCATCTGGGCGGTGGCCGAGGCGAAGAAGACCGGTCCGGCGAGGGCGCCGGCGAGCAACAGGCGGTCGGGTGAGCGGCGGACGGCGGGGGCGGCGAGGGTGGCCATGGGTTCCTCCCTGGTGGGTTCCTGCCGCTACCTCGTGGCCGGTCCAGGGATCTCGACACGACCATGCGGTGATCGGGGTCACATCAGGCGCGTGTCGAGACCTGCCGACCGCCTCCGAGGTACCGGCAACGACCCATCAAGGAGGACGAGATGTCTGAAACCCCTAAGCCGAGCGCCGCCCTGACGGCCCTGGACCGCCTGGTCGGCACCTGGACGGTCACCGGCGGCGCCGAGGGAACCGTGACGTACGAATGGATGGAGGGCCGGTTCTTCCTGCTCCAGCGCGTCGCGCTCACCCAGTTCGGCCAGCCCGTCACCGGCCTGGAGGTGATCGGCAACCTGCGCCCGTTCGGCGAGCCGGTGAGCGCGGACGTGGTGTCGCGGTTCTACGACTCGACCGGCAACACCCTCGACTACGTCTACGAGCTGACCGGCGACAAGCTGACGATCTGGGGCGGCGCGAAGGGCAGCCCGGCGTACTACCAGGGCACGTTCAGCGCCGACGACACCACGGTCACCGGCGAGTGGGTCTACCCCGGCGGGGGCGGCTACCCGTCGACCATGACCCGGGTCTGACCCCGGCCCACCCCGCCGGCCAGGCTGGCCGGCGGGGTGGCGGCGTCAGCTGACGTTGGCGGGGCCGAGGACGCTCTTCAGGTCGCCCATCAGCGCGGTGGTGGCCGCCACCCGGAACGGCCCCAGCCGCAGGGTGGTGGTCCGGCCGCCGTTGAGCAGCTTGACGTGCACCTCGGTGTCGCCCGGATGCAGCACCAGGGTCTCCTTGAGCCGCTCCACCAGCGGCGGGGTGCACCGGTGCACCGGGATTGTCAGGGTGATCGGCTTGCTCCCCGGGGTGCTGCTGACGTCCGGCATGGACATGTCCATCGCCATGATCCGGGGCGTGTCGTCGCGCCGGTCCACCCGCCCCTTGACCACCACGATGGCGTCCTCGGCGATGTACTGCCCGATCACCTCGTAGGTGTTGGGGAAGAAGAGGGCCTCCACCCCGCCGGCGAGGTCCTCCAGGGTGGCCGACGCCCAGGCCCGGCCCTGCTTGGTGACGCGCCGCTGCACCCCGGAGAGGATGCCGGCGAGGGTCACCACGGCCCCGTCCGGGACGGTGCCCTCCTCGGACAGGGAGGCGATGGTGCAGTCCGCCGCCGCGCCGAGGACATGCTCCAGGCCGAAGAGCGGGTGGTCGGAGACGTAGAGGCCGAGCATCTCGCGTTCGAAGGCGAGCTTGTCGCGCTTGTCCCACTCCCCGTCGCCGATGACCGGCATCACCGTGGTGCTGTTGGTCTCCGCGTCGCCGAACCCGGCGCCGAAGAGGTCGTACTGACCGACGGCCTCCTTGCGCTTGACGTCGGCGTACGCGTCGATCGCCTCCGCGTGCACCGTGAGCAGCGCCTTGCGGGAGTGCCCGAGCACGTCGAACGCCCCGGCCTTGATCAGCGATTCGATGGTCTTCTTGTTGCAGACCACGGCGTCGACCTTCGACAGGAAGTCGTAGAAGTCGGCGTACTCGCCCTTCTCGTCCCGGCAGCGCATGATCGCGGCGACGACGTTGGCGCCGACGTTGCGCACCGCGCCGAGGCCGAACCGGATCTCCTTGCCGACCGGGGTGAACGGCCCCGCGGAGGTGTTCACGTCCGGCGGCAGCACCTGGATGCGCATCCGGCGGCACTCCGAGAGGTAGAGCGCCATCTTGTCCTTGTCGTCGCCGACGGACGTGAGCAGCGCGGCCATGTACTCGGCCGGATAGTGCGCCTTCAGGTACGCGGTCCAGTACGACACCAGCCCGTACGCCGCCGAGTGCGCCTTGTTGAAGGCGTAGCCGGCGAACGGGACCAGCACGTCCCAGACCTTCTGGATCGCCTCGTCCGAGTAGCCCCGCTCCCGGCAGCCGTCCCGGAAGGGGATGAACTCCTTGTCGAGGATCTCCTTCTTCTTCTTGCCCATCGCGCGGCGCAGCAGGTCGGCCTGGCCGAGGGTGTAGCCGGCGAGGATCTGCGCAGCGCGCTGCACCTGCTCCTGGTAGACGATCAGGCCGTAGGTGGGCGCGAGGATCTCGCGCAGCGGTTCCTCCAGCTCCGGGTGGATCGGGGTGATCTCCTGGAGGTTGTTCTTGCGCAGCGCGTAGTTGGTGTGCGAATCGACGCCCATCGGGCCGGGCCGGTAGAGCGCGAGGACGGCGGAGATGTCCTCGAAGTTGTCCGGCTTCATCATCCGCAGCAGGGAGCGCATCGGCCCGCCGTCGAGCTGGAACACGCCCAGGGTGTCGCCCCGGGCCAGCAGCTCGTACGCGGCCCTGTCGTCCAGCGGCAACGCCAGCAGGTCCAGCTCCCTGCCGTGGTTGAGCTGGATGTTCTTCACCGCGTCGTCGATGATCGTCAGGTTGCGCAGGCCGAGGAAGTCCATCTTCAACAGCCCGAGCGACTCGCACGTCGGGTAGTCGAACTGGGTGATGATGACCCCGTCGGAGTCCCGGCGCATCAGCGGGATGTGGTCGATGATCGGCTCGGCGGACATGATGACGCCGGCGGCGTGCACGCCGGTCTGCCGGATCAGCCCCTCGATGCCCCGGGCGGTGTCGATGACCTTCTTGACGTCCGACTCCGCCTCGTACATGCCCCGGAGCTCGCCGGCCTCGGCGTAGCGGGGATGCTTGGGGTCGAAGATGCCCTCCAGGGGGATGTCCTTGCCCATCACCGCCGGGGGCATCGCCTTGGTGATCCGGTCGCCCACCGCGTACGGGTAGCCGAGCACCCGGGCCGAGTCCTTGATCGCGGCCTTCGCCTTGATCGTGCCGAAGGTGGCGATCTGGGCGACCTTGTCCTCGCCCCACTTGTCGGTGACGTACTTGATCACCTCGCCGCGCCGGCGCTCGTCGAAGTCGATGTCGACATCCGGCATGGAGACGCGCTCGGGGTTGAGGAACCGCTCGAAGATCAGGCCGTGCTGGATCGGGTCGAGGTCGGTGATGCCCAGCGCGTACGCGACCAGCGAGCCGGCGGCCGAGCCACGGCCCGGGCCCACGGCGATGCCCTGGTTCTTGGCCCACTGGATGAAGTCGGCGACCACGAGGAAGTACGACGGGAAGCCCATCTGGATGATGACGCCCAGCTCGTACTCGGCCTGCCTGACGTGCCCCTCGGGAATGCCGCCGGGGTAGCGCCGCTCCAGCCCGGCGAAGGTCTCCTTGCGGAACCAGGACTCCTCGGTCTCCCCCTCCGGGACCGGGAAGCGCGGCATCAGGTTGTGGAACTCGAACATCCCCGCGGGGTCGACCTTCTCGGCCACCAGCAGGGTGTTGCGGCAGCCCTCCAGCCAGAAATCGGAGTTGTCGACGGCGCGCATCTCGTCGGCGGACTTGATGTAGTAGCCGCTGCCGTCGAACCGGAACCGGTTCGGGTCGGCGACGTTCGCCGCCGTCTGCACGCAGAGCAGCACGTCGTGCGCCTCGGCCTGCGACTCGTGCGTGTAGTGCGAGTCGTTCGTGACCACCGGCGGGATGTCGAGCTTGCGGGAGATGTCGTGCAGCTCCTGGCGGACCCGGCTCTCGATGCTGATGCCGTGGTCCATGACCTCCAGGAAGTAGTTCTCCTTACCGAAGATCTCCTGGTACCGCGCGGCGGCCTTGAGCGCCTCGTCGTACTGGCCCAGGCGCAGCCGGGTCTGCACCTCGCCGGAGGGGCAGCCGGTGGTGGCCATCAGCCCGTCGGCGTTGGCGGCGAGCAGCTCCGCGTCCATCCGCGGCCACTTGACGAAGAACCCCTCGGTGTACGACCGGCTGGTCAGCTTGAAGAGGTTGTGCAGGCCGGTCTTGTTCTTCGCCCAGATGGTCATGTGGGTGTAGCCGCCGCTGCCGGAGACGTCGTCGCTCTTCTGCTCCGGCCGGCCCCACTTCACCCGCTGCTTGTGGAACCGCGACTCCGGCGCCACGTACGCCTCGATGCCGAGGATCGGGGTGACGCCGGCGGCCATCGCCTGCTTGTAGAAGTCGTTCGCGCCGTGCATGTTGCCGTGGTCGGTCATCGCCACCGCCGGCATGCCCTGCCGCTTGACCTCGGCGAAGAGGTCCTTCAGCCGGGCCGCCCCGTCGAGCATCGAGTACTCCGTGTGCACGTGCAGATGCGCGAACGAATCGCCCATGCGTGGCGCCCCCCCGGGTCGGTTCATGGGATGGTCGAGCTCGGACGGCCTACCCTATCGCCGCCCGGAAACGTGGCTCCAGACGCCGCGCGGACAGGGCCGGGCCGGGTGGCGCGCGTCTCTTCCGACGGCCCCGCCCCGCGCGGGCGACCGACGCTCGGCGGGGCCCACGACGGCCTCCGGCAGTCGGTTCCCGGACTCGGGCGCCCCGATCGGCGGCGGCGGCCGTAGCCTGGGCGGACGGTATCCGGCGAGCATTGGACGACCTGATGCCCCTCCCGGACGGTGTCGAGGAGCTGGTCGAGTCGGCGGCGCGCGGCGATCCCGCGGCGCTCGACGCGCTGCTGGTCGCGGTCCGCCCGGAGGTGCTGCGGCTCTGCGCCCGCCTGCTGCCGAACCGGGAGGACGCCGAGGAGGCGTGCCAGGACGCGCTGCTCGCGCTGGCCCGGGGCGTCGGCCGGTTCGAGGGCCGCTCGTCGTTCCACACCTGGCTGTACCGGCTGACGGCCAACCGGGCCCGCTCGACGTACCGGGTGCTGCGGCGGCGCTGGCTGGTGGAGGCCGGCGGCGTGCCGCTGCCAGAGCCGGTGGACCCGCGCCGGACGAGCGTGGTCGCCGGCACCCGGCTGGACCTGCTCGACGCGCTCGACGCGCTGCGCCCCGAACTCGCCGAGGCGGTGACCCTGCGCGACGTCCTGGGGCTGGGCTACCGGGAGATCGCCGGCCTGCTCGGCGTGCCCGAGGGCACCGTCAAGTCGCGGATCCACGAGGCCCGCCGGCAGCTGCGGCACCGGCTCTCCGGTGAGCCCGCCGCCGGCGAGGGCCGGCGGTGACGGGCCGCCGCCGGGGCGCGCCGCGCGGCTCCGGCGGCGCACGGTTCTCCGCGCCGCGGCTCGCCGGGATCGCGGTGGTCGCCCTGACCGTGGCCGTGCCGCTCGCGGGGTGCGCCGGCGGGGACGCTCCCGTCTCGCCGCTGCCCGTGCAGGCGCCGGCCTCCCGCTCCCCCGGCCCGGCCCCGCCCTCCCCGTCGGCCCTCCCGCCGTCGGCCTCCCCGCCGTCGCCGGGCACGCCAGGCCGTCCGCCGGGCACGTCGGCCGTCGTCCCGCCGGCCCGCCGGCCCTCGCCGGCCGCGCCCCCGACGACCGCCGCCGGGCGTACGCCGACCGCGACGCGCTCGCCGGGCGGGCTGCCCGGCACCTGCTTCGGGGCGGTACGCCACGACCTGGTGCTGGCCGAGACCGAGCTGGCGCTGGTGCGCTCGCTCTGCTTCGCGACCGGCGGAGTGCTGCGGATCATCGGCATCGGACCGGGTGAGGTCGGCGTGGACCGGGAGGACCTGGTCTCCCGCAGCTACGAGGCGGGGGTGGTCGACATCCGGTTCGTCCGCCCCGGCACGGTGGACGTGCTGATCCCCCAGGGCGGTACGACGCACACGGTCACGGTGGTGGTGCGCTAGCACGGAGGGCGGTGGTGGTGCGCTAGCACGGAGGGCGGTGGTGGTGCGCTAGCAACGGCGGAGGGCGGCGGTGCGCCGGCGCAGGCGTACGCCCCCCGTCGATGGCAGGCCCCCTTGCCGTCGGGCTGACCAGCCGTTTCCCTAGGCTGGACCGTCATGACGGAGCGGAAGACGATTCTCGTGACCGGTGCCACCGGCAATCAGGGCGGCGCCACGGCCCGCCGGTTGCTCCAGGACGGCTGGCAGGTGCGGGCACTCGTCCGCGATCGGGCCAAGCCGGCCGCGCGCCTCCTCGCGGAGCAGGGCGCCACCCTGGTCGAGGGGGACATGGACGATGCCGGGTCGCTGCGCGCGGCGATGCGCGGTGTGCACGGTGTCTTCAGCGTCCAGGCCCTGGCACACACTCCGGACGGCCTCGCGACCGAGGTCAGGCAGGGCAGGACGGTCGCCGACGTGGCTGGGGAGACCGGTGTCGCACACCTGGTCTACAGCTCGGTGGGCGGCGCGGAGCGGCGGACCGGCATCGACCACTTCGAGACCAAGGCCGAGATCGAGCGGCACATCCAGGCGTCGGGCCTGCCCGCGACCATCCTGCGCCCGGCGTTCTTCATGAACAATCTCCTCCACTACGCCGACGCTGAGGGAGAACGGGTCCTGAGCCTCCAGGTCCTTCCCGACCGACCGCTGCAGATGATCGCCTCCGACGACGTCGGCCGCATCGCCGCGTACGCCTTCGCGCACCCCGCGGACCACCTCGGCACGCAGATCGAGATCGCCGGGGACGAGCTGACCTTCACCCGGGTCGCCGAGATCTACGAGGCGCTCACCGGCACCCCCACCCGCCTGGAACCGCAGCCGGTCGAGCATCCCATGTACGCCTGGTTCGCCGAGAGCGGATACCAGGCCGACATCGCCGGCCTGCGGAACCGGTTCCCCTGGCTGCTGACGTTCGAGGAGTTCCTGCGCGACCGCCTCGGCCGGGCGGCGGCGTCCGCTCCGCACTAGCCCACCCTCACCCCGGCCAGCAGCGTGTCGACGAAGTCGGCCCGGCTGCCGGCCGGGGGCGTGATCTGCACGTAGACCAGGCCGGCGCGGCCGGGTGCGAGCCCGGCGGCCTCGACGACCTCGGGCCGCCCCCGGTCGCAGGTGAACCGGGCCACCACCCAGTCCACGCCCGCCTGCCGGGTGCGGCGTACGGGCGCGGCGGCACACGCCGCGTGGGGACGCTCGGCGACGAATCCCGCCGGGCTGGTGCGCGCGGCGATGCTGGCGGACAGCCCGACGAAGGCACCCGGCACGGTGGGGTCGGCCGCCCACCGGTGCGGGTCGGGCGACATCACCAGGGCCGGTTCGAGTCGGCCGTCGGGCCCGTACCGGCCGGCCCAGCCGGTGCCGGTGGCCCGCCACCCGGGCGGCAGCGCGACGGTGACCGGCCCGCTCGTCCAGCTTCCGGCGTCCCGCCGGCCCGTCGTGTCGTCGCCGGCGGTGGACCCGGCCGCCAGGAGGGCCAGGACCCCCAGCGCCAGCGCGGTTAGCCGCCGCCGGGCGACCAGCCGACGCTCCGTGCGCGCCCGCCGGGCCGGATGCCTGACCGTCCCGGCGGGCGGCGCGGGGACAGCCGGCACGGCGCGGTGCAGGGCGGCGCGGAAGGCGGTGGCGTCCGGGTACCGGTCCGCGGCCCGGGGCGCGGTGGCCCGCCGCAGGACCGCGGCCACCTCCGGCGGGGCGTCCCCACCCGCCCCGCCCGCCGCCTGGGCGACGGCGACGGCACCGGGGGCGGCACCGGCGTCGGCGGCCGGGGCGAGGAGGCGGAGGCCGAGCCGGCCCAGCGCGTACACGTCGGCGCGGGTGTCGACGATGGCGAACGGGTCGTCCTGCTCCGGGGCCATGTAGCCGGGGGTGCCGGCCCGGGCGGTGAGACCCGAGGCGGCGGCGAGGGCCTTGGCCAGCCCGAGGTCGGCGATCAGCACCCGCTCGCCGTACGGGCCGGAGCGGAACAGCACGTTGCCCGGGCTCAGGTCGCGGTGCACCACGCCGTGCCGGTGCAGGACGGCGACGCCGGCGGCGATCTCGGCCAGCAGCTCCAGGGCGGCGGGCGCCGGCATCGCCCCGGCCGCCAGCCGCTCGCGCAGGCTGCCGCCGTCGGCCCAGGTCAGCACCGAGTACGGCCGCCCGTCGGCCAACTCGCCGACCGCGTGGACGCGGACCAGCCGCTCGTCGTCGAGCCGGCGCAGCAGGCGGGCCTCGTCCAGGAAGCGCTCCCGTACGCGCAGGTCGTGGTGCCAGTTCTCGGCCAGCACCTTGATCGCCACCCGGGAGTCGAGCACCGGGTCGTGGGCCAGCCACACCGTCGCGAACGACCCCGTGCCCAGCAGCCGCTCGACCCGGTAGGGCCCGATCCGCCCCGGACTGGTCACCGCACCACCCCCGACACCGGCACCGCCGGTCGCCGTTCCGCCTCGACAGTAGACGGCGGAGCGGGCCGGGGGCAGCCCACGGCCGCCACGCGGGGTCGGCGCGTCGGGCGGGCCGGGCGCACCGGTCGGGGCGTATTGGTCGGGCGCACCGGTCGGGAAACCGACGAACCGATCCGGCCGGACGGGTGACCAACAGGACAAGGACACCCGCACTCCGGAGGAGGAGATCCCCGTGCACCGTCTCTCGTACACCGTCGTCACCGCCCTGCTGGCCACGGCCGGGCTCGTGCCGATCACCACGGCGGCACCGGCCGCCGCCGCGTCCAGGCCGGCCGCCGTCGCCGGGAACCTGTCCGAACGTGCCGACGGCCGCCTCGGCGCGGGTACGGACGGCGCCGCCCTCCCGGCCGCCGCCGATCCCGACGAGGTCCGGCTCATCAGCGTCCGGGGCGCGGGGCCGTTCCGGATCGGGGCCGACCTGGCCCGCCTGTCGGCGGCCGGCCTCATCGACTGGGTGGCTCCCGACTGCGACGGCACGGTCCGTGCCGGCGTCACCGGGGCCTGGGCGGGGAAGATCCTGCTGGCCTTCCGCGACGGGCGGCTGGTGGAGGTGGGCACCGCCACCGCGCCGCCGCGCACGCCCGCCGGCGCGGGGGTGGGCATGTCCTTCGCCGCCCTGGAGGAGATCTACGGCCCGCGGGGCTCGATGATCCGCAACGACGCGGGCGACGCCTCGGCCTATCTGGTGCGCGTCGGTTCCCGGGTGGAGCTGTTCACCGGCCACCCGATCCGGCCGGGGGTCGGCTACCTCCAGGTCGGGCCGGCGTCCGTCGTCGAGCGCGGTTTCCGGGAGGGCCGGTCCTGCTGAGCGGCCGGCGCCCACGGCGGCGGATCCCTCCGAGGGTCCGCCGCCGTCCGTTTCGCCCGAACACACTGATGTTGACGAGCACGATGATGTATCGCTGGACGATAGTGTGTGCCACACAGTATGGTGTGACGCATGGTTAGCGATGAGATCCTGCGAACGCATCTCCAGGAGTTGCGCCGGGGCACCGTGGTGGTGGCCAGCCTCGTCGCGCTGCGCCGGCCCGACTACGGTTACGCGTTGCTGCAACGCCTTTCCGACCACGGCTTTCCGGTCGACGCCAACACGCTCTACCCGCTGCTGCGGCGGCTGGAGGAGCAGGGGCTGCTGACCAGCGAGTGGAACACCGAGGAGAGCCGGCCACGCAAGTTCTACCGGACCAGCGAGGAGGGCGAGTCGGTGCTGGGCCGGCTCCTCACCGACCTCGCCACAGTGCAGACCTCCCTGACCGGGCTGATCGAAGGAGCCGATCGATGACCACCCTGACCGACCGATACCTCACCGCGACCCTGCGTTCGGTGCCGGTCGCGCGCCGCGCGGAGATCGACACCGAGCTGCGCGCCTCGATCGCGGACATGGTCGAGGGCCGTACGGCCGGCGGGCAGGACGCCGCCGCCGCCGAGCGGGAGGTGCTCACGGAACTGGGCGACCCGGACAAGCTCGCCGCCCGCTACGCCGACCGCCGGTTGCAGCTCATCGGACCGGCCTACTACCTGGCCTGGTCGCGGCTGATGAAGTTGCTGCTCAGCTTCATCCCGGCCCTGGTCGGCGTGCTGGCCGGCCTGCTCAGGGTCGCCGACGGCGGCAACGCGGGCGAGGGGATCGGCGCGGGCATCACCACCGCCTTCCAGGTGGCCGTCCAGATCGCCTTCTGGGTGACAGTGGTCTTCGCGGTGCTGGAGCGCACCAAGACCCCCCTGCACCTGCCTGCGTGGAGCGTCGACCAGCTCCCGGAGGACACGATCGACCGGCAGATCACCCTCACCGACATCGCCGCCTCGGTCACCTTCCTGGCGCTGGTCATCGCCTACCTGCCGATGCAGCACTTCCGCTCGTTCGTGCCCACCGACGACGGCGAGAACCTGCCGATCCTCGACCCGGCGCTGTGGAGCTTCTGGCTGCCGTTCCTGATCGCGGTGCTGGTGGCCACGATCGGCCTGGAGTTCGCCAAGTACCGGGTCGGGCGCTGGACCTGGTCGCTGGTCGCGGTCAACGCGGTACTCGGCCTGGCGTTCGCGGCGCCGGTGGTCTGGCTGATGTCGACCGACCGGCTGCTCAACCCCGAGTTCGTGGCCCGCTTCGAGTGGCTCGGCGAGGGCGACAACCTGAACCTGGTGGCGACCGCCGTGGTCGCCGGCACGGTGCTGGTGACGCTCTGGGACATCCTCGACAGCGCCGTCAAGACGTGGCGCAACCGCACCTGATCCACCACCGTCACGGCCCGGCGCGCCACGCGTGCCGGGCCGTGACCGTGCCGCCCCGCGACAGGCCGGGCCGCCCCGGCCGGGTGCCGGATCGGCGGCGCCCGGCGGGATGAGATCCTGACCTGGATGAACAGCGACACCGACGAGGACTGGCGACGCCCGGGGCCCACCCCGGAGCAGCGCCGGCTGGACGTCTACATCGGGTTGGCCGCGACCGTCCTGGCGCTGTTCAGCCTGACCCTGACCCGCAGCGCCGGCGCGTTCCTGCTCGGCCCGCCGCCGTCCGGCCCGGAGCAGATCTTCTGGACCGTCGCGGTGACCCTGCCGCTGATCTGGCGACGCCGGTTCCCCGCCGCCGTCACGCTGGTGGTCTCGATCGCGTTCATCGCCGCGCAGGCCCGCTCCGCCCCGGAGACGCAGCTCGCCTCGTGGGCGCTGTTCGCCGCCCTCTACACGCTGGGCGCGTGGGGCCGGGAACGGCGGCTGTCCCGGCGGCTGCGGATCGGCGTCATCGCCACCATGTTCCTGTGGCTCGGGATCTACTACGCGACCACCTACACCACCATCCCCCCGGACGCGTTCGCCCGCGCCGTCGGGCCCGTGCCCCCGTTGCTGGCGGCCATGGTGAACGGGGTGCTGGTCAACGGCCTCTACTTCGGTTTCGCGTACTTCTTCGGGGAGACGGCGTGGCTGGCCGCCCGGCGGCAGCACGAGGTGCAGGCACGGGCCGAGGAGCTGCGCCGCTCGCAGGCCGAGATCCGCGAGCACGCGGTGGTGGGCGAGCGGGTCCGCATCGCCCGGGAGCTGCACGACGTCGTCGCCCACCACGTGTCGGTGATGGGCGTGCAGGCGTCCGCCGCCCGCCGGGTGTTCGACAAGGACCCGGTCAAGGCCCGCGCGGCGCTCAGCGCGATCGAGGAGACCGCCCGCACGGCCGTCGACGAGCTGCGCCGGATGCTCGGCCTGCTCCGCGCCCGCGACGGCGGCCCGGACCGCCCGGAACAGCCGGGACCGGCCGGTGTCGACCAGATCGCGGCCGTGGTCGAGCGCGCCCGCGAGGCCGGGCTGCGGGCCACCATGGGCGTGTACGGGGACCCGGCGCCGCTGCCGGAGTCGGTCTCGCAGGCCGCGTACCGGGTGGCCCAGGAGGCCGTGACGAACACGCTCAAGCACGCCGAGGGCGCGACCGCGCTCGACGTGCGCATCCGCTACCTGGCACACGAGGTGGAGGTCGACGTGACCGATGACGGACGGGCGACCCGCCCGGCGAACGCCGACGGGCTCGGCCTGGTCGGGATGCGCGAGCGGGTCGCCACCCACGGCGGCGCGCTGGAGGTCGGCCCGCGCGCCGGCGGTGGCTGGCGGGTACGGGCCCGGTTCCCGCTGCCGCTGCCGGTGGGGCGGCCCGCGTGAGCGCCGGGCAGGAGGTGCCCGGGACCAACCGTCCGGTCCGGGTGCTGCTCGCCGACGACCAGCACCTGGTCCGCACCGGTTTCCGGGTCATCCTGGAGGTGGAGGACGACATCGAGGTCGTCGGGGAGGCCGCCGACGGGGAGCGCGCCGCCACCATGACCCGGGCGCTGCGTCCGGACGTCGTGCTGATGGACGTCGAGATGCCCGGGGTCGACGGGCTGGAGGCCACCCGGCGGATCACCGCCGGGGAGGACGGGCCGGGCGGGCCGGCCGTACTGATCCTCACCACGTTCGACCGGGACGACTACCTGTTCGCCGCGCTGCGCGCCGGGGCCAGCGGCTTCCTGCTCAAGAACGGCACCCCGGAGGCCCTGATCGAGGCGATCCGGGTGCTCGCCCGGGGCGACGGCCTGCTCGCCCCGGAACTCACCCGGCGGGTGATCGCCACCTTCGCCCGCCCCGGCGAGCCCGGCCCGCCGGGCGGCCCGAGGACGGCTCCCGAGGCGGCGCTGCGGGACCTCACCCCCCGCGAGCGGGAGGTCCTGGTCCTGGTCGCCGGCGGCGCCAGCAACGCCGAGATCGCCGCCGAGCTGCACCTGGGCGAGGCGACGGTGAAGACCCACGTCAGCCGGGTGCTCGCCAAGCTGGGCCTGCGCGACCGGGTGCAGGCGGTGGTCTTCGCGTACGAGCACGGGGTGGTGCGTCCCGGCGGCTGACCCGGCTCCGCCATGAGGGGGACGTCGTGCTCGATCTCGGGGCGGACGGCGGGGCGCGGCCGGCGATCTAGCGTGGACGCCGTGACCAATGTGCTCCGCCTCGACGGCGTCGACCGCAGCTTCGGCGACCGGCGGGTGCTCCAGAACGTGTCCTTCGACGTGGCCGCCGGCCGGATGACCGGCTTCGTGGGCGGCAACGGCGCCGGCAAGACCACCACCATGCGGATCATCCTCGGGGTGCTCGCCCCGGACGCCGGTGAGATCACCTGGCAGGGCGCTCCGCTGAGCCGGCGGGCCCGCCAGCGCTTCGGCTACATGCCGGAGGAACGCGGCCTCTACCCGAAGATGAGCGTCCGGGACCAGGTGGCCTACCTGGGTCGGCTGCACGGGATGACCGCCGCCGCGGCGCAACGCAACACGGACGCGCTGCTGGAGCGGGTCGGGCTCGCCGAGCGCGGCGACGACCTGCTGGAGACGCTGTCGCTGGGCAACCAGCAGCGCGCGCAGATCGCCGCCGCCCTGGTGCACGATCCCGAGGTGCTGGTGCTCGACGAGCCGTTCTCCGGGCTCGACCCGTTGGCCGTGGACACGGTCGTGGCGGTCCTGCGGGAGCGGGCCGCCGCGGGCGCGCCGGTGCTGTTCTCCAGCCATCAGCTGGACGTCGTCGAGCGGCTCTGCGACGACCTGGTGATCATCGGGGGCGGCGTCATCCGGGCCGCCGGCAGCCGCGAGGAGCTGCGCGCGACGTACACCGTGCCCCGGTACGAGCTGGTGGTGGAGACCGACGCCGGCTGGCTGCGGGACCAGCCGGGGGTGACCCTCGTCGACCTGGACGGCGCGCGCGCCGTGTTCGACCTCGCGCCCGGCGCGGACGAGCAGCCGGTGCTGCACGCGGCGCTGGCGCGCGGCCCGGTCCGCGCGTTCCGCCCGGTCAGCCCCTCCCTCACCGAGATCTTCCGAGAGGTCGCCCAGTGAACACGATGCAGGCCACCCGGCTGGTCGCCGGCCGGGAGATCCGGGTCAAGCTGCGCGACCGCACCTTCCTGTTCAGCACCCTGTTCTTCCTGCTGATCGCCGCCGCCGCGACCATCCTGCCGCCGCTGCTCTCCGGCGGCCCGTCGAGCGTGGCGGTGACCGCGTCGGCGGCCGGCCCGCTGCGCGAGGCGGGGCTGGAGGTCCGTACGGTCCCCGACGACCGCGCCGCCGAGCAGGCCGTACGCGACGGCGACGTCGACGCCGCGGTGGTCTCCGGGCCGGCGGTGCTGGCCATGGACGAGGCCCCCGACGACGTGGTGGCGGCGCTGAGCACGCAGCCCGCGGTCCGGCTGCTGGACCCCGACGCGGTGGACCCGATGGTGGCCTTCCTGGTGCCGTTCGCCTTCGCGTTCATCTTCTTCGTCACCTCGCAGACCTTCGGCGTGCAGATCGCGCAGAGCATCGTCGAGGAGAAGCAGACGAGGATCGTGGAGATCCTGGTCGCCGCGGTGCCGGTACGGGCGTTGCTGGCCGGCAAGATGATCGCCGGCACGGTGCTGGCCCTGGGGCAGATCGCCCTGGTCGCCCTCGTCGCCCTGGTCGGTGTGCAGTTCGGCGACAGCGGCGGACTGCTCTCGCTGCTGGCCCCGGCGATCGGCTGGTTCCTGCCGTTCTTCCTGCTCGGCTTCGTGCTGGTCGCGGCCATGTGGGCGGCGGCCGGCGCACTGGTGAACCGCCAGGAGGACATCGCCGGCGTGTCGACGCCGGTGCAGCTCGCGGTCATGCTGCCGTTCTTCGCGGTGATCTTCCTGAACGACAACGCGACGGCCATGCGGGTGCTGTCCTACGTGCCGTTCTCCGCGCCGACGGCCATGCCGTTGCGGCTGTTCACGGGGGACGCGGCCGGCTGGGAGCCGCTGGTGTCCCTGGCCCTGCTGCTGGTCGCGGCCGCCGCGGTCGTGGCCGCCGGGGCCCGGGTGTACGAGGGCTCGCTGCTGCGCACCAACGGCCGCACCTCGGTGCGCACCGCGTGGCGGTCGCGCGAGAAGGTGGGCTGACGGTTGGCCGGCGGCTACCGCCAGGTGGACCGCTTGCGGCGGCTGTCGGTCGCGGCGGCGGTAACCGGGTCCGTCAGCCCGGCCGGGACCAGCGGGACCAGCCGGCCGGTCGCCCCGTCCGGCTGGCCCGTCAGGACGCCCGGTCGGGGCGCCACCGTGCCGTCGACGGCGAAGAGCGTCCCGTTCGGGAGCCCGGGCTTCGCGCCCCGGTAGGCGGCCATCAGCCAGGTGCGGCCTTGACTCAGCCCAGCGCGTCCATCAGGGCGGTGACATAGGCATCCAGCCGCTCCTCCACGGCTCGCGTCGTCAGCTCTGTCCTACCTGCCTTCCGCCATGGCTGCGTCACCACCTGCACTTCTTCTGAGCACGCCAGCGCGTCCCGCACCTGCCAGTACAGCCGCTCGCTCGCGGCCGCGGCCAGCACCCCGCCGGCCTCCTCGTACGCCTGAGCGAACCGCAGACCCCACGCCGGGCCGTGCAGCAGCGCGAGATTGGTGGAGCAGTGCGCCACATCGAGATCCGCCGGGCCCCAGGAGGTCGCTGCCCAGTCGACGACGCCGGTGATCCGGGCACCTGCCGGCCTTGCGGGTGGCACGTCGAACAGCACGTTGCCGGGTTGGAAGTCCCTGTGCAGGAACCGCCCTTCATAGGGCGGCGCGGGCCTGCGGATCACGTCGATCGCCGCGGCCCATGCCGCCGCGTCGGCGCCCTTCGGAGTCACGACGGTGTCGGCGGTCGTCAACGCCACATACTCCCGGGGCCGCTCGGCGGGTCGCACCGTGTGGATCGCCACGAGTTGACGGGCCAGCAGAGGAACGCGCGTCTCCAATCCCTCATCGTCGAGGACCGTCCGGCCTGCCAGATGTGTCATCAGGAGCGATGGATACTCGCAATGCGCGGCGGTCGGATCAACCGCGAGCAGTCCAGGAGCCGGCACGCCGGTGCCGGTGAGCAGGGACAGAGCGTCGGCCTCCCGGTTCAGCCAGTCCTCGGCGTGTCCCAGGTAGAACGGGTTGACGAAGCTCCGCAGCACCAGGTCGCGGGTGCTTTCGTCCCGCGTGCCGATGGTCAGCCTCCGCATTTCGGCAGTGATGCCGCCGTGCAGCGCCTCGGCCCTGACGATCCGTTCGCCGGCCTCCAGATGTCGGCTCACCCAGGCCAGTGTCAACGGTCGGACAGCCGCCGCCCCATCGTGGTTGGTCACCGTGCCACCTCATCATCGGGAGGGCGGCACGCGCGAAGGTTTTATGCGGGAGAGCTTCGACCGTCGCCGCGCAGCAGGACCATCCACCAGCAGCGTGAACCGGACGCGACATCCACTCCCGGGCGGTCGCCGCGGAGCGGTGTCCGGACGGCACGGCTCCCGCACAACCGGCATCGAGACCGGCGCCGCCGGAAGACGGCTCGGCGTCGGTAGCGGGTTCCCGACCACGGGGCCGACGCGCCGCGACAGCAGCCGGTCCTTCGCCCCGCCGGGAAACGGCTCGGCGACGGTTGCCGGTCCCCCGCCCGCCGTACCCGGCGACGGGGAACCGGGCAGAAGCCCGTCGGTCAGCCGACGGCCTCCATCACCTCGTCGCTGACGTCGAAGTTCGCGTAGACGTTCTGCACGTCGTCGCAGTCCTCCAGGACGTCGATCAGCTTGAAGATCTTGCGGGCGCCCTCCTCGTCGAGGGGGACGTTGACGCTCGGGATCAGCGACGACTCGGCCGACTCGTACTCGATGGCGGCGTCCTGGAGCGCGGTGCGCACGGCGATCAGGTCGGTCGGCTCGGAGACCACCTCGAACGCCTCGCCCAGGTCGTTGACCTCCTCGGCGCCGGCGTCGAGGACCGCCATCATCACGTCGTCCTCGGTCGTGCCGGCCTTGGGGACGAGCACGACGCCCTTGCGGGAGAACATGTACGACACCGAGCCCGCGTCGGCGAGCGAGCCGCCGTTGCGGGTCAGCGCGGTGCGCACCTCGGTGGCCGCGCGGTTGCGGTTGTCGGTGAGGCACTCGATCAGCATCGCCACGCCGTTCGGGCCGTAGCCCTCGTACATGATGGTCTGCCAGTCGGCGCCGCCGGCCTCCAGGCCCGAGCCGCGCTTGACGGCGCGGTCGATGTTGTCGTTGGGGACCGAGTTCTTCTTCGCCTTCTGGATGGCGTCGTAGAGCGTCGGGTTGCCGGCCGGGTCACCGCCGCCGGTGCGCGCGGCGACCTCGACGTTCTTGATCAGCTTGGCGAACATCTTGCCGCGCTTGGCGTCGATGACCGCCTTCTTGTGCTTGGTCGTCGCCCACTTTGAGTGGCCGGACATCTGCTACCTCCGTTGCTACCCGCCGTCTGCATCGACCGACCGCGCACGCCCCCGCTCCCGCCGGCGCACGCGGTGGTGCCGGGCAGCCCTGCGGGAAAGCCGTGGACGGGCAGCTGGCCCCGCCGAATCTCGGCAATCCTACCGACGCCCGGCGGGTCGCTGTCACCGCGCCGCGCGCCGCCGCCCCGCCCCGACCGCCCGCAACGGGACGGACGGGACGAAAACGCGGCTGCGGTCAGGCCCCGAAGCCGTACGAGCCCAGCACCCCGAACCCGGAGGTGGACCGCTGTTCGCACCGGTCCTCCAAGCCGGGCCGGTAGCGGCGGAACGACTCCAGCTCCGGCAACGGGCCCGGCAGCTCGGGCGCCACGGCGATGTCCACGAAGCTCCGCTCGTCGTCCAGTTGGAGCGTCACGAACCGCAGCCCGGCCGGCCGGGTCCGGGCCACCTCCTCGTGGACGGCCCCGAGCAGGCGCAGGTGCTCCGACAGGTGCCCGGCCCGGACCCGGTAGCTGATGATGATCGTCTCCATGCTCACCCCACCCGCTCCGCGCCGGCGTCGGCCGCCACCGGGTCACCGGGGCGCGGCTCGCGCGCCTGGGCGACGATCTCCGTCAGCATCGCCGACAGGGCTTCCGCCCGCTCGGTCGCCGGCGCGATCCGCCCCGGTGCCGTCGGATCGCCCGGATCCGCCTCGGAGAAGTCGAAGTCGGTGAAGACGGTCAGCGAGACCGCGGTGGGCACGACCATCGCCCGCACCTCGGTCAGGATCTGCCGTAGGTGCTCGTTGGCCAGGGTGCCGCCCCGCACGCCGTAGCTGAGTATTCCGGCCGGCTTGCCGTTCCACTCGGCGTGGAGGTAGTCGACGGCGTTCTTCAGCGCGGCCGGCACGGAGTGGTTGTACTCCGGCGTGACGAACACGAACGCGTCACAGGCCCCCACCAGGGCGGACCAGCGGCGGGTGTGCGGGTTCCGGTAGTCGCCGAACATCGCCGGCACCGGCTCGTCGAGCAGCGGCAACTGCTGCTCCGCCAGGTCCAGCACCGTCACGGTCACCGCACCGGAACGCACCGCGTCGTGCCCCGCCGCGACCTCCGTCGCCCACCCCGCGACCGCCGGACCGCGCCGGCCGGGACGGGTGCTTCCCACGATCAGGCCGATCCGGACCGGCCCTGCTGTCTGTGCGTTCTCCATGCCGACGATCCTGCGACCGGTCCGGCGGCGTGGGGAGACCGCCGCAAGGGTGGCCCCGACAGGGCCACCCTCCGCCGGCGGAACACTGCCAGGATGGCCGGGTGATGGACGGAGAGTTGGGCGCGTTCCTGCGTAGCCGTCGGGAAGCCGTGCAGCCGGCCCAGGTCGGCCTCGCCGCAGGGTCCCGGCGGCGCACGCCCGGGCTGCGTCGAGCCGAGCTGGCGACTCTCGCTCAGGTCAGCGTCGAATACCTGACCCGCCTGGAACAGGGCCGCGACACCCATCCGTCGCCCGGGATCCTCGCCGCGCTCGCCGACGCCCTGTTGCTCGACGACGCCGACCGCGAGCATCTGCGGCAGTTGGCGGCGGCGAACCACGGCCGGAGCCTGTGCCCGGGTGAGCGGCAGACGGTCTCCCGCACGGTCCGGCCGACCGTCGGCGCGGTGCTCGACGCGCTGCGGGACTCCCCCGCGTACGTGCTGAACCGGCTCGGCGACGTGCTGGCCTGGAACGATCCGTTCGACCGGCTGGCCCGCCCGCTGGGCCTGTTCGACGGCCACCGCCCCAACATGGTGTGGTTCGTGCTTGCCGACGAGCGCGCCCGCGACCACTTTCCCGACTGGGCACAGCTGGCCGACCACCAGATCGCCGAGCTGCACCGGCTGCGCCAGGGTGACCCGGCCGTCGACGACTTCGCCGGGCGGCTCGCCCGTACGGTCGGCGCGCCCTTCACCGAGCGGTGGCAGCGGCGACCGGTGGCCGCGCCGGTCACCGGCGTGCGGGGGCTGCAGCACCCGGAGGTGGGGCTGCTGCGCCTGACCTACGAGACGCTGGAGTTCGCCGACAGCGACCACCAGCGTCTCGTCGTCCACGTTCCCGCCGACGCGGCCACCGCGGCCGGCTTGGACCGGCTGCGGGGCCGCCTGCCCGGGCACCTGCGCTCGGTGGCCGGCTGAGGCGACGGGCCCTCCCAGCCGGAGGATCCGTCGCCGCCACTCAGCGGGACGCCCGGACCATCGCCACGAAGTACGCGTGCACCCGCGCGTCGCCGGTCAGCTCGGGGTGGAACGAGGTGGCCAGCAGGTTGCCCTGCCGCACCGCCACGACCCGCCCGGCGGCCGGGCCCTCGGTCACCGTGCCGAGCACCTCGACGCCGTCGCCGACCCGCTCGACCCAGGGCGCCCGGATGAACACCGCGTGGAACGGGCCGCCCTCGATCCCGGTGACCCCCACCGGCGCCTCGAAGGAGTCGACCTGTCGGCCGAACGCGTTGCGCCGCACGGTCATCTCGATGCCGGCGAAGCCGCGCTGGTCGGGCCGGCCGTCGAGGACCTCGGTGGCCAGCATGATCATGCCGGCGCAGGAGCCGTAGACCGGCATGCCGCCCGCGATGCGCTTGTCGATCGGCTCGCGCAGCTCGAAGATGTCGGCGAGCTTGCTGATCGTGGTGGACTCACCGCCGGGGATGACCAGCCCGTCCACCGCGTCCAGCTCCTGCGGGCGGCGTACCGGGCGGGCGTCCGCCCCGGCCTCGGCCAGCGCGGCGACGTGCTCGCGGACGTCGCCCTGGAGGGCGAGCACGCCGATGACGGGTGCGTCGCTCATCTGCCGTTCCTCTCGTGGTGAACGTGGCGGCTCGGTTGCTTGTCAGGAAGGGCACCTTCCTGCGCACCAGGCGACAGGAGGGTGCCCTTCCTGACAGCTCACCAGCCGCGCTCGGCCAGGCGGTGCGGCTGCGGGATCTCGTCGACGTTGATGCCGACCATCGCCTCGCCCAGGCCCCGGGAGACCTTGGCCAGCACGTCCGGGTCGTCGTGGAACGTGGTGGCCTTGACGATCGCGGCGGCGCGCTGCGCGGGGTTGCCGGACTTGAAGATGCCGGAGCCGACGAAGACGCCCTCGGCACCGAGCTGCATCATCATCGCGGCGTCGGCCGGGGTGGCGATCCCACCGGCGGTGAAGAGCACCACCGGCAGCTTGCCGCTCTCGGCGACCTCCTTGACCAGCTCGTACGGCGCCTGGAGCTCCTTGGCGGCCACGAACAGCTCGTCGGTCGGCAGCGAGCTCAGCCGGCGGATCTCCTGGCGGATCTTGCGCATGTGGGTCGTGGCGTTGGACACGTCACCGGTGCCGGCCTCGCCCTTGGAGCGGATCATGGCCGCGCCCTCGGTGATCCGGCGCAGGGCCTCGCCGAGGTTGGTCGCCCCGCAGACGAAGGGGACGGTGAAGGCCCACTTGTCGATGTGGTTCGCGAAGTCGGCCGGGGTCAGCACCTCGGACTCGTCGACGTAGTCGACGCCGAGCGACTGGAGGATCTGGGCCTCCACGAAGTGACCGATCCGGGCCTTGGCCATGACCGGGATGGAGACGGCGTTGATGATGCCGTCGATCATGTCGGGGTCGCTCATCCGGGACACCCCGCCCTGGGCGCGGATGTCGGCGGGCACCCGCTCGAGCGCCATCACCGCGACGGCGCCGGCGTCCTCGGCGATCTTGGCCTGCTCGGCGTTGACCACGTCCATGATCACGCCGCCCTTGAGCATCTCGGCCATGCCGCGCTTGACGCGGGCGGTGCCGGTGACGGGGCTGGCGCTAGCGTTCTGGGCAGTGGTTTCGGGCACGGGTCATCGCTCCTCGAACATGCTCGGGGGGTGGCTGCGGAAATGCTACGACGGTCCCAACGCCGATCCGACAGCCAATCAGGCCCACGGTGGCCTGCACTGTGGCAGCCATCACCGCCCCCGCGTGGTTCCTCCCCACCTGCCCCGCTGCTCCCGGATGCGAAGTCCGTCCCCTCCCCCGCCCGCCCCGCCCGCGACGCCCTCTGCCGCGAAGCCCGTCCCAAGTGCGCGCCCCGTCCCCGCCGCCGCCTCGTCCCGGGCCCGCTTCCCGGTGATCAGGACGCCATGGACCTCTCAGCGGCCGGATGACGTCCATGGCGTCCTGATCACGACGTCCGGGGCTGCGACGCCCAGCTCCCGGGCCGCCTGGAAGCCGGTCAGCCGCGCGCGGCGCGGGGACGCCCGCACGACGCGGGGACGCCCGCACGACGCGGGGACGCCCGCACGACGCGGGGACGCGCTGAAGCCAGGTGGCGGCGGCTGCGCGAGGGTCAGGTGGCGGGGACGTCAGCCGGGACGGTCAGGGTGGGGTCGTCGATGTCGAAGTAGGTCGGCCAGGGGCGGCGGCGCCCCATCCGCAACAGGCGCACCAGCGGGCGACCCCGCGCCGCGCGGGCGTCGCGGACCAGGTCGGTGTGCACCTGACGGGCCAGGGCGAGCCGCCGGCTGGCGCCGATCACCGCCTCGCAGCCCGGATCCGCCGGGTCCAGCTCCACCGCCCGCAACTGGCGGGTGAGGTCGTTCTCGGCGGCCTCCCGCTCGTCGGGCTCGGCGTCCAGCGCGATCCGCGCCGCCGCGTACAGCTCGACGCCGTAGCGGCGCTCGGCCAGGACCGCGGCGGCGGCCGCCCGGCGCAGCAGGTGGGCCTCCAGGGCGCGGGCCGCCAGCTCCGCCCGCGCGTGCAGCCGGCCGACCCGCCCGGCGGTCCAGACGAGGTACGCCGCCACCAGCCCGACGACCAGGGCCGCGAGCACCACCCACCACATGCCCGACATCGTCTAGTCCAGCCCCACCCATTCGGTGTCCATGACCCGCCCGTCGGTGGCCTCGATCGCCGCCGCGTACACCTCCAGCACCCGCCGGGCGACCACGGGCCAGTCGAAGGTGGCCACCACCTGGTCGCCGCAGGCGGTCAGCGCGGCCCGGGCGCCGGGATCGTCGAGCAGGTCGGTGAGGGCGGTACGCAGCGCGGCCGGGTCCCCGGTCGGGAAGAGCCGGCCGGCCCGGCCGCCGTCGAGCACCCGGCGGAACGCGTCGAGGTCGCTGGCGACGACGGTCGTGCCCGCCGCGAGCGCCTCGGTGAGGATCATGCCGAACGACTCGCCGCCGGTGTTCGGCGCCACGTAGAGGTGCACGCTGCGCAGCATCCGCGCCTTGTCCTCCTCGGAGACCAGCCCGAGGAAGGTCACCCGGTCCCGCAGGTCGGCCGGGAACCGGCCGAACAGGTCGTCGGCATCGCCGGGACCGGCCACCAGCAGCCGCAGGCCGGACCGCTGCCGGGCCAGCTCGACGAAGGCGTCGCGCAGGATCGGGAAGCCCTTGCGGGCCTCGGTGAACCGGCCGAGGAACCCGATCGCCCCGTCGCGGCCCGGCGGGCACTCCCCCGGCCAGCCCGGGAGGGGCTGCGCGTGGCTGAACTTGGCGACGGCCACCCCGTTGGGGATCTCCACCGCCCCGCCGTCCATGTGCTCGACCTGCACCTTGCGCGCCAGGGCGCTCACCGCGATCCGGGCGGTGATCCGCTCCAGCACGATCTGGAGCACGCCCTGCGCGGCGGCCAGGGCCCGCGACCGGGTCATCGCGGTGTGGAAGGTCGCCACCACGGGGCCGCGGGCGGAGAGCACGGCCAGCAGCGACAGGCTCAGGGTCAGCGGCTCGTGCACGTGCAGCACGTCGAACTCGCCCCGGATGATCCACCGCCGCACCCGCGCGGTGGAGACCGGGCCGAAGGCGATGCGGGCCACCGAGCCGTTGTACGGCAGCGGCAGGGCCCGTCCCGCCGGCACCACGTACGCCGGCAGCGGGGAGTCCTCGTCGGCCGGGGCGAGCACGCTCACCTCGTGCCCGAGCCCGATCAGCGCCTCGGCGAGGTCCATGACGTGGTTCTGCACCCCACCGGGCACGTCGAAGGAGTACGGGCACACGATGCCGATGCGCACGTGCAAACGCCTCCCTTACGCCTGTCCGGCGGCCGGGGAGGGCAGGTTCGCGTCGCCGCCCCTGCCATGCTGGTCCAGCCACATCCGCTGCAACATGTGCCAGTCTTCCGGATGCCGGGCGATGCCCGCCGCCAGACCGTCGGCGATCCGCTGGGTCAGCGACCGGACCCGCTGGTCGAGCGGGCCCTCCTCCGGGCCGGGCAGCGGCAGCGGTCCCTCGATCGAGGCGCACGCCGCGTCCGCCTCGTACCACATCGAGGCGACGTAGAGCGGCGCTCCGGTGCGCAGCGCGAGCAGGGCCGGGCCGGGGGGCATCCGGGTGCGGTGGCCGAAGAACTCGACCTCCACGCCCCGCGCGGAGAGGTCCCGGTCGGCCAGCAGGGGCACCACCGTGCCGGCCCGGACCCGGTCGACCAGCACGTCGAAGGCGTTCCGCTCGCCGCCGTGGGTGGGCAGGATCTCCATGCCCAGGCTGCGCCGGAAGGCGAGGAAGCGCTGGTAGACGCCCTCGGGCTTGAGCCGCTCGGCGACGGTGGTGATCGGCCAGCCGGTCGCCGCGACCCAGGCGCCGGCGGCGTCCCAGTTGCCGGCGTGCGGCAGCGCCACCACCGCGCCCCGGCCGGACGCCACGTCGGCGGCGAGCTTCTCCTCGCCGTCGAGCCGGAAACCGGCCAGGATCTCCGCCCGGCTGAGCGCGGGCAGCCGGAACGCCTCCAGCCAGTAGCGGGCGTACGAGCGCAGGCCACGACGGACCAGCTCGTCGAGCTCGGCCTCCGGCAGGTCGGGGCCGACCACCCGGCGAAGGTTCGCGCGCAGTCGGGCCGTACCCCCGCCGCCGCGACGGTGGGCGCGGTCGGCACCCGCCCGGAACGCCGCCGCCGCGACGGACCGGGGCAGCGCGCGGATCACGCGCCACCCGGCGATGTAGCCGAGCTCGGTGAGGTTCACCGGCGCCGGCCCTCCGGCCCCGGCCGACCGGTGGGTGTCGCGCTCACCCCTGCCCGCCCGGGGTGTGCACCCGCTGGGCCTGGCGGTAGACGTGCGCCATCCGCTGGCCGACGGTGAAGATCGAGACGGCGGCCAGCAGCCAGAGCGCGATCTCCAGCGCGGGCTTGACGCCGACGCCGGTGAGCAGCCCGCCGACGCCGACGATGAGCAGCCGCTCGGTGCGCTCGGCGATGCCCACGTTGCAGGTCATGCCGAGCCCCTCGGCGCGGGCCTTGACGTAGGAGACCAGCCCGCCGGCGGCCAGGCAGAGCAGCGCGGCGGCGACACCCGAGTACTGGTGCTGGGTGGCCAGCCAGTACGCCACCGCACCGAAGACGGCGCTGTCGGCGACCCGGTCCATGCTCGAGTCGAGGAACGCCCCGAACTTCGTCGAGCCCCCGCTCATCCGGGCCATCGTCCCGTCGAGCAGGTCGGTGAGCGCGAAGAAGGTAACTATCAGGGCCCCGGCGACCAGATGACCGCGGGCACCGAAGCCGAGTGCGCCGACGAGCACCCCGAGGGTGCCCGCCACGGTGACCGCGTTGGGAGTTACGCCCGCTCGGAGCAGGCGGCGTGCGACCGGCTCGACGACACGGGTCATCCCCGCGCGGGCCGACACTTGGAAGATCTTCGCCATGGCGGTCCCACGATAACGGTCCGCGTAGCAGCAGCGGTACGGCCGGTCAGGCGACCCGCGGGGACGGAGCCTTGTGCCGGCCCCGGATCGGGTGTGAGATCGAGGCAGGGAAGTGAGCCAGCTCACCCACCCGCCCGTTGATTACCCGCAAACCGGCACCACACCGGAGGATGTCGCCGCGGAACCCGACCGGGCCGCTTCCCCGTCGCGCGCGGCGGTCGCCACCAACCACGGCTGAGGGAGGTGCGCCCCATGGCGCAGAAGAGTCAGGAGAAGGGGGCCGCCGGCGGCGTGCCGGTGGTGACCGAGCCCGGCAGGATCCGCAACGTGGTGCTCGTCGGGCACTCCGGAGCCGGCAAGACGACCCTGGTCGAGGCGCTGCTCGCGGCGAGCGGCACGATCGGCCGGGCCGGCAACGTCGCCGACGGCACCACCGTCTGCGACCACGACCCGGCAGCCGTACGCCAGCAGCGCTCGGTGAGCCTGGCCTGCGCGCCGCTGCTGCACGACGGCGTCAAGGTCAACCTGCTCGACACCCCCGGCTACGCCGACTTCGTGGGCGAGCTGCGGGCAGGGCTGCGGGCCGCCGACGCGGCGCTGTTCGTGGTCTCCGCCGTCGACGGGATGGACGCCGCCACCGCCGCCCTCTGGGAGGAGTGCGCGGCGGTCGACATGCCCCGGGCGGTCGCCGTGGCCCGGCTGGACCACCCGCGCGCCGACTTCGACGAGGCCGTGGCGCTGTGCCAGCGGGTCTTCGGCGACAACGTGCTCCCGCTCTACCTGCCGATGCTCGGCGACGACGGGATCTCCACCGTCGGCCTGCTCGGCCTGATCACCCGCCGGGTCTTCGACTACACCGCCGGGCTGCCGGCCGAGGTACGCGAGCCGGACCCGGAGCACCTGCCCGCCATCGTCGAGTCCCGCAACGAGCTGATCGAGGGGATCATCGCCGAGAGCGAGGACGAGACCCTGATGGACCGCTACCTCGACGGGGAGGAGATCGGCACCGACGTGCTCGTCGACGACCTGGGGAAGGCGGTCGCCCGCGGCCACTTCTACCCGGTGGTGCCGGTCTGCGCCGAGACCGGCGTCGGGCTGGACGCGCTGCTGGAGGTGCTCACCGCCGGCTTCCCCTCGCCGCTGGAGCACGAGCTGCCGGCGGTCGCCGGGGTGGACGGCTCCCCCCGGCCGCCGCTGACCTGCGACCCGGACGGCCCGCTGGTCGCCGAGGTGGTCAAGACGACCGTGGACCGGCACGTCGGCCGGGTCTCCCTGGTCCGGGTCTTCTCCGGCACCCTGCGTCCCGAGCAGACCGTGCACGTCTCCGGGCACGGCATGGCCGAGCGCGGCCACCCCGACCACGACGCCGACGAGCGGGTCGGCCACATCTACACGCCGCTGGGCGCGAGCCTGCGCGAGGTGGGCGCCTGCGTGGCCGGTGACATCTGCGCGATCACCAAGTCGGGCAGCGCGGAGACCGGCGACACCGTCTCCGCCAAGGACGACCCGCTGCTGATCGCCCCCTGGGAGATGCCCGAGCCGCTGTTGCCGGTGGCCGTCGTGGCCCGCAGCCGCGCCGACGAGGACGCCCTCGCGCGGAACCTGGCCCGCCTGGTCGCCGGCGACCCCACCATGCGGCTGGAGCGCAACCCGGAGACCCACCAGCTGGTGCTCTGGTGCATGGGCGAGGCGCACGCCGACGTGGTGCTGGAGCGCCTGCGCGCCGGCGGGGTGGAGCTGGACACCGAGCCCGTCCGGGTCGCGCTGCGCGAGACGCTGACCGTCGGGGCGTCGGGGCACGGCCGGCACGTCAAGCAGTCCGGCGGCCACGGCCAGTACGCCGTCTGCGACATCGAGGTCGAGCCGCTGCCGCCCGGCGCCGGATTCGAGTTCGTCGACCGGGTGGTCGGCGGGGCGGTGCCGCACAACTACGTCCCCTCCGTCGAGAAGGGCGTCCGCGCCCAGATGGAGCGCGGCCTGGTCGCCGGCCACCCGGTGGTGGACCTGCGGGTGACCCTCGTCGACGGCAAGGCGCACAGCGTCGACTCCTCCGACGCGGCCTTTCAGACCGCCGGGGCGCTCGCCCTGCGCGACGCCGCCGGGAAGGGGCAGCCGGCGCTGTTGGAGCCGATCGACGAGGTGGCGGTCCGGGTGCCCGACTCTTCGGTGGGCGCGGTGATGGGCGACCTGTCCGGCCGGCGCGGCCGGGTGCTCGGCACCGAGGCCGACCCCGAGGCCGAGGGGCGCACCGTGGTCCGCGCCGAGGTACCCGCCACGGAGCTGCTCCGCTACGCGGTCGAGCTGCGCTCCATGACGTCGGGCACCGGCACGTTCCGCCGCCACTTCGTCCGCTACGACCCGATGCCCACCCACCTGGCCGACCAGCTCCGCAAGGAACACCCCACCCACCCCTGAGCACCGGCCCCGGGCGGGACCGGGTCAGGGGCGGGCGGTGGGGAGACCCGGGGTCGGCCGGTGGGGGCGGTCCGCGTCGCGCAGGGCGGCCGAGCGCAGCGCGGCCAGTTGGCGCTCCACCTCGGCGAACTGGTCGGCCGGCAGCGGACCCCGGCGCAGGGCTCCGGCGTTCTCCTCCACCTGGCCCACCGTGCGGCAGCCGGGGATCGGGACGGTGCGGTCGCTGCGCGCCCAGAGCCACCCGAGCGCGCCCTGGGCGAGGGTACGCCCGTCAGCGGTCAACGCCGCCCGCACGGCGGTGACGCGGCGCAGCCACTCCGGCGCCGGCCGGCCGCCCCGGAACCACTCCAGCCAACCGGGGGCGACCCCGCGTACGTCGTCGCGGGGCAGCGTGGAGCCGGCCGTGTACTTGCCGGAGAGCAGGCCCATGCCCAGCGGTCCCCGGTTGACGCTGGCGAGGTCGTACTTGTCGCAGACGGCGAGCAGTTCGGGGGCGTCCCGGAGCACCGACAGCGTGTGCTGCACGGCGGTGGCGTGCCGGGCGTCGCGCCCGAACGCGGCGGCCCGGTCGGGGCGGTCGGTGCTCCAGCCGTACGCCCGGATCAGCCCTTCGGCGACCAGGTCCTCCAGGGTGCCGACGAGCGCCTCGGCCCGCGGCACCGGCAGGTCCGCCAGGTGCAGCTGGTAGAGGTCGATCCGGTCGGTGCCCAACCGGCGCAGCGAGTGTGCGACGGCCCGCCGCAGGTACGCCGGGGAGGGGTCCTCGCCGGTGGCCTGGCGGGTGGCCTCGTCGAAGGTCCAGCCCCACTTGGTGGCGATCACGGCCTCGTCGCGCCGGCCGGCGAGGGCCCGGCCGAGCACCCGCTCGCCGTGCCCGGCCCCGTAGGTGTCGGCGGTGTCGAAGAGCGTCACGCCGAGGTCGAGCGCGTGCCGGATCGCGCGGACCGACTCGTCGTCGTCGACGGCGCCCCAGCCCAGCGGCTGGCTGCCCTCGGCCCAGGGGCCGCCGATCGCCCAGCACCCCATGCCGAGGGCGCTGACCTCGATGCCGCTGCGGCCCAACGTCCGCGTCGTCACTGCCATCGCCAGATCGTGCCACCTCGCGCCCGGCCGGGGGCGGGAAGTTTGCCGACGACACGACCGCCCGCCGCCGCCGACCGGCCCGGACTCTTCCCGGGGGGTGTCGATCGGTGCGGGAGCGAGGCTGGCGGGCGGGGAGGGGCCCGCAGGCGGAGCCGCGCACCGTCACGGACCGCCGGGAAGAGCGAGGGTCGGTCTAGGTCGGCCAGGCCCGGGTGAACAGGTCGCGGGTGTCGGTGAGCAGTTGCGGCAGGACCTTCGTCTGCCCGATCACGGGCATGAAGTTGGCGTCGCCGCCCCAGCGGGGCACCACGTGCTGGTGCAGGTGCGCGGCGATGCCCGCGCCGGCCACGCCGCCCTGGTTCATGCCCAGGTTGAACCCGTGCGCGTTGCTCACCTTGCGTACCACCCGCATGGCGGTCTGGGTGAACGCCGCCAGTTCGGTGGTCTCGGCCAGGTCCAGCTCGGTGTAGTCGGCCACGTGCCGGTAGGGGCAGACCAGCAGGTGCCCGGGGTTGTAGGGATAGAGGTTGAGCACCGCGAACACGTGCTCGCCCCGGGCCACCACCAGGCTCTCCTCGGGCGCCAGTCCCGGGGCCCGGCAGAACGGGCAGCCGGCGGGCCGCTCGTAGCCGCCCTCGGGCCGGTCCTCCCCGGAGATGTAGGTCATCCGGTGCGGAGTCCAGAGCCGCTCCAGGCCGTCGGCCATGCCGCTGTCCATGTGCCGTTCCACCCCAGTCACGCCACCGATCCTACGTTCCCGGCGACGGTCGCTCCGGACGCCGTACGCCGGTCCGCGCCCGACCCCGACGCCCCCCTGGGGCCCGGATCGCGTTCAGGGGGACGGATAGGGGGTGAAGGTTCTTGACGAACTGATGAACGTGAATGAAGAATCCATCCACACACATCATCCCCTGTCGATGGGAGCCCATCGTGAGAACCGCATTCCGCCGCTTTGGCCGGGCGCTCGCCGCCTGCGCGCTCGCCGCCTCCACCGCCCTCGTGGGCGTGGTGGCGACCAGCAGCCCCGCGCAGGCGGACGGCTGCTACACCTGGGGACGCACCCTGGCGCAGGGGGCGTCCGGCGAGGACGTCCGGCAGCTGCAGATCCGGCTCGCCGGCTACCCCGGCTACAACGCGGTGCTCGGCCTCGACGGGGCGTTCGGCCCGGCCACCCGGTCCGCCGTGATCCGCTTCCAGCAGGCGTACGGCCTGAGCGCCGACGGCGTCGCCGGCCCGCAGACCTTCAACACGCTCTACGCGTTGCAGGACGACGACTGCACCCCGGTCAACTTCACCTACGCGGAGCTGAACCGGTGCAACAGCACCTGGTCCGGTGGCGCGGTCGCCGCGAGCACCGCCCGGTTCAACGCGCTGGTGTCGATGTGGAAGCTCCAGGCCATGCGGAAGGCCCTCGGCAGCGTGTCGATCAACATCAGCAGCGGCTTCCGCAGCTACTCGTGCAACAGCGCGGTCGGCGGCGCCTCCAACAGCCGGCACCTCTACGGCGACGGCGTCGACCTGGTCGGGTCGCCCTCGTTCTGCCGGCTCGCCCAGCAGGCCCGCTACCACGGCTTCGGCAACATCCTCGGCCCCGGCTACCCGGGTCACAACGACCACACCCACGTCGGGGCGGTCGGCGGCTGGTCCGCGCCGAGCTGCGGCATCTGACACCTGCCGGCCTCATCACGAAGGCCCCCCGCGGCGCGGGGGGCCTTCGGTGCGTCGCGGGTCAGGCGGCGGACGGGCCGACGTTGGTCCGGGAGCCGACCACGTCGAGCACGTGGGCCACGGCGTCGGCGACCGGCACCCCGTTGCGCTGCGAGCCGTCCCGGTAGCGGAACGAGACGGTGCCGGCGGCCACGTCGTCGTCGCCGGCGATCACCATGAACGGGACCTTCTGCTGCTGGGCGGTGCGGATCTTCTTCTGCATCCGGTCGTCGCCCGCGTCGACCTGGGCGCGGACGCCCTCGGCGCGCAGCGCGGCGACGAAGCCGTGCAGGTAGTCGGTGTGGTCCTCGCGGATCGGGATGCCGACCACCTGCACCGGGGCCAGCCACGCCGGGAACGCGCCCGCGTAGTGCTCGGTGAGCACCCCGAAGAAGCGCTCGATCGAGCCGAAGAGCGCCCGGTGGATCATCACCGGCCGCTGCCGGGTGCCGTCGGCGGCCTGGTACTCCAGGCCGAAGCGCTCCGGCAGGTTGAAGTCGACCTGGATGGTGGACATCTGCCAGGTCCGGCCGATGGCGTCCTTGGCCTGCACCGAGATCTTCGGGCCGTAGAAGGCCGCGCCACCCGGGTCGGGCACCAGGTCCAGCCCGGACTCCTCGGCGGCGGAGCGCAGGGCCTCGGTGGCCCGCTCCCAGTTCTCGTCGGTGCCGACCGACTTCTCCGGGTTGCGGGTGGACAGCTCCAGGTAGAAGTCGTCCAGGCCGTAGTCACGCAGCAGTTCGAGCACGAAGACGAGCAGCGACTTCAGCTCGCCCGCCATCTGCTCCTCGGTGCAGAAGATGTGCGCGTCGTCCTGGGTCATGCCGCGCACCCGGGTCAGGCCGTGCACCACGCCGGACTTCTCGTAGCGGTAGACCGTGCCGAACTCGAACATCCGCAGCGGCAGCTCGCGGTAGGACCGCCCCCGGGACCGGAAGATCAGGTCGTGCATCGGGCAGTTCATCGGCTTGAGGTAGTAGCTCGCGCCCTCGACCTCCATGGGCGGGAACATGCCGTCGGCATACCAGTCCAGGTGCCCGGAGACCTCGTACAGGTGGCCCTTGGTGATGTGCGGGGTGTTGACGAAGGCGTAGCCGGCCTGCTCGTGCTTGATGCGCGAGTAGTTCTCCATCTCCCGGCGGATGATGCCGCCCTTGGGGTGGAAGACCGCCAGGCCCGAACCCAGCTCGTCGGGGAAGCTGAACAGGTCCAGGTCCACGCCGAGCTTGCGGTGGTCGCGTCGCGCGGCCTCCTCCAGCAGCTTCAGGTACGCCTTCAGCTCGTCCCGGGTCGGCCAGGCGGTGCCGTAGACCCGCTGGAGCTGCGGGTTCTTCTCCGACCCGCGCCAGTACGCGGCGGCCGAGCGCATCAGCTTGAACGCGCCGATCAGCCGGGTGTTCGGCAGGTGCGGGCCCCGGCACAGGTCCGACCAGCAGACCTTGTCCTCCTTGGCGGCGAGGTTGTCGTAGATGGTCAGCTCGCCGCCGCCCACCTCCATCACCTCGGAGGTGTCCAGCCCTTCGCCCTTGACGTCGATGAGCTCCAGCTTGAACGGCTCGGCGGCCAGCTCGGCCTTCGCCTCGTCGAGGCTGCCGAAGCGCCGGCGGCGGAACCGCTGGCCGGACTTGACGATCTCCTGCATCCGCTTCTCGAGCTTGCCGAGGTCGTCCGGCTGGAACGGCTTGTCGACGGCGAAGTCGTAGTAGAAGCCGTTCTCGATGGGCGGGCCGATGCCGAGCTTGGCCTCCGGGAAGACGTCCTGCACGGCCTGGGCGAGCACGTGCGCGCAGGAGTGCCGCAGCACGTCGAGCCCGTCGGGCGAGTCGAGGCTGACCGGCTCGACCTCGGTGTCGGCCTGCGGAGCCCAGTCCAGGTCGCGCAGCTGGCCCTGCGGGTCGCGGACCACCACGATCGCCTTCGGGCCGGACGCGGGCAGACCGGCCGCGGCCACCGCGTCGGCCGCCGTGGTCCCGGCGGCGACGACGACGGGGTCGGCCACGGCGGGGGTACGGGGTGCGGACACGGTGACTCCTCCAGCAGACGGCACGGATGACGCCGAACGTTCGGCTCCTGCGATGCTATCGGTCGCCCCCGCCGGCACGGTCGCCGACGCCACCGCCCCCGGGGTCCGTGGAACGGGCGCCGCCCCCCGGCACCCCGGGACGGGCCGGGCGTGCCGGGTCCGGCCGGCGTCCTGGGTCCTGCGTTGAACCTTTCCGTCCCCGCATCCGAACTACCGGATGTGGCCGGAACCGGTGCCGGCCCCGTGGAGACGGATGGGACCGACGATGGCGACGATGCACGGTGTGCGGCCCGAGCCCCGGCCCCGGCGCCGGGCCGCGACGGTGGCCGTCCTGGCGGCGGCCGGGGTGCTGACCTGGCCCGCCCCGGCATATGCGACCGACGTGACGACCAGCCCGACGCAGGCGCGACAGGGCGGTTCGGTGAAGCTGGAGTTCGTGGTGCCCGACGAACTGCCGGGCGCCCGGGCCGAGCGGATCGAGATCCGGCTGCCGGCCGACGCCCCGATCGCCGAGGTCTATCCGATGTCGGTGCCCGGCTGGGCGCCCCGGATCACCTCCCGCAGGCTCGACCAGCCGGTCGCCGGCATCCACTCGTCCCGGGTCGACGAGGTGACCAGCGCGGTGACCTGGGTCCGGATGCCCGGCACGGCTCCCGGCCCGGCCCGGCTCACCCTGTCCATGGGGCCGTTGCCGCAGACCGACCGGCTCACCTTCGAGGTGCTGCGCACGTACGCCGACGGCACGGTGGTGCGCTGGGCCGGGCCGACCGGGGCTCGCCGGGCGCCGACGCTCACCCTGCTGCCGGCGGCCCCCGGTGCGGCGGCCGGGCACGGCGGGCACGGCGCCGCCCCGGCGGCCGGCGGGGCTGGCGACGTCCCGGCCGCGGGGGCCCGGGCGGCCGGTGGGCCGGCGGCCGGCGACACCCCGGGCGACGGCGGGAACGCGGACGGGATGCTGGCCGCCGGGCTGCTCGCCGGCCTCGGCGGGGGCGCGGCGATCGGCTGGCTGGTCAGCCGCTGGCGCCGCCGCGAGCCGGCCGAGCCGGTCGACCTGTCGGTGCTGCGGGAGGACCCGACGAACCGAACCGAACCGGACGGGCCCGGACCGGCCGCCGCCGGGGCGGAGTCGCCGGGCAGGCCGGTCGCCGCCCGCTGAGCACGGCGCGCGGGACGGGCCAGGCGCAGCGGGACGGGCGTCAGGCGCAGCGGGACGGGCGTCAGGCGCAGCGGGACGGGCGTCAGGCCGTGGACCGGGGCGGCGGTCAGCCGGCCCAGTCCGGCAGGGGCTCGCGGGCGGCCAGCCAGTCGGTCGGCACCCCGCCCGGCGTGCCGACGCCGGTGTGCGCGGCCACCACCGCCCCGACGATGGCGGCGGTGGTGTCGACGTCCCCGCCGGCCTCGACGCACGCGCGGACCGCCGCGGGGTAGTCGTCCAGGTGCACGGCGGCCACCCAGCAGGTGAAGGCGACGGTGTCCTGGGCGGTGACCCGGGAGCCGTTGCCGAGCACGTCGGCGGCCTCGGCGACCGGGCGGTCGAGCAGGCCGGCGGCCCGGCGTACGCCCCGGTGCACCTCGGTGGCCGGGTCCAGCGCGGCGGTGACGCCGGCCAGCAGCCGCTCCGGGGCGGGCCGGTGGCCGTCGAGGCGGGCTCGGGCGGCCAGCGACGCGGCCACCGCCACCGCCACCGCGCCGGCGACGCCCTCCGGGTGCGCGTGGGTCACCTCCGCCGACGCCCGGGCCTGCGCCGCCGCCCGCGCGGTGGAGTCGGCGTACCACGCGCCCAGCGGGCCGACCCGCATCGCCGCGCCGTTGCCGCAGGAGCCCTGGCCGTCGAAGGCCGAGGCGGCCGCCACCGGCCACGGCGTGCCGGTGCGGATCAGCCGCAGGATGGTCACCGCGCCCGGCCCGTAGCCCCGGTAGGGCTCGCAGCGCTCGGCGAAGGCGGCGGCGAGCGCGTCCCGGTCGATCCGGCCCGTCTCGGCCAGGGCGGCAACCACCGAGCAGGCCATCTCGGTGTCGTCGGTCCACTGCCACGGCGGCGGGGGCAGCTTCCCGGCGGCCAGGTCGGCCGGGTGCCGGCCGGGAACGAAGAACTGTGAGCCGAGCGCGTCGCCGACCGACAGGCCGGCGAGCGAGTCCCGGGCGAGCGCGAGACGAGTGTCGGGAAAGAGCGTGAAGGACATCGTTGTACCAGCTTGCCCTGTTGCCTCATGCGCCGCAAACGCGATCAACTTGCCACCGCGGGTACGGTCTTGCTGTGGCCACCGTGCTCCTGGTCGAAGACGATCACGTCGTACGCGGCGCGATGCTGCGATCCCTCGCCGACCGGGGGCACGCCGTGCACGCCGTCGGCACGGCGCTGGACGCGCTGCGCCGGGTGGCGGCCGAGACCCCCGACCTCGTGGTGCTCGACCTCGGGCTGCCCGACCTCGACGGCTCGGACGCGCTGCGGATGCTGCGCGGCATCACCGACGTGCCGATCATCATCGCCACCGCCCGCGACGACGAGCAGTCCGTGGTGCGGCTGCTGCGCGCCGGGGCCGACGACTACATGGTCAAGCCGTTCACCGGCGCGCACCTCGACGCGCGGATCACCACCGTGCTGCGCCGGGCCGGGCGGGCCAGCCGGACGGTGCAGCCGGCCGTGCACAGCGTCGGCGGGCTACGGGTGGACGTCGGCGAACGCAGCGCCCACCTCGACGGCGAGCCGCTGGCGCTGACCCGCAAGGAATTCGACCTGCTGGCCTATCTCGCCGCGCGGCCGGGCCGGGTAGTGTCCCGCCGGGAACTTCTGGAGGAGGTATGGCGGCAGCCATCGGTCGGCGAGGACCAGACCATCGACGTTCACCTGTACTGGCTGCGCCGCAAAATGGGCGAGTCCGCGGCGAAGCCGCGCTACCTGCGCACCGTGCGGGGGGTCGGCTTCCGGCTGGTGGCGCCGGACTGAGGCCGTCGCTGGCCCTGCTCACGGCCGGCATGTGCGCCCTGGTGGCGCTCGCGTTCCTCGTCCCGCTCGCCCTCGGTCTCGCCGACCGGGCGCGCGAGGAGGCCATCGCGGACGCCGCCCGGCGCAGCGCGCTGGTGACCGGCGCGCTCGCCGTCAGCACCGACCCCGCCGTGGTGCAGCGCGTCGTGGCGGCCAGCGGCGACGACCCGGCCACCCGGCCGGTCGTACGCGGGCTCGGGGTGGACGAGTCGGCGGGCCGGGCCGACGCCGGGAGCCTCGAGCGCGCGCGGGCCGAGCGGCGTTCCGTGGTCGTCGACGTCGAGGGCGGCGTGCTCCGGCTGGACCCGGTCGTGCTCGGCGACACGACGGCCGTGGTCGAGGTCTTCGTGCCCGAGTCGGAGCTGACCGGCAACAGCCGGTGGCTGCTGCTGCTCGGGGTGGCCGCCGCCCTGGTGGGCGCGGCGGTGCTGGTGGTGGACCGGGTCGCCGCCCGCGCGGTCGACTCGGCCCGGGGCCTGGTCCGCGCGGCGCTCGCGATCGGCGACGGCGACCAGGGCGTACGCGTCGACCCGAGCGGCCCACGTGAGCTGGCCGAGGCCGGGCACGCCTTCAACCGGATGGCCGACCGGCTCGACGCCGCCCGCACCGACGAGCGGGAGCTGGTCGCCGACCTGTCACACCGGCTGCGCACCCCGCTGACGGTGCTGCGGCTCGACGCGGAGGCGCTGGAGTCCGACGACACCAGCGTGGGCTCGTTCAGCGAGGCGGAACTGGACCGGCGGCGCGGCATCCGCCGGATCCGGCAGGCGATCGTCACCCTCGAGGGCGAGATCGACGTGCTGATCAAGACCACCCGCAAGGCGGTCGCACACGAGGCCGGGCCGGCGATGTGCGACGTCAGCGAGGTGGTACGCGACCGGATGGTGTTCTGGGCCGCCCTGGCCGGCGACCAGAACCGGCCGCACCGGGTCAGCGGCGCCCAGCTGCGCATCCCGGCCCCGGTTCCCCGGGCCGAGCTGGCCGCCGCGCTGGACGCGGTGATCGGCAACGTCTTCCGGTACACCCCGCAGGGCACCGCGTTCGAGGTGGCGGTCTCGCGCCGCGACGGGTACGTGGCCATCCGGATCGACGACGCCGGGCCGGGGATCGCCAACCCGGACCGGGCGCTGCGCCGGGGCACCAGCGACCAGGGCTCGACCGGGCTGGGGCTGGACATCGCCAAGCGGGTGGCGTTGCAGGCGAACGGCTCGGTCAGCATCGACCGGGCCCGGCTGGGCGGGGCGAGCGTGGTGATGCTGCTCGCCGACCCGGAGGCGACGCCCCGGCAGGTCAGCCGGTTCGGCCTGGTCGGCCGGATGGCCCGGGAGCAGAAGACCGGCAGCCGCCGCTGGCCCCGCCAGCGGCCCACCGACGACTGAGCCGCGGCCCGGCCGGGCGGCCCCGGTCCGGCGGCCGGTTGTGGGGCGGCGCAAGTCTTCCTTAGATCGCGGTTAACCGTGGTGCCGGAGCGGGCCGGCGCTGACAGGATCGAATCCGAACCCATCAGTTCCACCGGTCAATGCCTCGGGGCACCCCACCGGCCGGTGGAGCCGGGCGCGCGGCGGGAGACTCGGTCCCCCCACACCTCCTCCCGCCGCGCGCCGCCCCCTCTGTGCGCTCAGCCGGTGGCGGCGGCCAGATGGGCGTCGATCTCGGCGGTGATCCGCCGCTTGCCGGCCGGGTCCAGGAACGAGGCGGTCACCGCGTCACGGGCCAGCGCCGCCAGCCCCTCCGGACCCACGTCGAGCAGCCGGGCCGCGACGGCGTACTCCTCGTCGAGGGTGGTGCCGAACATCGGCGGGTCGTCGGAGTTGATGGTGACCAGCAGGCCGGCCTCGACCAACTGCCGCAGCGGGTGCTCCTCGATGCTGGCGACCGCGCGGGTACGCACGTTGGACGTCGGGCAGACCTCCATGCCGATGCGGTGCTCGGCGAGATAGGCCAGCAGCTCCGGGTCCCGCGCGGCGGAGATGCCGTGCCCGATCCGCTCCGCGCCGAGGTCGCGCAGCGCGTCCCAGACCGTCTGCGGGCCGGTGGTCTCGCCGGCGTGCGGCACCGAGCGCAGCCCGGCCGCCCGGGCCCGGTCGAAGTACGGCTTGAACTGCGGCCGGGGCACCCCGATCTCGGGGCCGCCGAGGCCGAAGCTGATCAGCCCGTCCGGGCGCTCCTCCAGCGAGATGCGCAGCGTCTCCTCGGCCGCCGCCAGGCCGGCCTCGCCGGGGATGTCGAAGCACCAGCGCAGCTCGATGCCGAAGTCCGCCTCGGCCCGCTTGCGGGCGTCCTCGATCGCCTCGCAGAAGGCGGGCGCGGGGATCCCCCGGTGCACGTGCGAGTAGGGCGTGACGGTCAGCTCGGCGTAGCGGACCTGCTGGCGGGCCAGCTCGCGGGCGACCTCGTGGGTGAGCAGCCAGACGTCCTCGGGGTCGCGGATGAGGTCCACGACGCTCAGGTAGACCTCGATGAAGTGCGCGAAGTCGCGGAAGGCGAAGTAGTCGGCGAGCGCGGCCGGGTCGGCGGGCACGGGGCTGCGGCCCTCGTGGCGGGCGGCCAGCTCGGCGACGATCCGGGGCGAGGCGGAGCCGACGTGGTGCACGTGCAGCTCCACCTTGGGCAGTCCGGCGATGAAGGTTTGCAGGTCGATCACTGGTTCTCCTCTGCGCGGGCGCCGGTGCGGGCGACGAAGAAGACGCGGCGGAACGGGAAGTGCACCTGAGCGTGCCGCACCGGGTACGCCTCGGCGAGTCGTACGCCCAGCTCGGCCCGGAAGTCGGCCCAGCCGGCGGCGTCCAGGGCCGCGCGGACCGGCCGGAGCGCGGTCCCCTCCAGCCAGCTCAGCACGGGGTGGTCCGCGTCGACGCGGGCCGGCAGCAGGTGCACGTAGGTAGTCTCCCAGGCGTCCACCGCGCAGCCGGCAGCGGTCAGCAGCTCGGCGTAGCCGACGGCGGTGTCGTCGGCCGGGGGGCGGCGCAGCAGCGGTGCGACGTCGGCACGCCACGCCGGCCGGTCGGCGACCTCGCGCAGCGCCCGGTGCGAGGGGGCGTCGAAGTTGCCCGGCACCTGCACGGCCAGCCAGGCGCCGACGGGCAGTTCCCGGGCCCAGCGGGTGAGCAGGTCCCGGTGGCCGGGCACCCACTGGAGCACGGCGTTGCTGATGACGACGTCCACGTCGGGTTCCGGGTGCCAGTGCCGGACGTCGCCGACGGCGAAGGAGACCCCGGGGGCGACGGCAGCGGTGGCGGCGGCCTCCGCGATCATCTCCGGTGAGGAGTCGAGGCCGGCGACCCGGCTGTCCGGCCACCGCGCGGCGAGGGTGGCGGTCAGGTTGCCCGGGCCGCAGCCGAGGTCGACCACCGCGCGCGGGCGCTCGGCGGGGACCCGGGCGAGCAGGTCGTGGAAGGGCCGGGAGCGCTCGTCGCCGTAGCGCAGGTACGTCGTCGGATCCCACATCGCTGCCTCCCAAACCGTACGTCCGTCTTGCTTCACCGTACGGCCCGTCGCGCGACCGGACAAGCCGATCACTAGGCTCAGTCCCATGCAGCAGCGCACCTTCCCCCGGCTGGGGCGGCGCGTCGGGGTGATCGGGCTGGGCGCCTGGCAGCTCGGCGCGGACTGGGGCACGGTCAGCGAGGCCGACGCCACCGCCGTGCTGACCGCCGCCGTCGAGTCGGGGGTCACCTTCCTCGACACGGCGGACGTCTACGGCGACGGGCGCAGCGAGCAGCTCATCGGGCGGTTCCTGCGGAGCCGGCCCGACGCCACGCTGACGGTCGCCACCAAGATGGGCCGCCGCGTCGCGCAGACGCCCGAGGCGTACACCCTGGCGCACTTCCGCGAGTGGACCGACCGGTCCCGGCGCAACCTCGGCACGGACACCCTCGACCTGGTGCAGCTGCACTGCCCGCCCACCGCCGTCTTCGCCGACGACGCCGTCTTCGACGCGCTGGACACCCTGGTCGCCGAGGAACGCGTCGCCGGCTACGGGGTGAGCGTGGAGACCTGCGAGCAGGCGCTGACCGCCATCGCCCGGCCGGGGGTGGCCAGCGTCCAGATCATCCTCAACGCGCTGCGGCGCAAGCCCCTCGACCGGGTGCTCCCGGCCGCTGCCGCCGCCGGGGTCGGCGTCGTCGCCCGCGTCCCGCTGGCCAGCGGGCTGCTCTCCGGCCGGTACGACGAACACACCACCTTCGCCGCCGACGACCACCGCACCTACAACCGGCACGGCGAGGCGTTCGACGTGGGCGAGACCTTCTCCGGGGTCGACTTCGCGCTGGGCCTGGCCGCCGTGCGCCGGCTGGCGCCGCTGGCCGGCGACGGGCGCACGATGGCCCAGTTCGCGCTGCGCTGGGTCGTCGACCAGCCCGGCGTCACCGTGGTCATCCCCGGCGCCCGCGACGCCGCCCAGGCCCGGGGCAACGCCGCCGTGGCCAACCAGGCCCCGCTCTCCGGACGGGAGCTGGCGGCGATGGCGGAGGTCTACGACGAACTGGTCCGTCCGCGGGTGCACGACCGGTGGTGAGCCGGGCGGCCCGGACAGGGATCGACGGAGGGAAATCGCGATGAAGGGCTGGCTGCCGCTCACCCTCGGCCTGCTCGCCGTGGTCGGCGGTGCGGTGTGGACGGTGCAGGGCCTCGGCTACGTCGAGGGCAGCGTGATGACCGACCAGCGGATCTGGGCCGTACTGGGGCCCGTCGTCGTCCTGGCCGGGCTGGTCGCGCTCTGGTTCGGGCTGCACGCCCGCAAGCGACGCTGAGCGCCGTCCGCCGCTCGCCGCCGTCTCGGCTCCCCCTCCAGGTGGGCGGCCAGGTTGGCGAGCGACAGGCCGGGCGCGGACAGCTCGCGTACCGGCCGCGGTGGCGGGCCCGTGAACGCGGAAAGCCCCGCATCCCGGGCGGGATACGGGGCTTCGCTGTGCTCCGGGCGCCGGATCACAGCATTGGCCGGCGGCTGCCGACCGGCACTGCTCAGATGGGGCGGACCTGCTCGGCCTGCGGACCCTTCTGACCCTGGGCGATCTCGAACTCCACCCGCTGGTTCTCCTCCAGCGTGCGGTAGCCGCTGGTCTGGATGGCCGAGAAGTGGACGAACACGTCAGCACCCCCGCCGTCGACGGTGATGAAGCCGAAGCCCTTGTCTGCGTTGAACCACTTCACGGTTCCCTGCGCCATGTGTATCTCCTTCTAAAACTGGCGGCCGAGCACGCCGTGCGGCCGATTGGCCGTTTTCGAGCAGCGGTGCCTGAGGCGGCCCCCACGAAGGAGACTTCGCTCAACCCACGCCATCTCTCAACAGCGTGGAACAGCAAACCACGTAGCGAAAACTCTGCACAGAGTACCGGACGAAATTCTTCGACATGTGACCTGACGGGTGCCGAAGATCCGCTGGGTGGGCCCTTGCACCCGCGCGAAAAGACCCCCGCACCAGCGCGCCGGTACGGGGGTCCTTTTCGTCGTTGTCGGGTCAGTCCGGCCAGCTTCCGGTGAACCGGCGTACGCCCACCGCGCCACCCCGGTCGACGGCGGCCCGGACGACCGCGAAGATCGCTCCCTGCAACGCCGCCGCCGCCAGGATCTCGCCCCAGCCGCGGTCCTCGTCGGTGGCGCTGGGCGCCTCGCCGTCGCCCGCCGTCATCTTCCACACCTGCCGGAAGATCGCGCCCGCGACCGTACCGGCGGCGATGCCCATCAATACGCCGACCGGCTTGTACGCGGCCTTTCCGATACCCCTGCTCACCGCTGCCTCCCCCGTACGATCACCAACACGATCAAGGCCGCCACCGCGCCCGCCGCGAGGGCGACGAACGGCGTCGGGTTACGCCGTACGACGGCACCCTTCTCCTGCGCCTGCTCCCGCGCGAGCTGCGCCTTCTGCGCCGCCTGCCCGCGCACCCGGGCCACGGTCTGCGCCGTCTGGTCCCGCATCCGCTCCTTCGCCTGGTCGGCGGAGGACCTCAGCCGCGCCTTGACGTCGGCCTTGGCCGCCAACGCCTCCATCGTCTCCCCCAGCTCGACCCGGGTCCGCCGGATCTCCTCCCGCAGCGCCTCGGTGTCGCCGGTGCCCCGGCCGTTGCCCGTCGTCATGCCCGTCCCCTGTCCTTCACGGCGGCGGCGACCGTGTCCACGTCCGCCCGGACGCTACGGACCGCGGCCTGCGGCACCGGCGGGACCGCCTGGCTGACCTGCTTCTTGCCCACCAGGGCCAGGACCCCGGCCATCGCGAAGAGCACCACCGCGACGATCAGGGCCGCCGCCCAGGCCGGAAGCACCAGGTCGAGCAGCAGGATCGCGGTGGCGACCAGGGCACCCAGGCCGTAGAGCGCCAGCGCCCCGCCGCCGCCGAAGAGACCGATGCCGATACCGGCGTGCTTGCCCTTCTGGGTCAGCTCCGCCCGGGCCAGGGCCAGTTCGTCCCGGACCAGGCGGGAGACCTGCTCCGTGGCCCGCTGCACCAGCTCGGCGGTGGACGGCTCGCTCCCGGTACGGGATGTGCGGGCGTTCGCCACGTCAGCCATGCTGTCCTCCTTTCATCATCACCGCGCTGTATGCCCGGAGTCGCCGCCCGTCAATCCTTCGCTCGGCAGCCGTTGAGCCCGGACCGCCGCGTCCCCGAGCCGCCGCCCGGCGCGGAAGAAGGTGCAGAAGCGTCGCGCAGCAGGTCCCCGCCAAACGCCCGGTCAAACTTCCCGAGCCAGCGCACTCCGCCCGGCCGCCCCACGAGGCACAACCCCGCCCACACCTCCAACGCCCCGGCCCCCCACAGGTCACGACCCACCCACCCTGGCCCCGTGCCCCGCCCTACCCCGTGGCCCCCGCCCCGCCCACCGCTGGGGTCGATCATGCAGTTGTGGTGGGCTTTATCCGAACGATGCCCCTTTTGCGGGGGACCACAACTGCATGATCGACGCCGCGCCTTGGGGCGGGCGCGCCCGGCTTGGGCGGGGCGCGCCCGGCTTGGGCGGGGCGCGCCCGCCCTTGGGGTGTGCGGGGCGCCGCGCAAGGTGGGACCGGGTGAGGTGGTGGTGGGGGGAGGGTGGTCAGCGGCGGGCTTCGGCGGGCTCGTCGGGGCCGACGAAGGCCTCGCTGCGGGCGTCGCCGTCGTCGCTGCCGCCGAAGACCCGCGCGTCGTCGGGCACCTCGGCGTCGTTGAGCCGGCGCACCGGCCGGCGGGGGCGTACCCACTGCCACGCCAGGTTGCTCTCGGCGTCCCCGATCTCGGTACGCATCCGGGGCATGGCGGTCGGCCGGTGGTCCCGGATCCAGGCGACCAGGTGCTCGCGGACCAGGCAGCGCAGGTCCCAGAGGCTGCCGGCGTCGGCGGCGCTCACGAGGGCACGCACCTTGATCGTCCCGCCGGTCGCGTCGGTCACCTGGAGTACGCAGACCCGGCCGTCCCACAGCTCGGTGCCCTCGACGAGGCGGCGCAGCTCCTCCCGCATGGCCTGCACCGGCACCGCCCAGTCGACGTCGAACTCGGCGGTGCCCAGCACTGCCGCCTCGGTGCGGGTCCAGTTCTGGAACGGCTTGCTGGTGAAGTACGAGGTGGGCAGGATCAGCCGCCGGTCGTCCCAGATCTGCACGACCACGTAGCTGAGCGTCAGCTCCTCGATGCGGCCCCACTCCCCCTCCACCACCACGACGTCGTCGAGGCGGACCGCGTCGCTGAAGGCGAGCTGGAGCCCGGCGAAGACGTTGCCCAGCAGGCTCTGCGCGGCCAGCGCGGCGACCACACCGACCACACCGGCGCTGGTCAGCACGCCGGCGCCGATGCCGCGTACGGCCGGGAAGGTCATCAGCATCACGCCCACCGCCAGCACGACGATCACCGCGATCGTCAACCGGCGCAGCATGACCACCTGGGTCCGCACCCGCCGCGCGTGCCGGTTGTCCGGCACGTCCACCCGGAACCGGGCCAGTGCGGTGTCCTCCGCCACGACGAGCAGCGAGGCGACCAGCCAGGCGACGCTGGCGATCACGCCGAGCACCAGCAGGTGCAGCAGCACCTGGCGCCACTGGTCGCCGACCGCGTAGCCGGTGCTGAACCGCACGGCGAACTGGACGGCGACGACGGTGGCGGCGACCTGGATGGACCGGTGCGCGTGGTCGGTGAGCTCGGTCAGCAGCAGCGAGCGCCGACCGACCCGCCGGATCACGCGGTGCGCGACCTCGACCGCGAACAAGGCGATCGCCGCCGCGGCGAGCGCGGCGACGATCGTCCCGAAGTAGCTCTGCACAGGTTCCTTCCTCCTCCTGACGCCGGGCACGTGCTTCGGGCAAAGGCCCAATAGTGCCCGGCGACGCCGGAATCGACCAGGTTCAGACCTTGCGATACCGGGACTGCAGGAAGCAGAAGACGCCGAAGGCGGCGATGCCGAGCGCCACCAGGGTGAGCAGGATCTGGCCGTACGCCTGGTCGCGCAGCGCGCGCAGTGCCGCGTCCAGACCGCGGGCCTTCTCGGGGTCGTAGTTGACGGCGGCCAGGATGATCAGCAGGCCGGAGATGCCGTACGCGACGCCCTTGGCGATGTAGCCGGCCATGCCCAGCCGGCGGGTGAGCTGGCGCGTCCTGGCATTCATCTCACCGGTCTTGAGGTGCTTCTCGAAACGCTTGATCAGCCCGTAGATCACCAGGCCGACGCCGATCGCGGCGAGGCCGAGCCCGGCCAGGCCGACCAGCCAGCGGCCACCGGAGGACTCCATGAGCTTGCCGGTCAGCGCCTCCTGCTGGTCGGCGCTGTTGGAGCCGGCGTCCTTGAAGACCTTGAAGGCCGTCCAGGCGAAGTAGAGGTAGACGACGGTGCGTCCCGCCGAGGCGATCCGCTCCCAGACGCGCTCCTTGCCGCGCTCGGCGCGGTGCCCGACGGCCGCCTCCAGCGCCTGCCAGATCGCCATGGCGAGCAGGCCGACCGCGATGGCGATGACGAGGAACTTGCCCATCGGCTGCTGGGCGAGGGTGCGCAGCGCGCCGGACTGGTCGCCGTCGTCGCCGGCCTTGCCGAACGCGATCTGCAACGCCAGCCAGGCGAACAGGAGGTGCACGATGCCGTAGCCGATGAAACCGACTCTGGCCAACAACTCGAGCCACCTGCTGTTCGCCGTACGGGAGGCGGTGGCTTCGGCATTCCGGGTGAGTGACATGGCGCCTCAATCACCGAATACGAAGATTTCCAAACGTCGGCCACCGCCGCCCCGGTCGGGTCAGTTGCCCGGGTTCCTCGACACCCGGATCTTGACCTCCTGGTCGGTGACGCTGTCGAGCGTCACCGCGAAGCCGCCGACCTCGGTGGCCTGCTGGCCCGTCGTCAGCGACAGCTGCTCGCCGGCGACCTCGACGGTGACCTGGTCGCCCTGCGCGCCGATCAGCTTCGCCTCCACGCCGAGGATGGTGGCGCTGGCGTCCACGCCCCGGTCGAAGGTGACGGTGCAGGCGTCCAGACCGCAGTCGGTGCTGGCGCCCTCGGAGCTGCAGCCGGCGAGCACGGCGGCGCCGAGCGCCAGGCCGGCCAACAGGCCGGCGGCCCGGCGGGTGGGGGTCAGCGGGAAGGCAACACGTCGGTTCGTCACCCCGCCAAGGGTACGAGACGCGGACCACTCCGGCAGGGCGTGATCATCCGCGCAGGTGGGGCGCCCGGGGCGGGGCGTTAGGGTCCCGGGCATGCCGTTCGACATCGCCCGCACCCGGGCCGCCTACCCCGCCCTCGCCGAGGGCTTCGTCCATCTCGACGGCGCCGGGGGCACCCAGACCGCCGCCGGAGTCGTCGACACGGTCACCGCCGCCATGCGCGCGGCGGTGGGCAACCGCAGCGCCGCCTTCGCGCCCGGCCGGCGCTCGCTGGAGATGGTGGCCGCCGCCCGCTCGGCCGTGGCCGACCTGCTCGGCGCCGAACCCGACGGAGTGGTGCTGGGGCCGAGCGCCACGGCGCTGACGTACACCTTGGCCCGGACCCTGGGTGCCGGCTGGCGGCCCGGCGACGAGGTCGTGGTCTCCCGGCTCGACCACGACGCGAACGTTCGACCCTGGGTGCAGGCGGCCGAGGCGGCCGGCGCGACGGTGCGCTGGGCCGAGTTCGACCGGGACACCGCGGAGCTTCCGGCGGCCCGCTACGCGGAACTGGTCGGCGAGCGGACCCGGCTGGTCGCGGTGACCGCGGGAAGCAACGCGACCGGCACCGTCCCGGACGTGGCGGCGATCGCCGCGACCGCGCACGCCGTCGGCGCGCTGGTCTGCGTCGACGGGGTGCACTCGGTGCCGCACGGGCCCACCGACGTCGCCGCGCTGGGCGCCGACTTCCTGGTCACCAGCGCCTACAAGTGGTCGGGGCCGCACCTGGCCGCGATGGTGGCCGCCCCGGCGACGTGGGAGCGGCTGCGCCCGGCGAAGCTGCTGCCCTCCTCCGACGCGGTGCCGGACCGCTTCGAGTACGGCACCCCGAGCTTCCCCCTGCTGGCCGGCGTGGCCGCCGCCGTGGACCACCTGGCCGGGCTGGACCCGGCGGCCACCGGGAGCCGGCGCGAGCGGCTGGTCGCCGGGCTGAGCGCCGCGCGGGCGTACGAGGAGTCGCTGCTGGACCGGCTGCTCGCCGGGCTGGCCGCGCTGCCCGGCGTCACGGTGCTCGGCTCCCCCGCCCGGCGCTGCCCGACGGTGTCCTTCCGGCTGGCCGGGCTCTCCCCGCAGCGGACCCAGGAGGAGCTGGGCGCGGCCGGCTTCTGCCTCTCCGCCGGCGACTACTACGCGTACGAGTACTTCCAGGCGATGGGGCTGCGCGACAGCGGCGGGGCGGTGCGCGCCAGCCTCTACCACTACAACACCGCCGACGAGGTGGACGGGTTGCTGGGGGAACTGGACCGGCTCGCCGGTCGCGGGGGCAGAATGGCCGGGTGAGCACCCTGGTCGAGGACAATCCCGCCAAGCACCGGTTCGAGATCCTGGTCGACGACGCGCTGGCCGGGTTCACCGCGTACCTGCCGCGCGGCGAGGTGCTGGTCTTCACCCACACCGAGGTCGACCCGAGGTTCCAGAACATGGGCGTCGGCGCGGCCCTGGTCCGGGGCACCCTCGACCAGCTCCGCGAGCGCGGCACGACGGTGGTGCCGCGCTGCCCGTTCATGGCGGCCTTCATCGGCCGCCATGCCGAGTACGCCGACCTGGTCACCCCCGAGCCGTAGCCCGGGGGCACCGGTCGGGGTGCGGGGGCGGTCAGCGGCCCGTCAGCAGCGCGACGGCGGCGTGGGCGGCAGCCCGGGTGGCGCCGTGGGTGGCGACGTGGACCGCGCCGGTGACCAGCTCGGGCACGCCCAGCTCGACCACGACCGCGTCCGGGCGGGCGGCCAGCGCACGGCTCACCGAAGCCCGCATCCAGTCGTGCCGGTGCAGGTCGCGCACCACCAGCACCACGCACCGGCCGGCCGCCCCGGCGGTCGGGTCGGCGGGCACGTCGGCCTCGGCGTAGCGGACGGTGGTGGTGCCGGCGAGCAGGTCGGCCAGCGGAGCGGCGAGCCCCCACGGGGTCTCCGGACCGATCGCGATGTTGCGTGGCGGCTCGAACTCGACCACGTGGGCGGGGCCGGTCAGCGGCAGCGCGCCGACGCCGGCGGGCGCGGTGGTGACCCGCAGCGCCCGGCGGGCGGCGGCCAGCCCGACGGCCGAACCGGCGGCGCTCGGGCGGGACCGGGACGGCCGCTCGGCCCGGGCGGCCACCGTCCAGGCGGCGAGCTGTCCCACCCGCTTGGCCGCCTCGGCGAGGCGCTCCTCGGGCAGGTCGCCGGCGACGACCGCGGCGACGATGGCGTCCCGCAGCAGTCGGGCCGTCCCCTCGTCGGCGCGCTCCCCGCCGATGCAGATCGCGTCGGCGCCGGCGGCGAGGGCGCGCACGGCCGTGGCCGCGAAGCCGTACCGGTCGGCGACCGCCCGCATCTCCACCGCGTCGGTGACCACGACGCCGGAGAAGCCCAGCTCGTCGCGGAGCAGCCCGCCCAGGATCCGGTTGCTGAGGGTGGCGGGCAGCTCCGGGTCCAGCGCCGGCACCAGCAGGTGGCCGGTCATCACGGCCTGCACCCCGGCGGCCACGGCGGCCCGGAACGGGGCCAGCTCCACGGCGTCGAGGCGGGCCCGGTCGGCGCCGATCCGGGGCAGGTCGTGGTGCGAGTCGACCTGGGTGTCGCCGTGTCCCGGGAAGTGCTTGGCGCAGGCGGCTACCCCGCCCGACTGGAGGCCGCGCACCCAGGCGGCGGTGTGCCGGGCGACCAGCGTCGGCTCGGCGCCGAAGGCGCGTACGCCGATGACCGGGTTGGCCGGGTTGGAGTTGACGTCGGCGTCGGGGGCGTAGTCGAGGGTGATCCCCAGCGCGGCGAGGTCGGCGCCCAGGTCGCGGGCGACCTCCTCGGTCAGCGCCGGGTCGTCCACCGCGCCGAGGGCGAAGTTGCCGGGCCGGGAGCTGCCCCGGGCGGACTCGATCCGGGTGACGTCGCCGGCCTCCTCGTCGATGGCGACGACGACGTCGGGGCGCTCGGCGCGCAGGGTGGCGGTGAGGGCGGCCACCTGCTCGGGGTCGACCACGTTGCGGGCGAAGAGCACCACGGAGCCGAGGCCCTCGCCGAGCCAGCGGCAGATCCAGGGTGGCGGCGTGGTGCCGACGAAGCCCGGCTGGAGGACGGCGGCGGCCAGGGCCGTCAGGCTCCCGTCGCGCCCGCTCACGCCGGCCCGCCGGTGTGGTGGCTGATGTGTCGCTCGCTCATGCGGTCGTCGTACCCCCGTCTTCTCCGCGCCCGGCGGCCCGCCACCGGCGGCGGTGCTGACATGGTCACACCGCGCGAGTAAATAGTCAATAAACCTTACAGTTGCCGTCGGGCGCGGAGCTGGGGACAGTTCGGGGATGGATCCCCTGCTGCTGGCCGACGCGACGAGCCCGGCCGACATCCCCGGCGTACGCCTGCTCGGCCTGGTCGTCGGCGGCCTGTTGCTGCTCGCCGCGATCCGCGCGATGTTCCGGCGCTGAGGCGCCGCCCGGCGCCGGCACCGCGGTTCGACGGCGGCCGTCGGGGTACCGCCTGCCTCGTTGGACCGGTACGACACGGCGAGGGGGAACGATGAGGATCGGCTACTTTCTGTCCACCGAGGAGTACACGCCGGCCGAGCTGCTGGAGCAGGCGCGCGGCGCGGAGCGGGCCGGCTTCGAGGCGCTCTGGATCTCCGACCACTACCACCCGTGGACGGACGCGCAGGGGCAGAGCCCCTTCGTCTGGTCGGTGATCGGCGCGCTCAGCCAGGTCTGCCGGCTCCCGGTCACCACCGCCGTGACCTGCCCGACCGTGCGCATCCACCCGGCCGTCCTGGCGCAGGCGGCGGCCACCAGCGCGGTCCTGCACTCCGGGCGGTTCGTACTCGGGGTGGGCAGCGGCGAGGCGCTCAACGAGCACATCCTCGGCGACGCCTGGCCGCAGGCCGACGTCCGGCTGGAGATGCTGGAGGAGGCCGTCGACGTGATGCGCGAGCTGTGGCGGGGCGGCTTCGTCAACCACCACGGCAAGCACTACACCGTCGAGCACGCCCGGATCTACACGCTGCCGGACACTCCCCCGCCGGTCTACGTCTCGGGCTTCGGCCCCAAGGCCGTCGACCTCGCCGCCCGCATCGGCGACGGCTTCGTCAACACCTCGCCCGACGCCGAACTCGTCCGGCGGTTCCGGGAGAACGGCGGCGGCGACAAGCCGTGCCAGGCCGGCTTCAAGGCGGCGTACGCGCAGACCGAGGAAGAGGGCGTGCGGATCGCGTACGAGCGCTGGCCGAACGCCGGGGTGCCCGGTGAGCTGTCCCAGGTGCTGCCGTCGCCGCGGCACTTCGAGCAGGCCGGCCAGCTGGTCCGGCCGGAGGCGATGAAGGAGGCCTTCGTCTGCGGGCGGGACACCGACGCGCACCTGGCGAAGATCGAGGAGTACGCCAAGGCCGGCTTCGACGAGGTCTACGTGGCCAACACCGGCCCGAACTGGCAGGGCCTGCTCGACCTCTACCAGCACGAGGTGTTCCCCCGCGTACGCTGACCGCCCCGCTCGCCGGGGCGCCCGGAGAACGGCCGGGCGCCCCGGCGGCGGGCGCGTTCGGCGGACCGCCTCTGCGGCGGTGACACGGCGGCGACCGGATCACGTCAGCCGCCGGTTTCGCCGCTGATCGCCGGGGGTACCTCCGGCCCTCGATGAAACTGTCCACGCACTCCACGACACTGCGCCGCGCGGCCAAGAGCCTCTTCGGCTGGACCGCACTGCGGCCCCACCAGTTGGCCGCCATGCGGGCGGTCATGAAGCGCCGTGACGCCCTGGTGGTGCTGCCCACCGGCGCCGGCAAGTCGGCGATCTACCAGATCCCGGCCAGCCTGATCCCCGGCCCGACCGTGGTGATCTCCCCGCTGCTCGCCCTCCAGCAGGACCAGATCGCGGCGCTCAACGAGCGGCAGCGGCCGGAGCTGCGTGCGGTGCGGATCAGCTCGAACGAGTCGGCCGCCCAGCAGGCGCAGGCGATCACCGAGATCCGCGAGGGGCGGGCCGAGTTCCTCTTCATCACCCCGGAGCAGCTCGCCAACCCGGACCGGATGGCCGAGGTGAAGTCGCTGAAGCCGGCGCTGGTGGCGATCGACGAGGCGCACTGCATCTCCGCCTGGGGGCACGACTTCCGCCCCGACTACCTGGCGCTGGGCCACCTCATCGACGGCATCGGCCGACCCCCGGTGGTGGCGCTGACCGCCACCGCCTCCCCGCCCGTACGCGACGACATCATCGCCCGGCTGCGGCTGACCGAGCCCGAGGTGGTGGTCTCCGGGCTGGACCGGCCGAACCTGTTCCTCGAGGTGGCGCACTGCCCCACTGAGGACTACCGGTGGCGGCGGCTGCTCGCCCTGCTGAGCGACGACACCCGGCCCGGCATCATCTACGTGCCCACCCGGCGCTCCGCCGAGGAGCTGGCGGCCCGGCTCACCGACGCCGGTTACCCGGCGCAGTTCTACCACGGCGGAATGGCGGCCGGGCCACGCGCCGAACTGCACGAGGCGTTCCTCGCCGACCAGGTGCCGATCATGGTCGCCACCTCGGCCTTCGGCATGGGCATCGACAAGCCGAACATCGCCTGGGTCGTCCACATGGCACTGCCGGACTCGCCGGACAGCTACTTCCAGGAGATCGGGCGGGCCGGCCGCGACGGCGCCCCGGCCCGGGTGCTGCTGTTGTGGCAGGGCGAGGACGTCGGGCTGCAACGCTTCTTCAGCGGCGGCCTGCCGAACGCCGACGAGCTGCGCGACCTGTCCGCGCTGCTGCGCAAGAAGGCACGGAACAAGAAGGAGCTGCGCGAGCTCACCGGGCTCGGCCCGCGCAAACTCGGCCAGTACCTCGCCCTGCTGGAGCAGGTCGGCGCGGCCGAGCCGAGGGCGAAGCAGCGCATCGGCGTCCCCCGCTACTCCCCCGCGCCCGTGGACGCCGCCGCGGCGGCCCTGGCGGAGGCCGAGCGGCAGCAGACCGTGACCCGGTCGCGTACCGACATGATGCGGGCCTTCGCCGAGACCACCGCCTGCCGGGGGCAGACGCTGCTGGCCTACTTCGGTGAGCAGATGACCGAGGTCTGCGGGCACTGCGACAACTGCCACGCCGGCACCAGCACCCCCGACGACGGCGCGGTCGGGCCCTTCCCCGTGCACAGCCAGGTCCGGCACCCGGAGTGGGGGCACGGCCTGGTGCTGAGCTACGAGGAGGACCGGATGACGGTTCTCTTCGACGAGGTGGGGTACAAGACGCTGTCCGTCAGCGTGGTGTCCGAACAGGGCCTGCTGACCCTCGACTAGCCTGAGCCGGGCACCGCTGGCCGGGGCCGTGGACGACGAGCGACATCAGTGCGGAAAGGGGCTTTGCCGTGATCGAGCAGCCGGCGTACACCGGATTCGGTTTCTCCGACGAGGAGTGGGGGCTGTTGGTCGGCCTGCCGCAGTCGGTGCTGACCGCGGCGAGCGCCGCCGAGTCCGACGGCACCCGACGCACCATGGCCGAGAACGCGGCCGGGCTGGAGACCATCGCCGCCGGCCGGGAGTCGGCCAGCCCGCTGGTCGCGGCCGTGGCCGGCGAGATCGTCACCCGGGTGGGCGACCCGGAGGCCGGCGAGGAGATGCCGGTCATCGCGCCGTCCGACCCGCGCGCCTACCTGGAGGACGTGCTGGGCCGGGCCAGGGAGGCGGCGGTGCTGCTGGCCGCCCGGACGGACGAGGGCGAGGCCGGCGCCTACAAGCACTGGCTGGTGGAGATCGCCGAGCAGGTGGTGGGCGCGGCCTCCAGCGGCGGCATCCTGGGCCTCGGCGGTGACGTCGTCAGCGACTCCGAGCGGCGCTTCCGCGACCGGCTCTCCCAGGTGCTCAACGACTGACGCGCAGACGACGACGGCGGCACCGGACGAGGTCCGGTGCCGCCGTCGCGCGTTCCGGCGAGAGTGACCGCACGTGCCGGCAACCGCCGACGATGGCCGGTGGGTGGCGGGCGCGGCCGGCCGGTGGCGGTCAGGCCACGCGGCGGCGGAACAGCACGGCGGTCAGGGGCACCGAGACGGCCAGGACGCCGAGGCACCAGGCCACCGCCAGGACCGGGGCGGTGCCCGTCGGGGTGCCCAGCAGCAGGGCGCGCAGCGTCTCGATGACGGGCGTGACGGGCTGGTGGTCGGCGAAGCCGCGGATCCAGCCCGGCATCGTCTCCACCGGCACGAAGGCGCTGCTCGGGTACGGCAGGAACATCGCCAGGAAGGTGAAGCCGCTGGCGGCCTCCGGGGTGCGGGCCAGCAGGCCGAACGCGGCCGACAGCCAGGACACGGCGAGCAGGAAGAGCAGCAGCACCCCGAACGCGGCCAGCCAGCGCAGCGGGTCCACGGCCGGGCGGAAGCCGATGGCGACGGCGAGGGCCAGCACCAGCACGGTGGAGACGGTGTTGCGGGCGATGCTGGCGGCGACGTGCCCACCGAGGATCGCGGTGGCGCTGACGTCCATCGTGCGGAACCGCTCGATGATCCCGTTGGTCAGGTCGGTGGTCACGCTGACGGCGGTGGTCGCCGCGCCGAAGCTGGCGCAGAGCAGCAGCACGCCGGGCACGACGTAGGTGACGTAGCGGGTGCCGGTGTCGATCGCGCCCCCGAACAGGTAGACGAAGAGCAGCATCAGCAGCACCGGCAGCAGCAGCGAGGTCAGCAGCGCGTCGACGTTGCGCCGGGACAGCCGTACGCAGCGCGCCATCATGACGAGGGCCTCGCCGGCACGGGTCGGCCGCAGGGTCAGCTCAGACACCGGCCGCCTCCCGTCGGGCGGGCACCGGGTCGCCGGTGAGGGTGAGGAAGACGTCGTCCAGGGTCGCCTCGCGGACGGTGAACCGGGCGAGCCCCTCCCGGTCGGGATCGACCTCGTCGAGCAGCTGGCGGATCTCCGGCGCGCCGCCGTCGGTGGCGACCGCCAGCTCCAGCCGGGCCGGGTCGCGGTGCGTCACGCGCCCGCCGAGGCGGTGCGTCGCCTCGGCGAAGCTCCGCGCGTCACGCAGCGTCAGCTCCAGCCGGTGGGCGCCGAACCGGCGCTTGAGGTCGCCCGCGCTGCCCTCGGCGGCCAACCGGCCACCGTGCAGCACCGCGATCCGGTCGGCGAGGCGGTCGGCCTCCTCCAGGTACTGCGTGGTGAGCAGCACCGTCACCCCGGCGCCGGCCAGCTCGGCGACCACCTCCCACAGCCCCTGCCGGCTGCGCGGGTCGAGGCCGGTGGTCGGCTCGTCGAGGAAGATCACGGACGGCTGGCCGACCAGGCTGGCCGCGAGGTCGAGCCGGCGGCGCATCCCGCCGGAGTACGTCACCACCCGCCGGCCGCCGGCGGCGACCAGGTCGAAGCGCTCCAGCAGGTCCGTGGCGCGCCGCCGGGCGGCGGCCGGGGCCAGCCCGGCCAGCCGGGCCATCATGTGCAGGTTCTCCGCGCCCGTCTGCTGGTCGTCGAGCGCCGCGTGCTGGCCGGCGAGGCTGATCACCCGCCGGACCCGGCTCCGGTCGCGGACCACGTCGTGGCCGTCCACGCGGGCCAGGCCCCCGTCGGGCGTGGTGAGCGTGGCCAGGATCCGGACCGTCGTGGTCTTGCCCGCCCCGTTCGGGCCGAGCAGGGCGTGCACGCTGCCCCGGGCGACCCGCATGCTCAGGCCGTCGAGCACCGCCACCCCGCCGTACGACCTGCGTAGGTCGACGGTCTCCACCGCCGCGTCTGTCACTCCCATCGCCCCTCACTCTCCGCTTTCTGCGTACGTCATACGCCATTCTGCGTGCACCATACGCAGAAGCTAGGATGGCGGTCAACACCGCGTACCGGGAGGTGAGGATGAGCGACGCCGACGTCGAGCTGCCGGAGAGCATCGAGCTCGCCTGGGGCCTGCGGGAACGACCCGGCAAGGGACCCCGGCGCAGCCTCACGATGCGGCAGGTGGTGGCCGCCGGCATCCGGGTGGCCGAGGCCGACGGGCTGCCGGCGGTGTCGATGAGCCGGGTCGCCGGCGAGCTGGGCGTGGCGACCATGTCGCTCTACCGCTACGTCTCCGCCAAGAACGACCTGCTGGAGCTCATGGCCGACACCGCGTACGGGGACCCGCCCGCGCCACGCGCCCCGGGCGAGGGCTGGCGGCCGGCACTCGCCCGCTGGGCGCTGGCCAACATGACGGCCATCCACCGCCACCCGTGGATCCGGCAGGTCCCGATCAGCGGCCCGCCGCTGGGCCCCAACCAGGTGCGCTGGATGGAGCAGGGGCTGGCCGCCCTGCACGGCACCGGCCTGCACGGCATCGAGCGGCTCTCGACGATCATGCTGGTCAGCGGGTACGCCCGGAACTGGGCCACCCTCACCGCCGACCTCGACGAGGCCGCGGCGCGCGAACAGCTCGACCCCGACGACGCCGGGATGCGGTACTGGCAGCAGCTCGCCCTGCTGACCCGGCACGGCGCCTACCCGTCGATCCGGGAGCTGCTGGCGGAGAGCGCCGAGGGACAGCAGGACGAGGTGTTCGACACGGAGTGGCAGTTCGGCCTCGACCGGATCCTCGACGGCGTCGAGGTGCTGATCCGGGGCCGGACGGCCACGGCCTGACCCGGCCCCGTCGACCGGGGGCCGGGGCGGGGCGGGCGCCGGGCCGGAAGCGCGCTGGGCTGGGCGGGAGCCGGGGCCGGGAAACGCGCTGGGCGGGGCGGGCGCCCACGATGGACAATGGGCACCGGACCGGCGCGAGGACGGGGGAGCGGATGCTTCGGCCGACCGTCGTCGACACCGAGCAGGTGCCGGCGGCCGAACGCTTCGACATGTGGCTCGACCTCGTGGCGCGTACGGCCTCGCCGCTGCGGATCCGCACCGAGCACGCGCACGACTTCACCGCCCGGGCGGAGATCGTCGAGCTCGGCCCGATCCAGGTGGTCAACTACCGGTACCCGTCGCTGGAGGGCGTCCGGACGCCGAGGCTGGGGCGCGAGTCGGCCCCGGAGATCTACACGCTGGCGCTCACCGTCGACGGGGACGGCGCGGCCAGCCAGGCCGGCCGGAGCAGCGTGCTGGGGCCGGATGAGTTCATCTTCTACGACGGGTCGCGACCGCACGGGGTGCGGCACCTCGGCGACGACGACGGCCGCGAACCGGCCCGGTCCGTCGTGGCGCTCATCCCGCACGCGGCGCTGCCGCTGTCACCGGACCGGCTGGCGCCGCTGCTCGGCGGCCGGATGTCGGGCACCGAGGGGATCGGCGCGCTGCTCGCCCAGTTCCTCCTCCAGATCGCCCACCATCCCGAGCAGTACCACGCCGCCGACGCCACCCGCCTCGGCGCCGTCGGGCTCGACCTGGCGTCCACCATGCTCGGTCGGCACCTGGTGGCCGAGGACGTGGTGCCGACCGAGGTCCGCAGGCGCGCCCTCGTCACCCAGATGCGGGCGTACATCCAGCGGCACCTCGGGGACGCGACGCTGAGCCCGCAGGTGGTGGCGGACGCGCACCACGTCTCGCTGCGTACCCTGCACCGGCTCTTCGCGGCCGAGGAGTCGACGGTCGCGTCGTACATCCGGGAGCTGCGCCTGGCGCGGTGCCGGCACGACCTCGCCGACCCGGGCCTGCGCGGCCAGCCGATCCAGGCGATCGGGGCCCGCTGGGGCTTCCCCGACAAGGCGCACTTCAGCCGGATCTTCCGCAAGGCGCACGGCGTCGGGCCGCAGGCCTGGCGGGCCGGCCAGGCGGAGTGAGCGCGGCACGGAGAGTCAACCCGGCGGCGTCCACGGTCAACCCGGTCGGGGCAGACTGACGTCGAGGTGTCCGATCCCTCCCTGCCCCGGCGCCGGCCGGGATCGGACCGCCGAAGGGGGCCGTGGCGAGCCGCCCGCCGCCACGGGGGAGGCGGGCGGTCGCCCGGTGACCGGACCGGCCCCGGCGCCCCCGCTCAGGAGTGGCGCCGGGGCCGCCTCAGGCGTCCTCCAGCAGTTCGAGCACGATCCGCTCGGCCTTCTCGCGGGGCGTCGCGGGGTCGACCGGGGCCACCACGCCGTCGTGGAAGAGGTCGACCACGCGCGGGTCGACGTAGGACGTGCGGGCCACGGTGGCGGTGTTGCCGAGCAGCTCGGCGACGTCACGCATCACCGCCGCGACCGCCCGTTTGCCGGCGGTCGCCGAGCGCGGCGGGCCCACCGTCGCCAGTTCGGTCGCCGCCCGCACCGTGGCGTGCCAGGTGCGGAAGTCCTTCGCCGTCATCTCCCCGCCGCTGGCGTCCCGCAGGTACTCGTTGACCTCGTCGCTGCGCACGTCGCGCCAGTCCCCGCCGTCCCGGTAGCCGAACAGGCGGTCGGCCGACCGGCGCTGGCGGCGCAGGTTGACCAGCACCCGGCACAACTCCGGGTCCTCGATGCGACGCACCTGCTCGACGCCGCCCTTGGCGGGGAACTCGAACACCACGCAGCCGCCCCGGGACCGGGCGTGCTCGGGGCGCAGGGTCGACACCCCGAACGTCGGGTCGTCGCCGGCCGCGTACTGGTCGCTGCCGACCCGGAACGTGCCCATGTCCAGCAGCCGGGTCACCGTCGCCAGCACCCGGTCGCGGTGCAGTCCCCGGCCGGACAGGTCCCGCCCGACCCGCTCGCGCAGCACCGGCAGCCGGCGGGCCACCTCCAGCACGTGGTCGAACTTCGCCTCGTCGCGCCTCTCCCGCCACGTCGGGTGGTAGAGGTACTGCTTGCGCCCGGCCGCGTCGATGCCGATGGCCTGGATGTGCCCGTTCGGGTACGGGCAGATCCACACGTCGCGCCAGGCGGGCGGGATCACCAGCTCACGCAGCCGGCCCAACCGGTCGGGGTCGCGGACCGGCTGCCCGGACGGGTCCAGGAAGAGCCAGCCCCGGCCGCGCCGGCGTCGCCCGTACCCCGGCCTGCCCGGATCGCTACGCCGCAACCGCACGGGAGACCCGCACCGCCCGTTCCACCTCGTCCACGGCGGTCACCACCTCGTCGACCCCTATGGCCGCCAGCGTCGGATGGCTTCCCACCCCCTCCCACCTGGGCGAGCCCTGTCCACCCGCCCACAGCGCCCGGTGCCGGGGCCGGCCCGGCGGCGGCCCCCACCGCGCCGGGGAGACCGGGCCGAAGAGCACCACCGACGGCGTGCGGTAGCCGGTCGCCAGGTGCGCCACGCCCGTGTCCCCGCTGACCACCAGGCGGGCGTACGCCACCAGCGCGGCCAGCCGGCCCAGGTCCGTCCGGCCGGCCAGCACCGCGTCGGCGGGCAACCCCGCGGCCGCCGCGATCCGCTGTGCGGTGGCCCGCTCGTCGGGGCTGCCGGTGAGCACCACCCGGTGCCCCCGGGCGGCCAGTTCCCGGGCCAGCGCGGCGAAGCGTCCAGGCGGCCAGCGCTTCGCCGGGATCTTGGAGCCCGGGTGCAGCACGGTCATGCCGGTCGGGGCGCCGCCGGGGGCCGGGCGCCGCAGGTCCAGGTCGGTGCGGTCGGCGGGGATGCCGTACCAGTCGAGGAGCCGGCACCAGCGGTCGATCTCGTGTTCGTCGTCGCGCCATTCGGGGCCGTCGTGGTGGCCGGCCTCGGGGCTGGCGTAGGCGAGCAGCCGACCGGGACGGGTGCCGGCGAGCATCCGGTGCGACTCGGGCCCCCGGCCGTGCAGGTTCACGGCGACGCGCGGCGTCCCCAGGGCCGGGTCGGGGCGACCGAGCCCGTCCGTGGGCACCAGCCGGTCGACGCCGCCGACCAGGTCGACCAGCGGCGCCAGCCAGCCGGGTGCCGCGAGGACGAGGTCCCGGCCGGGGTGGGCGGCACGCAGGGCGCGCAGGGCCGGGACGGCGGTGGCGAGGTCGCCGACGCCGAGGGCACGCAGGGCGAGGATCACGGGTAGGAGGTCTCCTGGTCGGCGCAGACGACCATCTCGCGGACGGCGCAGCCGGCGGGTTGGGACAGCGCGAACATGACGGCGGCGGCGGTGTCGGCGGGGTCGTTCAGGACGGCGTCGGGACCGGGCTTGTACGCGGCGTCGCGCTCGTCGAAGAAGGCGGTGCGCATGCCGCCGGGGATGAGCAGCGTGACGCCGACCCTGCCGGCGAGTTCGGCGGCGAGGGCCCGGGTGAAGCCGACGACCCCGAACTTCGCGGCGCAGTACGCCGTCGCGTCCGCCACGGCCTTCACCCCGAGCGTGGAGGCGACGGTGACGATGCTCCCCCGGGAGGTCTCCAGGAAGGGCAGGGCGGCCCGTACGACGGCCGCCGTGGCGAGCAGGTCCACGGCCACGATCCGCTCCCAGGTCTCGCCGGGGGTGTCCGCCAGCTTTCCGGGCACGTCCGTCCCCGCCGCGGTGACCACCGCGTCCAGCCCGCCCGAGCGCTCGGCGAGCTGCCGGGTGGCGGCCTCCGCGGCGCGGGTGTCGGCCAGGTCGCACTCCACCCACGGCACCCCGTCGGCGGGCGCCTGCCGGTCCAGCACCAGCGGACGGCCGCCGGCCCGGGCCACGGCCGCGACCACGGCGGCGCCCAGGCCGCTCGATCCGCCCGTGACGAGCACGGTGCGCCCCGCGCCGGGCGACCCGGCGCTCATCGGGTGCCCTCCGCCGTCGTCGGTCCCGCGAGGCCGGCCCGCGCCCGTTCGTGCTCGCCGCCGGGTCTCGCCGGCCCGCCACCGGGAGCGGGACCGGCCGGCGGCACGGTGTCGGTGAGCGGCAGCCCGACGAGCGGCACGGCGGTGCCGGTGGAACGGGCGGCGGCGATCAGCCCGGTCGTGGAGCGGCCGTCCAGGTACGGCACCACCACGGCGTTGCCGCCCCAGCGGCGCAGGACCTCCGCCTCGGGCAGGGCGGGCTCGCCGCCGTCACCGGCGTAGTCGCCACCCTTCACCCAGACGTCCGGCCGCAGCCACGACAGCGCCGCGTGCGGGGTGGCCTCGTCGAAGATCATGACCGCGTCGACGCAGCTCAGCGCCGCGAGCAGCCGGGCCCGGTCGCCCTGCGGGATCACCGGCCGGTCCGGGCCCTTCAGCCCCGACACGCTCGCGTCGGAGTTGAGGCAGACCACCAGGCAGTCGCCGAGCTGCCGGGCGGCCTGCAACGTCGCCACGTGCCCGGCGTGCAGCAGGTCGAAGCAGCCGCCGGTGGCCACCACCGTCCCGCCGGACGCGCGTACCGCCGACACCACGCCGGCGGCCGCGGCCACGCCGACGCGCTCGCCGCCGGGGCCGGAGACCGCCGGCGGCAGCGGACGCGCCGCCCGCGGCAGCGCCGTCGCCACTCCCCCGCCGGCCACGTACGCCGACGCCTCGGCGACCGCCTCCTGCACCGCCTCGGAGACCAGCGCCCCCCGCGCCAGGGCGAGGCTGGCGGTGGCCGCGAACCGGTCACCGGCCCCGCAGGTGTCCCCCTCGGCGACGGCCGGGGCCGGCACCACCATCGGCGTCGCGCCGGCGTGGCAGAGCAGCGCCCCGTCCCCGCCCAGGGTCACCGCGACCGCGCCGGCGCGCCAGCGCTGGCGCAGCCCCTGGGCGCCCCGCGCCGCCGTCGCCAGCCGGGTCGCCCCCGGCGCGACCGTGACCAGCTCCCGCACCTCGGACTCGTTGGGGGTCACCAGGTGCACCCCCGGAACCGCCGCCGGTCCCCGCGGATGCGGGTCCCAGAGCACCGGCGCCCGGGTGGCGGTCAGCGCCGCCCGCAGCGCGGGCTGCCGGGCGACGCCCCGGCCGTAGTCGCTGACCAGCACGGCGGAGGCCCGGGCGATCACCCGCAGCGCCGCCTCGGACGGCTCGCCGGGCGTACCGGCCGCGCCGCCCCGGTCGTGGCGCAGCAGCACCCGACCCCGGGCGCGCAGCCGGACCTTCTCCGGCGTGCCGCCGCGCAGCCCGAGGGGATACACCTGCACACCGGCGTCGGTGAGCAACGAGGCGAGCCGGGCACCCCCCGCGTCGTCCGCCAACGCGGTCACCAGCACCACGTCGGCGCCCTGCGCGGCGGCGAAGACGGCGGCCAGCCCGGCACCACCGGGCCGGTCGACGTGCGCGGTCTCGTCCAGCACCGGCACGGGCGAGTCCGGGCAGAGCCGGTTCACCACCCCCTCGACGTCCCGGTCCAGCAGGGTGTCACCGACCACCACGACGGGTCCCCTCACGCTGCCCTCCTCATCACGCCTGGACCTGCTGACCTGCACCGCCGTCGAGCACCACCTCGACCCCGGTCCGTACGGGCGCGGCGGGCGCCACCGGCAGCGCCCGCTCGACGTACTCGCAGAGGAGGTGGCTGGTGACGAGGTGGAGTTCCTGCACGACCTGGCTGTCGGCCGAGCCGACGGCGAGCACGTCGTGACACAGCTCCGCCAGGGGGTTGGGGGCGGGGCCGGTCAGGGCCCAGCAGGTGAGTCCGCTGTCGCGGCCGGCCCGGGCGGCGGCCAGCAGGTTGGCGCTGGTACCGCTGGTCGACAGCAGCAGCAGGACGTCGCCGGCGCGGCCGTGGGCGCGTACCTGGCGGGCGAAGACCTCGTCGTAGCCGTAGTCGTTGCCGATGGCGGTCATCGCGGAGGTCTCCGCGTGCAACGCGATGGCGGACAGGGGCTGGCGGTCGTCGCGGAGCTTCCCGACGAGTTCGGCGGTGAGGTGCTGGGCCTCGGCGGCGCTACCGCCGTTGCCGGCCACCAGCAGCCGGCCGCCGTCGACCAGCCGACGCGCGAGGGCCTCCCCCCACCGGGCCAGCAGCGTCTCGTGCCGCCGGAAGGGCACCAGCGCCGCCGCCAGGTTCGTCAGGTGCGCGTCCAGCGGCGTGGGTGCCGCCATCAGGCCACCACCCGGGCCGGCCGGTGGACCGCCACGTCGCCGTAGACCTCCACCAGCCGCTCCGCCGTGGCCGCCCAGGAGTACCGCCGCCGGGCCCGTTCCCGCGCCGCCGTCGCGTACGCGAAGCGGCGGATCCGGTCGTCGAGCAGCCCCTGGATCGCGGCGCCCAGCGCACGCGGGTCCCGGGCCGGCACCAGGTCGCCGGTGACGCCCTCGACCACGGTGTCCTTGATCCCGCCGACGGCGGTGCCCACCACGGGCACGCCGCACGCCATCGCCTCCAGCGGGGTGAGCCCGAACGGCTCGTACCAGGGGGCGGCCACCAGGACGTCCGCCGAGCGGTACCAGCGGCCCATCTCCTCGCGGGGGACCGCGCCGACCAGTCGCACCCGGTCGGCGACCCCGCAGCTGACCGCGAGGGCGCGCAGCCGGCGGGCGTACGGGTCGGTCTCCAGCAGGCCGGCGGGCGGGCCGCCGACGACCACGCACTCGGCCTCGGGCACGTACGCCATCGCCCGCACCACGGTCTGGAAGCCCTTGCGCTCGACCAGCCGGCCGACGGTCAGGATCCGCGGCCGGCCGTCCTCCCGCTCGGCGGTCGGCCCCAGCGGGGCGAACGTGCCCAGGTTGACCCCGGACGGCACGACCGTCATCCGGGACCGTGGCACGCCCATCCGGACCAGCTCGCCGACCTCGTCGCGGCACTGGGCGATGACCCGGTCGACGGCCCGGCCCAGCTCCCGCTCGTAGCCGATCCGGCGGGCCGGGCTGGTGTCCTGCACGCCCTGGTGGCGCCGCTTGACCACCCCCAGGGCGTGGTACGTCTGCACGACCGGAACGCCGGTCTGCCGGCTGGCGGCCAGCGCGGCGAGGCCGCTCATCCAGAAGTGCGCGTGGATCACCTCGGGCATCCAGTCGCCGCCCCGCCACCGGTCGACCAGCCAGCGGCTGAACTCCCGCATGTGCGGCAGCAGGGCGTCCTTGGCGACCGGCTCGGCCGGCCCCGCCGGGACGTGCACCACGTCGTAGCCGTCGGCGCTGCGTACGGTCACCGGCAGGTCCACGGCGTCGCGGCGGGTGTAGACCCGCACGTCGTGTCCGGCGGCCGCGAGGGCGGCGGAGAGCTCGGCGACATGCGTGTTCTGACCGCCGGCGTCCTCGCCGCCCAGGATGGCGAGCGGGCTGGCGTGCTCCGAGATCATCGCGATGCGCATACTTCCTCCTCCAGCAGCCGGTCCCAGTCGGCGAGGAAACGGTCGAGGCCGTAGCGGTCCCGGGCGGCGGCGCGGGCCCGCTCCCCCGCCCGGCGTGCCTCCGCCGGCTCGTCGACGAACCGGCGGGCGGCGTCGAGCAGGGTGTCGAGCCGGGTGGACAGCGCGCCCGCCCCCGGTGGCACCGCCATCGCCGCCTCCGTGGCGGCCAGCGCGACCACCGGCATCCCGATGGACATCGCCTCGATCAGGCTCAGCCCCAGGGAGGTCCAGCGGCACAGGTGCAGGTACGCCCGCCGCCGCCCCAACTCGGCGTGCATCCGGTGCTGGGGCAGGTCGTCGTGGCTGGTGAGCCGGTCGGCGGGCAGGCCCAGGTGCTCGGCCAGCCCGGCCACCTTCATGCCGAAGACGTCCAGCGGGGCGATCTCGGCGAAGCGGGGCAGCAGGTCGGTGCCGGTGACCCGACCCCGGCGTACCGGCTCGTTGATCACCACCGCGAGCCGGTCGAGCTCGCCCGTGTACTCCGCGGCGGGAGGGACGATGCCGTGGTCGACCACGGTGGTGCGGGTGGCCCCGGTGTCCCAGAACAGCTCGTTGAACCCGGTGACGTGGGCGACGAGCAGGTCGTCGCGGTCGGCCATGGGGTGCCGGCTGTTGGGCACGTCGCCGTCCTTGGGCGTGTTGTGCTCGACGTAGACGGCGGGTACGTCGCGGCCGGGCCGCCGGCCGAGCCACCGCTCGGCGAGGTCGATCTCCTCGGGGCGTTGCAGGACGACCAGGTCGACGTCGGCGGTGCGCAACTGCTCGGGGGTCACCTCGACGGCCGTGTCGGGCCACGGGTAGGTGCGGGCGCGGCCGAGGCCGTAGGGGCCCCGGTCCGGGGTGACGGGCACCAGGTACCGGTGCTTGCCGTGCACGAACGACGTGGTCCAGGAGCCGTGCACGTGCCACAGGAGCAGGTTCATCCGCCGCTCCCGCCGATGGTGGCCAGCGTCGTCACGCCGGCGGACGAGCCGCCGGTGGGCGGCCCCGACCGGGCCGACGGGGTCACCCCGAGCAGCCGCAACGCGTCGACGACCTCCTCGGGGTCGACGCCGCTCAGGCAGGGGTGCCCGGGCACCGGGCAGCGCGCCGCCCGCGTGTCGCGGCAGGCGGCCTCCGCGTCGCCGAGGCGCACCGTGGGCACCCGCCACGGCCCCCACTGCCCGAACGGCACCGTGGGGGCGAACAGGCTGACCACCGGCACCCCGTGGGCGGCGGCGAGGTGGGCGGGGCCGGTGTTGCCGACCACGACCGCGCCGGCGCCGGCCACCGTCGCGGCCAGCCCGGCGAGGCCGGTCCGCCCGCCCAGGTCGACGGCGACGTCGCCGGCCACCCGCGCGGTCAGCTCCTGCTCGTCGGGGCCGCCGGTGACCACCATCCGGTGGCCGGCGGCCGTCAGGGCGCGGGCGATCCGCGCGGCCAGCTCCGGCGGGCAGCCCCGGGCCTGCGCCGCCGAGCCGGGGTGCAGCACCACGTAGCCGGGCGCGCCGACCTCCGGCGGCGGCGCCTGCGCCGGCCGCAGGCGCAGGGCGGGTCCGTCGTGGTCGGCGAGGGCGAAGCCGGCGGCGGCGGCGAGGGAGAGCGCGCGTTCCGGTTCGGGTACGCCGGCCGGCACGCGGTGCCGTACGTCGAGCAGGCTGCCCGGGTAGTCGTCGCTGATGGCGCTCACGCGTCCGACCCCGGCCAGGCGCAGCAGCAGGGCCAGGGGCAGGGGCGACTGGTGGAAACTGGTGAAGACGACCGCCTCGTCGGCGTGCACGGCGGCGAGCCGGTCGGCGAGCTGACGCATGTCGGCGGGGTCGACGGGGTCGGGGGCGGGGTCGATCCAGGGCAGCCGGTGCTCGACGATCTCGTCGACGCCGGGCAGGAGTTCCGCCGCGGCGCGGCCCCGGGGCCCGCACAGCAACACCACCCGCTCGGCGTGGGCGGCGACGGCGCGGATGGCGGGCCCGGTCACCAGCACGTCCCCGGCCGAGTCGGCCCGTACCACCAGCACGGTCCCCGTCCGCCCCCTGCCGGCGCCCCGCGCGGCGTCGGTGTCGGTGTCGGCCTGCCGGTAGGTGGCCGGGTCGAGCGCCGCCTGGCGGCGCAGGATCTCCGCCACCGCCGCCGGGAGATCGGCGGCCACCTGCGGCGCGGCGGCCACCTCCTGCGGCCGGGTCACCGGCGTGGGCACCAGGATCCCCGACGCGCCCGCGGCCGACGCCGCGATCATGTCCCGGCCGATGTCCCCCACCAGCACGCACCGCGCCGGCACGGTGCCCAGTTCCCGCGCCGCGGCGTGCACCAGCCCCGGCGCCGGCTTGCGGCACCCGCATCCGTCGCCGTCGTCGTGCGGACACACCAGCCAGGCGTCGAACGGCCCCAGCAACCGCTCGACCCGGGCGTGCACCGCCTCCATCTGCGCCCCGGTGAACAAGCCACGGGCCAGGCCGGACTGGTTCGTCACCACCGCCAGCCGCAGGCCCGCCGCCCGCAACCGGTCCAGGGCGGCCCGCGCCCCCGGCACCGGCCGTACCTTCTCGGGGTCGCCGTTGTACGGCACGTCCTCGATCAGCGTTCCGTCGCGGTCCAGCAGCACCGCGTCGAACAGGACGGGCCCGGGCCCCGCCGCGCCAGCACCGGCAAAAACCCGGGCTGACCTGCGCTGATCCGGCTCCACCTGGTCCTGTCGCACAGCCGGCGGGTTCCCGGCGCCCCGGGGAGTAAACGTCGTCCCGGACGCGCCCCCCGCGTCGTACGCCGGCGGCGCCGACACGCCGGCTCGCAGGTGCCGTTACCCGTCGCCCGGGAGAAGCTAACCCATCGGCACCGTTAGCCCCGGCCAGACCGGGGGTATGGGAGCACAGTGGCGATTGTGGAGAAAGTGATCAAAGCTTCCCCGCAGCAGGTCTGGGCGGTGCTGGCGGACGGGTGGACGTACAGCGACTGGGTCGTGGGCACGGTGCACGTGCGCGACGTGGACGACGCCTGGCCCCGGGTGGGCAGCCAACTGCACCACAAGGCCGGGCCGTGGCCGTTCTCCCTGCACGACGTCTCCACGGTGCTGACCTGTGACCCGCCGCGCCGGTTGGTGATCCGCGCCGGCCTCTGGCCGGCCGGGGAGGCCATCGTGGTGTTCACCCTCGAAGCGGTCGGCGCGGACGCCACCCGGGTACGCATCGGCGAGGACTTCGCCGCCGGTCCGCTGCACTGGATACGCAACAAGATCAACGACCTGGTGCTGCACCAGCGCAACAAGGAGACCCTGACCCGGCTGGCCGACATCGCCATGCGGCAGAAGGCGGACGCATGACGCAGACCGTGGTGGTCACCGGGGCGAGCGCCGGCGTGGGACGGGCGGTCGCCCGCCGGTACGCCGAGCGCGGCGCCCGGCTCGCGCTGCTCGCCCGCGGCGAGGCCGGGCTGGCGGCCGCCGAGCGCGACTGCCGGGAGCTGGGCGCCTCGGAGGTGTGCACCTACCGGGTGGACGTGGCCGACGCCGAGGCGGTGCAGCAGGCCGCCGACGACGTGGTGCACCGGTTCGGCGGCATCGACGTGTGGGTGAACAACGCGATGGTCTCGGTCTTCGCCCCGGCGTGGGAGATCCCGGCCACCGAGTTCCGGCGGGTCACCGAGGTCAACTACCTCGGCACCGTGCACGGCACCCTCGCGGCGCTACGGCACATGCGGGCACGTGGGCGGGGCGCGGTCGTGCAGGTCGGCTCCGCGCTGGCCTACCGCGGGATCCCGTTGCAGTCGGCGTACTGCGCGAGCAAGCACGCCGTCCAGGGCTTCAACGACTCGCTGCGGGCGGAACTGCTGCACGACTGCCCGGGCGTGAAGCTGTCGATGGTGCAACTGCCGGCGATCAACACCCCGCAGTTCTCCTGGGTACGCACCCGACTGCCCCGGCACCCCCAGCCCGTACCGCCGATCTTCGCACCCGAGGTGGCCGCGAAGGCGATCGTCTGGGCGGCCGACCACGGGCCGCGCGAGCTGAACGTGGGCGGACCGACCTGGCGCGCCCGGCTCGGCGATGTCCTGGCCCCCGGCCTGCTCGACCGGAAGCTGGCACGCGACGGCTACGACAGCCAGCAGACCGACACCCCGATCGACCCGGTCGCCTGGCGGGACAACCTGGACCGTCCCGGGGACGACGAACGGGACCGGGGCGCGGAGGGCGTGTTCACCGACCGGGCCCGGGGCCGCTCGGCCGCCCTGTGGATCGGTACGCACAAGCCGGCCGTCTCCGGCGCCGCCCTGGCGGGCCTGGCGGTGGCCCTCACCGCGCTGGCCCGCCGCCTCCGCTGACACCCGGAACGGGCCCTCGTCGGGGCGGAAGACGGGGCGGTAGGGGTGGCCTTTTCGACCCGGATGTGGCAACTGGCTACGCTCTCAGGGAGCCCTGTCCGCCGACCGAGGATGTCCGACATGATCGAACCCGTGCAGTTGCCCGTGCCGTGGCGGGACGCACGCCTGACCGTCGTGGTTCCCACCTACAACGAGGCGGGCAACCTCCCGGTGCTGGTCGAGCGGCTGCTGGCCCTGCCGCTGCCGGGCCTGAAGATCCTGGTCGCCGACGACAACTCGCCGGACGGCACGGGTGAGGTGGCGGACAAGCTGGCCATCGAGCACCCCGACCGGGTCGAGGTCGTGCACCGGGCCGGCAAGGAGGGCCTCGGCCGGGCCTACGTGGACGGCATCGGGCGTGCCCTCGACGGCGGCGCGGAGTACGTGGCGCAGATGGACGCCGACCTGTCGCACCCGCCGGAGGCGCTGCCGGGCATGCTCGGCGCGCTGCTCTCTACCCAGGCCGGCGTGGTGATCGGCTCCCGGTACGTGCCGGGCGGCGAGCTCGACGAGAACTGGCCGTTCTACCGGCGGGCGCTCAGCGGCTGGGCCAACCTCTACGTGCACACGCTGCTGCGGGTCCGGATCCGCGACCTCACCGCCGGCTTCAAGATCTGGCGGGCGGACGCGCTGCGCGACATCGGCCTGGAGCGGGTGCAGTCCAACGGCTACAGCTTCCAGGTGGAGATGCACTACCTGGCCACGAAGCTGGGGCACACCATCCTGGAGGTCCCGATCCGCTTCGAGGAGCGGCGCGACGGCGCGTCCAAGATGACCACCGCGACCAAGGTCGAGAGCGCGCTGATGCCGTTCAAGCTGCGCAGTAAGCACCGCAACATCGAACGCTGACCCGACCCGATCCCGCCGTGCCACGCCGCCCCGCCCTGGCCCCGGTCCCGGTCCGTTCCGCGGGCCAGGTCCGGGGCGGCAGGCGAGCGGCGGAGGGCGAGGGACGGGCGCAGCGAGGGCGAAGGCGAGCGACAGCAGCGACGAGCGGCAGACGGGCGGAGAGCGGAGGGGCGGAGAGCGGACGGCGACCTTGAGTCCCGGCCGCCCGCCGCACGGGACGTCCGATCAGCCCACACACCGCGACCACGGAGCGCAACCCTCACCTTCCGTGACCGTCGGCTCCGCCTTCGGATCGCCGCTCGCCGCCCTTTGCTCTGCAGCCACGGACGCACCACGTCGCTGAGCTGGGGCTGGCTCGCCGCCGGTGCAGCGGACTCGCCGCACGCCATCACTCAGAGCAACTGTTGCGTATATGGATGCAGAGCAAAGGGCGCGGCGAACGACCCACGCGGCCAGCGCTGCCCTCACTGTCCGTCAGCAATCTCGTCAGACAATCCGCCGGCGGGTCCGGCTTGGCGAAGAGTCGGCCTGGTCACCCAGGCCGTAGTGCACGGCGCCCCGGCCCCACCAGATGCCCCCGCGCGCACGGTGCCGGGCGCCCGGTGCCCGGAGCGCCCCGCGCGCGACGCAGGGGGCGCAGGGCGGGCGCAGGGCGCAGGGCGCAGGGCGCGAGCTTGTCGTCTTCGCCGTGCTGGCGGTCAGCGGTAGACCGCGCGGTGCGCGGCGTCGATCCCGGCCGCGTACAGCGGGCCGGTGAGGGCGCGGTCGCGGGCCAGGGCGGCCCGGGCGGCGTTCGCGCCGGGCGCGCCGTGCACGCCGCCGCCCGGGTGCGCCGACGCGCTCGCCAGGAACAGCCGGTCCACCGGCGTGTCCGCGCGGCCCAGGCCGGGGATCGGGCGCAGGAACAGCTGCTGGTACGCGGCGGCGGTGCCGCCACCGAGCGCGCCGCCGACCAGGCTCGGGTCGCCCGCCTCCAGGTCGGCCGGGCCGGCCACGTGCCGCCCCACGATCAGGCTGCGGAAGCCCGGCGCGGCCTCCTCCAGCACCTGCTCCATCCGCTCGACGTGCGCAGCGATCTCCTCGGCCCGCCACTTCTGGCGGAACGGCAGGTGGGTGTACGACCAGAGCGACTCGGTGCCCGGCGGCGAGTGGCTCGGGTCGGCCACCGACATCTGTCCCAGCAGCAGGAACGGGTCGCGCGGGATCTCCTTGCGGGCCAGCGCGGCGGCGTAGCTGGTGAGGCCGTCCAGGTCTGCGCCCAGGTGCACGGTGCCGGCGGTGGCGACCGCCCGGTTGGTCCACGGCACGGGGGCCGACAGCGCCCAGTCCACCTTGAGCGTCGAGCCGTCCCAGCGGAAGTGCGCCAGGTCCTCCACCAGCCGGGGCGGCAGCGCCGCCGCGCCGACCAGGTCCAGGTAGAGGGCGGGCGCGGGGACGTCGGCGAGCACCGCGCGGCGGGCCCGCCACAGGGCGCCGCCGGTGGTACGCACGCCCATCGCCCGGCCGCGGGCGGTCAGCACCCGGTCGACGTGTGCGCCGTAGAGGATCCGGCCGCCGCGTTCGGTCAGCCGGGCCACCAGCGCGTCGGTGATCTTCTGGGCGCCGCCGTCGGGCACCGGCCAGCCGACCTGCTGGCCCAGCATGGCGAGCAGCCAGCCGTACACGCCCGAACCGGCCTCCTCGGGCGACAGGTCGGTGTGCAGGGCACAGCCGGCCAGCAGCACCGGGCCGCCCTCGCCCTCGAAGAGTTCGTCGCCGAGCTTGCGTACCGGCACCACCAGCCGCCGGGCCAGCCGCAGCGCCCCCGACACGCGCAGCCGGCGCAGCAGGCTCAGGCCCCCGCGCACCGGCGGGAACGGCCTGGTGATGCTCTCCAGCATCGGCTCGGCCACCTGGCGCCAGTCGTCGTACGCGTGCAGCCAGCGCTTGCCGTCGCCCGGCGCGAACGCCTCCAGCGAGGCCGCGGTGGCCTCCGGGTCGCGGTTGAGCACCGCCGCCCGCCCGTCGGGCAGCAGGTGGGCCAGCACGTCCGGGGAGTGCCGCCAGCGCAGACCGTAACGGTCGAGCCCCAGCCCGCGCAGCACCGGCGAGGCGTAGCCGAGGGGGTAGAAGGAGCTGTAGAGGTCGCTCAGGTAGCCGGGAGCCGTCACCTCGGCGGAACGCACCGCCCCGCCCGGGGTCTCCGTGGCCTCCAGCACCAGCACGTCCCAGCCGGCGTCGGCGAGCAGATTGGCGGCGACCAGGCCGTTGTGGCCTGCTCCCACGATGACGGCGTCCGCGCTCTCCGCGCCGGGCGAACTCATCCGATCCGCCTACCCGGCCAGCAACCGGGCGAAACGCGTTTGCCGCGCCGGGGCCGGGGCATGCACTGCCATGTACACGGTTGCGCAGCTCATAGGCGGAGTGTGGGGCGCGGGCGGCGAGGGTGGCGAGTTGGTCGTACACGATCCGGCCGACGGCTCCCCGGTCAGCTCGGCGCCGGTCGCGACGGCCGACGAGGTCGGCAAGGCGGTGGAGGCGACGCGCGGCGTCGCGGCGGAGTGGGCGGCGACCGCCCCCGCGGAACGGGCGGCGGCCCTGCACCGGGCCGCGGACGCCGTGGCGGCGGTGGCCGACGACCTGGCCCGGGCCACGACGGCCGAGATGGGCAAACCCCTGTCGGACGCCCGGGGCGGCGTGGAGGCGGGGATCGGCACGCTGCGACAGTACGCGGAACTCGCCCCCGTGCGCGGCGGGCGGACCCTGCACGGCGCCACCCACGCCCTCGACTTCATGACGCCGCAGCCGCGCGGGGTGGTCGCCGCGATCACCCCGTGGAACGACCCGGTGGCGGTCTCCTGCGGGCTGCTCGGCGCGGCCCTGGTCACCGGCAACGTGGTGCTGCACAAGCCGAGCGAGCGCGCCCCGGCGACCGGCTGGCTGCTGGCGAAGGCGCTCGACTCCGCGCTGCCGCCCGGGGTGCTGTCGCTGCTGACCGGCGGCCCGGAGGTCGGCGCGGCGCTGGCCGCCCAGGAGGTGGACGTCGTCGCCCACGTCGGCTCCACCGCCACCGGGCGGGCCATCGCGGCCGCGGCGGCACGGACCGGGGCGAAGGTACTGCTGGAGAACGGCGGCAGCGACCCGCTCGTCGTGGACGGCGACGTCGACCCGGTGTGGGCGGCCGGGCAGGCGGCGATCGGCGCGTTCGCCAACGCGGGGCAGATCTGCGTCGCGGTGGAGCGGATCTACGTGCACCGGGACGTCGCGGAGGACTTCGCGCTGGCGCTGGCGGAGCGGGCCACGAAGCTGCGGACGGGCCCGGGCGGCGACCCGCGTACCGAACTGGGGCCGCTGGTGGACCGGCGGCACCGCGACCACGTGCACGGGCAGGTCACCGCGGCGGTGGCCCAGGGCGCGCGGATCCGCACCGGCGGCACGCTGCCCGACGGGCCGGGGGCGTTCTACCCGGCGACCGTGCTCACCGACTGCCGGCACGACATGACGGTGGTACGCGAGGAGACGTTCGGGCCGGTCGCCCCGATCGTGGCCGTCGACTCGTTCTCCGAGGCGCTGCGGTGCGCCGCCGACTCCCCGTACGGGCTGGCCGCGACGGTGCTGACCGGATCGATGAGTCACGCCCAGCGCGCCTGGCGGGAACTGCCCGTGGGCACCGTGAAGGTCAACGCGGTGTTCGGCGGCGCGCCGGGCGGTGCCGCGCACCCGCGCCGGGGCAGCGGGCACGGTTTCGGCTACGGGCCGGAACTGCTGGACGAGTTCACCGCGACGAAGGCGGTGCACATCGAGGCGCCCGGTGGCGGCCACTGGTGAGACAGCGCGCGGGGGCTGTCCGCGGACGGACAGCCCCCGCGTCGCGTACCCGAAAGGTGGCCTCAGCGGCCGCGGGCCTTGGCGGTCCGGCGGTTGTTCGCCTTGTCGATGGCCTTGACCAGTTCGGGCTTCGTCATGGTCGAACGGCCGGGCACGTCCAGTTTGCGGGCCACCTTCATCAGGTGGTCCTTGGTGGCGTTGGCGTCCACCCCGCCGGCCGTGGGCGCCCGGCGCTCCGGTCCGCCGCCGGCCGCCTGGCGGTCGCTCGGCCCCTTGCGACCCTTGGGCTCCCAGTGGTCGCCGACCTTCTCGAACTCGTGCTTGACGGCGGCGAAGGCGGTGCGGTGCGCCCGCTCCCCCTCGCCGTACGTCTCCACGGCCGAGTCATGCGTCTTCTCCCAGGTGCGCTGCGCCTTCTTGGGGGAGCGTCGCAGCGTGCTGGGCAGTACCTCGCGCCCGGGCATCTCGTCCTCCTCCGCGTCGATGGGTTCCCCTGACCGTTCCCCCGCGTCCGGTCGGCAAACCGGAGGTCGGGTTTGTCGATTTCCGGCCAGGGGTACCGGCGGGCCAGGCGAAGCCGGATGCACCGGGTCATCCGGCGGCCGGGGCGCAGGGAGCGGGCATGACGACGACGGAACCCGGCGCGGTGCTCGCCGGGGAGCGGCGACCGCGGATCCCCCGCCGGGTACGGCAGCTGAGCTGGCGCACCTGGCGCGGAGTGCTGGTGCGCAGCGTGCGCAACTTCGTCAAGGACAACTGCGCGGATTGGGCCGCCGCCCTGACCTACTACGGGGTGCTCGCGCTCTTCCCGTCCACGATCGTGGTGGTCGCCCTGGTCGGGCTGGTGTCCAACGGCGAGCAGACCGTCGACACCGTGCTGGACCTGGCCCGGGACATGGGCGCCGGCTCGGTGGTGGCGAACGAGGGCTTCGTCGGCGTCGTGCGGGGCGTGGTCGACCAGAACGACTCGGCCAGCGCGCTGCTGAGCTTCGGCCTGCTCGGTGCCCTCTGGTCGGCCTCCGGCTTCATCGGGGCGTTCACCCGGGCCTCCAACGCCGTCTACGGGGTCGAGGAGGGGCGGCCGATCTGGAAGCTGCGGCCGGTGCAGATCGGCCTGGCGGCGATCTCGCTGGTGCTGTTGGCGATCGTCGCCACCGGGCTGATCGTCAGCGGGCCGGTCACCGACGCGGTGGGCGACCTGATCAACGCCGGCGGACTGGCGCGTACGGCGTGGAGCGTCGCCAAGTGGCCCGTGCTCGCGATGATCATGATGGTGCTGCTGAGCCTGCTGTTCTGGATCGCGCCGAACGTCCGGCAGCCGCGGTTCCGCTGGCTCACCCCGGGCGGCGCGGTGGCCCTGGTCGCCTGGGCCCTCGCCTCCTTCGGCTTCGGCCTCTACGTCGCCAACTTCGGCTCGTACGACGCCACCTACGGCAGCCTCGGTGCCGTGATCGCGTTCCTGGTCTGGCTCTACCTGTCCAACTCGGCGCTGATGCTCGGCGTGCAGATCAACGCGGAACTCCAGCGCGGCCGGGTGCTCCAGGCCGGCGAGCCGGACCCCGACGAGCCGGTCCTGCCCCCGAAGACGCCGGCCACCACGTGACCCGCGCGGGTTTACCGGCCGCGACGCCGGAGCGCCCGTTTACCGCCGGTGCCACCGGGTAGCGCAGAAGGCATGGAACGTGGCAGCAGCAAGCACGGACCGAGGGTCGACGAGCAGATGAGCCGGGAGGTCAGCGGCCTCGTGCAGGGGCCGGGGACCGGCGGCTCGCGGGTCGACGAGTCCCGTGTGCCGGAGCCGGCGGGTGAGGACCAGCCGGAGCCGACCACGGCCCCGGCCGGCGACCTGCGTACGGGCGCGCCCAAGGGGATGAGCTCCGAGGACGTCGAGCGACGCAGCCGGCTCGGCCGGTTCATCACGATGGCCGCCCTGCCCGGTGACCGGGAGACGCTGATCGCCAACGCGCGGGACAACGAGGCGCCGGCGGACATCGTCGCCGAACTGGAGCGGCTGCCCGAGGGCACCCGCTACCAGACGATCTCCGAGGTGTGGGCGGCGCTCGGCCACAAGAACGAGACGACCCGTTGGTGACCGGATCCCCGCACGATCCGGCCCGTCACCGGCGGACGAAGGAGGATGCCTTATGAGTGGCGTTACCGAACACGTGGACGTCTCCGTCCCGGTCCGCACCGCGTACGACCAGTGGACCCAGTTCGAGGACTTCCCCCACTTCATGGAGGGGGTCCAGGAGGTCCGGCAGCTGACGGACACGATGACCCACTGGACGGTGGAGATCGCCGGGGTGAAGCGGGAGTTCGACGCCGAGATCACCGAGCAGCTCCCGGACGAGCGGGTCGCGTGGCGCTCCACGGGCGGCACCCAGCAGGCCGGCGTGGTGACCTTCCACCGGCTGGACCAGGACAACACCCGGGTCACGCTCCAGCTCGAGTTCGAACCGCACGGCGTGGTCGAGCAGGCCGGCGACAAGCTCGGCGTCGTCGACCGGCGCGCGAAGGGCGACCTGGAGCGGTTCAAGCAGTTCATCGAGCGACGCGGTCAGGAGACCGGCGCCTGGCGCGGCAAGGTCGACCGCCCGCAGCCCTGATTCCCCGCCCCCGGGTGTGAACCTCCGATGGCCGCCGGCTCCCCCGGCGGCCATCGTCGTTTGCGGGGACCCGGCCGGGGTACCGCGATTGACATGACGGACGACGACAAGGTGTGGCGGGACGAGGAACGGACTTCGCTCCAGGAACTGGACCGGGCCGTCGCGCGGTCGACCCTGGACGGCCAGGCCGACGACGTGACGGGGAACGACGCCGGCGAGGAGGCGGCCTTCGGGCACGGCCCGGAGGCGGCGGACCGCGGCGGGCAGGCCGCCGGTGCGGGCCGGGAGCCGACCGACCCGGACCGCGCGTACCGGCCCTCGACGACCGGCCGGACCGGACCGGACACGATGTGAACCGCACGGCGCGGCGGGCGGGCCCACCCCGGGTCCGCCCGCCGCGCCGCTCGACGCGAAAGGTCCGGGCCGTCCGAGGTCGCGGGTCCGGGCCGCTCGACGCGACGGTCCGCGCCGCTCAGCGGGGCGTCGGGGCCGGCCGGCGGGTGCCGGCCGCGTGCAGGGCGATCAGGCCCAGCGCGAGGACGACGAGCGCCGGCCCGAGCAGCTCGACCGAGGTGTTGCCGAGCAGCACCCCGATGCCGGCGGGCACCAGCGCGCCGCCGAGCCCGGCCGCGGCGATCTGGAGCCCGATGGTCCGGTCCGCGTGCGCCGCACCGACCCGCTCGGCGGTGGTGAGGGTGAGCAGCGGGAAGACCGGGGCGGCGGCGAAGCCGACGACGAACAGCCCGGCGACGGCGACCCAGGCCGGTGCCGGCAGCGCGATCAGGACCGCGCCGACCGCCATCCCGGCGAGGCTGCCCCGCAGCACCACCGCCGCGCCCAGCCGTTCGGCCACCACGCCCTGCACCACGCGCCCGACGAACAGGCTGCCCCAGTAGCCCGAGACGCAGACGCCGGCGACGGCTGCGCCGAGGCCGCGTCCCTCGGTCAGCAGCAGGAACGCCCAGAGCCCGGCCGCCACCTCGATGGCCACGTAGACGGCGAAGGCCGACGCGCCGAGCCAGACCGCCGGCAGGCGCAGCGTCTCGCGTACCCGGGTGACGGTCGGTGGGGCGACGGCCGCCTCCCCGGCGGGCTCGCGGGCCGGGGCGCGGTCCCGCCAGGCCCGCACGGTCAGCGCGAACGCGGCGGCCAGCGCGAGCTGGGCCCCCGCCACCAGGCCGTAGCCCCAGCGCCAGGAGAGCCCGGCGCTGAGCGCACCGGTCATGATCAACGGTCCGAGCGCCACGCCGAGGCCGAAGAACGCGTGCATCCAGTTCATGTGCCGGGGGCCGAAGGCGCCGGCGGCGTACGCGTTCAGGCCGGAGTCGATCGCGCCGGAGCCGAGGCCGAGCACCAGCGCGCAGCCCACCATCAGGGTGAGCCCGGGCGTCGACGCGTAGCCGGTGAGCGCGAGGCTGGCCAGCAGCGTGCTGCCGGCGAGCAGCCAGCCGACGCCGAGCCGGGCCAGCGTGAAGCCGGCCAGGACGCTGGAGGTCAGGTAGCCGGCGGTGCCGGCGGTGAGCACGAGGCCGACGGCCTCGGTGGGCACGCCGAAGTCGGCCCGGATCGAGGGCCAGCCCACGCCGATCAGGCCGTCGGGCAGGCCGAGGCTGACGAAGGCGAGGTAGGCCAGCAGGAGCAGCGAGGCGCGGGGCGGGGCGGTGGACACGGAGGACCATCCTGCCCTGAGTCGGCGGCGGCGCCAGTCCGCCTCCCCCGGTGGGACGAAGATTACGGTCCGGACGGGTGGTAAAACGGACAGCTCATCCAGAATCGGCCGTTCGGCTGACGGCAAGCGCCGGGTCGCGCGCAAGACTTTCGGGATGCATCAGGGCTCCGGCATCCTCTCCACGCGTCAGCGCCGCCTGGCATGGCTCGGCTTCCTCCTCGCCGCGCTGCAGGCTCCCGTCTCCGCCAAGCTGGCATCGGACGACTCCTGGTTGTTCAGCCTCTGCGTCGCGCTGATGGTGGCGACCGTGATCATCGCCGACGACGCGGCCCGCCGCCGCCCGGCGGACGCCCGCTCCATGGAGTGACGCGGCAGCCGGCGCGACGGCATCCCGCCGCGCCGGCCGGATCATCCCGGCTTGACCGCGATCGCGCCGTCGACGGTGCGCAGGATCAGGCGCAGCACCTCGTGCCGGGAGGCACCGGTCTCGGCCAGGTAGGCCCAGCCGGCGTACAACTGGGACCAGATCAGGCTCTGCACCCACCCCGCCGGCAGCTCCGGGTCGATGGTGCCGTCACGGTGCCCGCGTTCGACCATCGCGACGAAGTTCGGGTCGCACCCGCCGTCGATGGAACCGGCACCGGTCTCCGGCTCGGTGAAGATCAGCGAGAGCAGAGTGCCGAGGTCGAAGTACTCCTGGCAGAGCCGGCGCACGGCCGACGCACCGGTGCCCTCGGCGATCCGCGCCTGGGCGGTCGCCCGGTCCAGCCGGGCGCCGGCCTCGGCGCCGACCGCCCCGAACAGGTCGGCCCGCTCGGCGAAGTAGCGGTGCAACGTCGTACGCCCCACGTCGGCGGCGGTGGCGATGTCGCCGAGGGAGGCGGCGGGGTTGCGCCCCCACACCTCGATCGCCGCGTCGACGATGGCCTGGCGGGTCCGGGCGCGACTGCCGGACACCTGCTGGTCGGTCACGTCGGCGAGGATACCAACACGTCCTTTCGGAATACCGGTTGCCCTGAATGGAACACTGGTGTTCCATTCAGGGCATGACTCCTTCCGCCCCGGCGTTCTCCCGATTGCGCACGCTCACCTCGTTCCTCGTCCCGCACCGGCGGACGATGCTCCTCGGTCTCGTGCTGGGGCTCGCCGCCAACGCGGCCGGGCTCGCGACGCCGATGGTCACCAAGTGGGTCCTGGACACGCTCGGCGCCGGCGAGTCGATGGCCCGCCCGATCGGCGCCCTGCTGGCGCTCGTCGTCGTCGGCGCGGCCGTCTCGCTGTGGCAGTGGCGGCTGCTCGGAACGCTGGCCGAGCGCGTCGTGCTCGACGCGCGGGCCTCGATCGTCCGGCACTACTTCCAGGCCCGCGTCGGCGACCTGCAACGCCGCCCCACCGGCGAACTGGTCACCCGGGCCACCTCCGACACCCAGCTGCTACGCGAGGCGTCCGGCAGCATCGTCGGCCTGGTCAACGCCGGCATCGCCCTGGCCGGCACCCTCGTGCTGATGGGGGTGCTCGACCTGTTCCTGCTCGGCTGCACCGTGGCCGCCGTGCTGGTCGTCGCCGCGGTCATGGGCGCACTGATGCCCCGCATCGGGCAGGCGCAGGCCGCGGCGCAGGAGTCGACGGGCGCGCTGGGCGGCGTCCTGGAGGGGGCGCTGCGCGCGATCCGCACGGTCAAGGCCAGCCGGGCGGAAGCCCGGTTGACCGAGCGGATCGTCGCCGACGCCCGGCAGGCGGCGACGCACAGCGTACGGGCCGCGCGGGTGACGGCGTCGGTCTGGACGATCGCCTGGACGGGGATCCAGCTCGCGGTGATCGCGATCCTGGGCATCGGCGCCTGGCGGGCCCAGCACGGCCTGCTGGAGATCTCCAGCCTGATCGCCTTCCTGCTGTACACGTTCCAGCTGATGGGGCCGATCACCGAGCTGACCCAGAACACCACGGCGTTGCAGGCGGGGATCGCGGCGGCGGGACGGATCCGCGAGGTCGAGACCATCGCGACCGAGCCGGCGGGACCGGCGCCCGCCCCGGCGGAACGCGCGCCGACGCCCGACGCGGAGCAGCCGGTGCTCGTGTTCCGCGGGGTCACCGCCCGGTACGGCCCGGAGGCGCCCCCGGCGGTGCGGGACATCGACCTGGCCGTCCCCCGGCGTGGGCACACCGCGATCGTGGGGCCCTCGGGAGCCGGCAAGACCACGCTCTTCTCGCTGATCCTGCGCTTCCTCGAGCCCGAGCGGGGGCAACTGCTGCTCGACGGCCGACCGTACGCGGCCCACGGGCACGACCAGGTGCGGGCCCGGCTGGCGTACGTCGAGCAGGAGACGCCGGTGGTGCCCGGCACCATCCGCGACAACCTGCGGTTCACCCATCCGGACGCCACGGAGGAGGAGATCCGGGCCGTGCTGCGCGCCGTCCGGCTCGACGACAAGATCGACTCACTGCCGGACGGACTGGACACGTCGCTGTCGTCGACGGAGGTGTCCGGCGGGGAGCGCCAGCGCATCGCCCTGGCCCGGGCCATGCTGCGCACCCCCGACGTGCTGCTGCTCGACGAGGCGACCGCGCAGGTCGACGGGCTGACCGAGGCGGCGTTGCAGGAGTGCGTCCGGCAGCGCGCGGCAGTCGGTGCCGTGCTGACCATCGCACACCGGCTCTCCACGGTGCTCGACGCCGACCGGATCGTGGTGCTGGAGCACGGCCGGATCCGCGCCCAGGGCACCCACGCCGAGCTGCTGGCCGGCGACGACCTCTACCGCCGCCTGGTCGAGGCGCTGCGCATCGCGGCCGAGGAGCACCCGGTCGCGGCGCGCTAGCTGTCCCTGGGCCCTACAGCCAGCCCACCCGCCGACGCGGCGGCCCGCCCGTCGCGCGCGGCGGGGGCGCACGCGGCTAGCCTCCGCCGTCGGGCCGCGCCTCGTGGCCGGGTCGGCCCCGGCTGCGCCGCCGCTCCTTCATCTCCGCCTCGTAGAGGTGCCGGCGACCGCCGACCAGCTCCTCCCGGGCGGCCCGGTCCAGGTCGCGGAAGAGGGCGTAGTAGTTGTCGTCGAAGTCCTCGACGATCTGGAACGTCCACCGTCCGGCGATCACGTTGCGGCCCAGCAGGTCGGTGTCGATCCGGTCGGCGATCCGGTCGTGCCCGGCGGCGCGGAACATCTCCACGGCGTCGTCGAGCATCAGGTCGGCGTGCCCCACCAGCTGGTGCAGCGAATAGAGGTGACCGCGGACCCGCTCGACGCACTCCAGCGCCTCGCTCAGCTTGCCGAGCGCCGCCACCGTCTCGTCGCTGACCCCGGCGGGCCTGCGGTGCCGTTCGTCCGGCCCGTCCTCGTGTCGTCCCATCCGTTCCTCCAGGTTTGCGCTGTGCCCGTCCGGGCGGTCTCCTCCTGCCCCACCCGCGTCGGATCAACCCCCCGCGCCGCCCGCTGACCGTTCGGGGGAGGGTCAAAAACCCGCCGACCGGCCGAGGTCGACCCTGGTCACGGCCGGATAGCCTCGGTCACCATGCGTGTGCCGTTCACCCGGGTCGAGGCCCGTTCCGCCGCCAGTTCGGCGCGAGCCACCCTCGCTCTCCTGTCCACCTCGGTCGGCGCCGAAGGACTGGCCGCCGCCGCCGCGCGTCCGGGCCTGCTCGCCCTGGTCGACCAGCACGCCGCGGCGGTGCGGGAGAGCCTGAACGGCGACCGCCGGCCGCTGAGCGCCGCCGCGCTCGCCGGCTACGCGGAGGGCGTCCGCGCCGCCGCGCTGGAGCACGGCTGGCAGCCGCCGGCGGCCCCGGTGGACTGGTCCGCACCGGACTGGCTGCTCACCCGGCTGCTCGCGGTCTGCGCGCTGACCCGCTCGCTCGGGGCCCCGGCGACCGCTCCGCTCCCGCTGATCTGAAGCCCGGGCGGGCCCCGGACCCCGGCCGGACACGCCGGAGGGGCGCCCGCACGTCCGCGGACACCCCTCCCCGTCTCGCTCACCGCCAGGTCAGCGGCGGAACTGCTGGGTCTCGTCGCTGACGCTCCCCGACTGGTACGTGCCGCGCCCGCCGGCCGTCGCGGACTCCTGCCCGCGGGGCATGACCTCGGTGCGCTCGGCCGCCGTCCGGTCCGCCATCTGCCGGCCGACGTCGGTCTGACCGGCCTCCCGGGCCCGGCGGTGCTCCTGCACCGCCCGCGACTCCTCGGCCATCCGGTTCAGCCAGCCTTCCCAGCGGTTCTGCATCGGCCGCACCAGGCCACCGCCGACACCGATGATCAGGATGCCGGCCACGGTGGCGAGCACCGCGATCAGCACCGGTGTGGTCACCGTGGTGGCGATGCCCACCTGGTTCAGCGCGGCGATCACACCCAGCGCGAGGATGAAGACCGCCACCAGGTCCGCCAGGACCTTGCCGTACGCGAGCCCGCCCAGCGCCCCGGTGACCAGATCCCGGACGGCGTTGGCGATCGCGGCGGCCACGACGATGATGATGATCGCCACGAAGGCGCGTGGCAGCCAGGCGACCACGCCGCTGATCAGGTCACTGATCGCGTTGGGTCCCCACACCCCGAAGGCGAACTGCAGGGTGAACAGCAGCACGGCGTAGTACGCCAGTCTCGCCAGGATGTCACTGGCGTCGTACTTGGTGCGTTCCAGCGCACGCTTGATGCCGCCCCGTTCCACCGCCCTGTCGAACCCGACCCGTTCCAGCGCCGTGTCCACGATCTTGAGCACGGCTCTGGCGATGAGCCATCCGACCACGAGGATCGCGATGAACGCGATGGCCCGCGGTATGAAGAGCAGCACCGACCTCCACATGTCGGCCACGGCGTTGCCGATGTCGACCTGCCTGACCGCGAGGCTTTCCGGCATGATGTCCCTCCTGTCGCATGGACTGCGCCGCGCGCTTACCCCGCCACCGACGCGGCACGCCGTCGGAGTCCCCGGGTTTTTCCCGACATGTCACCGCAGAATGGCCCTGACCTGCCCGAACGTCCGGCCCCGGCGACGCGCGGGGCATGATCGGAAACTGCCGACGGACCCTCCGGCTAGGCTGCGCTCATGCCAGGAACGGTCGGACGGGTCCCGAACCCACCAGCCCCGGTCTCGGGAACGCCCTCCGCGTCGGGCATGGCGGCCGCCGTCCCGCGCCACGACTGGGGTGGCACCCCGCTCGGTGCGTGGCGGACGTGGGACCCGGCGGTCCGGGCCGCCACCGAACTGCTCCTCGCCTCGCCCGTGCCGATGGCCCTCACCCTGGGCGACGAGCACCTGCTCGTCTACAACGACGCGTACGCGGAGCTGATCGGCGACCGGCACCCCGACGCGGTGGGCCGGCCGGCGGCCCAGGTGTTCGCCGAGTCCTGGCCGCTGCCCGGCGTCGGGGACGCCATCGCGCACACCTACCGCTCCGGGGAGCCGTTCCTGGAGAAGGAGACCACGCTCCCGCTGCACCGCCGTCCCGGCCTGGTCGAGCAGTCGGTCTTCACCCGGGGCTACTCCCCCGTGCGCGACAGCGCCGGGCGGATCGTCGGCGTGCTGACCGTGGCCGCGGAGACCACCCAGGTCACCCAGCAGTTGCAGAGCCTCAGCGACTTCGCCGCGGCGCTCGCCGGCACCCTCACCCTGGACGACGTGGCCCGGGTCGCGCTGCGCTACGCGATCACCGTGTTCGACGCCGACCGGGTCTCGTTCGCCGTCGACGAGGGCGGCGGCGGCTGGCGGATGGTCCGGCGCATCCGTGGCGAGCTGATGGACGAGGCCGACGAGCGACTCCCCCCGCTGTGGCGGCGCGTCCCGCCGGACTGGCTGGGGCCGGTGGTGACCTCCGCCCGCAGCGGCGTGCCGTACTTCGTCGACGACGGCCAGCCGCTGCGGGACATCTCGGTGGACCGGCACGACCAGAAGGTCCGCTCGCTCGCGGCGGTGCCGCTGCGGGCCTCGGTGGTGCGCGGCGGGCTGACGGTCGGCTACCAGGTCCCGCACGTCTGGTCGGCCGCCCGGCGCGCGCTGCTGGCCGCGTCGGCCGAACTGGTCGGCCAGGCAGCCGAGCGGGCCCGCCGGTTCGAGACCCAGCACGGCACGGCCCAGCTGCTGCAACGCAGCATGCTGCCGGAGCACCTGCCCGACCTGCCCCGGATGCGGATCGCCGCCCGCTACGACCCGGGCGTCGACGGCAACGCCGCCGGTGGGGACTTCTACGACGCCTTCCTGCTGCCCGACGGCGGCCTGGGGATCGTGCTCGGCGACGTCGCCGGCCACGACGTGCAGGCCGCGGCCCGGATGGGTCAGGTCCGCGCGGCGCTGCGGGCGCTGGCGCTGACCGACCCCCGCCCCGACGCCGTGCTGGCCGGGCTCGACCGGTTGGTGACCAGCCTGGGCGCCGAGGGCGACACGCACGAGCTGTTCGTGACGGTGGTCTTCGGGGTCGTTGACGTCGACCGGCAGCGGCTCACCCTGGCCAGCGCCGGTCACCCCGCGCCGCTGATCCGCCGGTGCGCCCCGGACGGCGACCCGGTCGCCGAGTACCTCGACGTGCCCGCGGGCGCCCCGCTGGGCCTGGGCTGCCGGCCGCGCACCGTCACGGTGCCCTTCGCCCCCGGCGACACGCTGCTGCTGTTCAGCGACGGTGTGGTGGAGCGGCGCTGGCAGGACCTGACGACCGGCCTGGACGCCCTGGCCGTCGCCGTGGCCGGCGCGGGCAGCGGCGACCCCCGCGCGTTGTGCGCGGTGGCCACCGCGGCGGTGCCCGGCGCCACCGAGGACGACGTCGCGGTGCTGGCGGTGGAGCACGCGCTGCGGCCGTCCCGGTCGACGAGCATGGAGGTGCCGGCCGAGCCGACCGCGCCGAGCCGGGTACGGCACTGGATGACCGCCCAGCTCACGGAGTGGCAGGTGCCCGAGTCGATCATCGGCGCGGCGGTGCTCTGCACCAGCGAGCTGACCACCAACGCCCTGCTGCACGCCGGCACGGCCGCCCGGGTGGAGATCGACCTCAGCCCGGAGCGGCTGCTGGTGTCGGTCGCCGACTCGGGCACCCGGGGCACGGTGACCCGCGCGCAGACCGACACGCTCAGCAGTCGGGGCCGGGGACTGGGGCTGATCGAGGAGCTGAGCGACGCGTGGGGGACGGACCCGACCGTACGCGGCTCGACGGTCTGGTTCGAGATCCTCATCCCGCCCGCGTGAGCGGGGGCGTCAGCCCGGCCCGACGGGGTAGGAGGACCGTATGCCCACCGACAAGCCCACCGGTGTCCTCTTCGACGTGGACGGCACCCTGGTCGACACCACCTACCTGCACACCGTGAGCTGGTGGGAGGCGCTGCGCCAGACCGACCGGCCCGTACCCATGGCGACGATCCACCGCGCCATCGGGATGGGCTCGGACAAGCTGCTCGACCACCTGCTCGGCCCGGAGCGCGACCGGAGCGCGGACCAGAAGCTGCGCGCCGCCCATGACACCCTCTTCGCCGAGTACTGGGAGCGGCTGGTCCCGCTGCCCCGCGCCGCCGACCTGCTGCGCGCCTGCGCGGAGCGGGGACTTCGGGTGGTGCTGGCGACCTCCGCCGCCGAGCACGAGGTGACCGCGCTGCGCCGGGCGCTGGCCGCCGACGACGTGATCCACACGATCACCAGCTCGGCGGACGCGCGGGAGAGCAAGCCGGCGCCGGACATCCTGGTCGCCGCGCTGGAGCAGTCCGGGCTCGCCGCCGAACGCGTGGTCTTCGTCGGTGACTCGGTGTGGGACGTCGCCGCCGCCGGCGAGCTGGACATCCCCTGCGTCGGTCTGACCTGCGGCGGCACCGGCCGGGGCGAGCTGGCCGGGGCCGGTGCGGTGGCCGTCTACGAGGATCCCGCCGCGCTGCTCGCCGCCCTCGACGACTCGCCGGTCACCCGGGCGGGGTGACCGCCGCCGGCTCCGTCGCTCCGAAGAGGAATACGAGAAGTCTTCCGGGGGCAAGGACTTGCACCACCTGCCCGCACGCCGTGGGCGAGGCGGAGAGGTGGGGTCGTGGAGCCGGTAGACGTGGCGTTCGCGGTGGTCGGTCTGGGCGCGCTGCTGGCGGGGATCCTGCCCCGCGTGCTCGAACGCCGGCCACTGTCCATGCCGATCGCCTTCCTGGGGCTGGGCATGCTGGTCTTCCTCCTCCCCATCGGGCTGCCGGACCCCGACCCGCTCGCGCACCCGGAGATCGCCACCCACCTCACCGAGATCGGCGTCCTCGTCGCGCTGATGGGTGCCGGGCTGAAGATCGACCGGCCGTTGAGCTGGGCCCGCTGGTCGTCGACCTGGCGGCTGCTGGCCATCGCCATGCCGCTGTGCATCGTGGCGGTGGCGGTGCTCGGCTGGTGGTGGGCCGGGCTGGTCCCGGCCGCCGCGCTGCTGCTGGGGGCGGCCCTCGCCCCGACCGATCCGGTGCTCGCCGCCGACGTGCAGGTCGGCGAGCCCACCGACGTCGAGGACTCCGAGGACGAGGTCCGCTTCGCCCTCACCTCCGAGGCCGGGCTGAACGACGGGCTGGCCTTCCCCTTCGTGTACGCGGCCATCGCCATCGCCACCACCAGCCTCGCCCCCGGCGACTGGCTGGGTCACTGGCTCGGCGTGGACGTGCTCTGGAAGGTGGCGGCGGGGGTGGCGGGCGGGTGGCTGGTCGGGTGGCTGCTCGGCAAGCTCTTCTTCCGGGCCCCGAGCAAGCTGCGGCTGGCCCGGCACTCGGAGGGCTTCCTCGCGCTGGCCGCGACCTTCCTGGCGTACGGGCTGGTGGAGGTCGTCAGCGGGTACGGCTTCCTGGCGGTGTTCGTGGCCGCGCGGGCGATCCGGGCCGCCGAGCGCACCCACGAGTTCCACGCCGTGCTGCACGACTTCGCCGAGCAGGTGGAGCGGCTGCTCACCGTGCTGTTGCTGCTGCTCTTCGGCGGCGCCGTGGTGGGTGGCCTGCTGGGCCCGCTGACCTGGCCGGCCGCCGCGGTCGGACTGGCGCTGGTCTTCGTGGTCCGCCCGCTGCTCGGCTGGTTGTCGCTGCGGGGGGCGCCCGGCCGGCCGGCCGAGCACTGGGTGATCGCCCTGTTCGGCATCCGGGGCGTCGGCTCGTTCTTCTACATCGCGTACGCGACCGCGAAGACCGACTTCCCCCAGGCGGACCTGCTCTGGGCGACCGTCGGCCTCGTGGTGATCGTCTCGGTGGTGGTGCACGGCATCGCGGCGACCCCGGTGATGCAGTTGCTGGACCGGGCGGGGGAACGCACGTCCGACCCGTCCGAACGCCGCCACGCCGGCGAGCCCGTCACCGCCGGGGGTTGACCGCCCGGCCCGCCGGTGTGCGCAGGGGCCGCTTCCTCACCCTGCGCCCAGGCGGGTGACGAGGGCGCGGCCGAGGTCGCGACCGGAGAGCCAGGCGCTCTGCACCCGGGGTGCGCCGAACGCGTCGCCGGCCAGCCCGACGCCGTCGGCGTCGAGGTGGTACGTCCCGCCGGGGCCTTCGGTGGGCTTCGCGTACGTCCAGCGGTGCACGTGCACGTGCTCCGCCGCTTCGGGCAGCCCCAGCAGGTCCCGGACGGCCTCCTCGATCGCCGGGCCGGCGCCGGAGGGCTGGGCGAGGTGGCCGGCGGCGAACTCGGGCGTGGTGTGGGCGACCAGCACCGGCGCGTCGTCGCCGCGGCGGTCGCCGTCGTCGCAGACGAGGTTCAGCAGCGGGTGGTCGTTGACGAAGGCGCCCCGGAAGGTGGCCCACCGGCGGGCCGGGAAACGCAGCACCCCGGCCAGGGACGGCGACCAGCGTTGGACCTGCGTGGCCCGGGTGGCGGCGGCCAGGGCCGGGTCGAGCAGCAGGGCCGCCTGCGGCCCCGGCATGGCGAGCGCCACCGCCTCGCAGGGCCGCCCGTCCACCACCGGTCCGGGCGCGACGCCGAGCACGAGCCGGTCCACGGTCACCGGCAGGTCCCGGGCCAGGTGCTCCACCAGCGTCCGCAGCCCCCGGGTCGCCGCCCAGCGCATCGGGCCGGGCGCCGCACGCCGGCCGTCGGCGCCGTACGCGACGAAGGTGTCGGTCCACTCGCGGGCCAGGCCGGCCGCGCGCCATCCCTCGGCCACCTCGGCGAAGTCCGGATCGCTGACCGTGAAGTAGGCGGCGCCGGTGTCCGCCGGCCGGCCGTCGAAGCGGCGGCTGGCCATCCGGCCGCCGGCCACCCGGGCGCGCTCGCGGATCTCCACCGGGATGCCGGCGCGGGCCAGTTCCGTCGCGCACGCCACTCCGGCGATGCCCGCGCCGACCACCACCACACCCGCCCGCTGCGCCGCCGTCATCCGGTGATCGTATGCGCGCCCGCGTCGCCCGGACGGCCGGAGACACGCCCGACGCGTCCGGGCGTACGACGCGCCGGAGGGCGGCATGGATCGGCGCCGCACGGGGTATTGGCACGTCTGTTCGAAGGAAGGTGGAGACCATGACGGACCGCAGCAGCAGCCAGGCCGACCCGCAGAGCGCCATCAAGGACCCGGACGAGTGGGTCACCGGCGAGGAGCCGCCGACCGCCGCCCAGGAGTCCTACCTGGCGACCCTGGCCCGGGAGGCCGGCGAGGAGCCGCCGGAGGGTCTGACGAAGGCCGAGGCCTCCAAGCGGATCGACCAGCTCCAGGAGGAGACCGGCCGCGGTCAGTGACCGGGCGGGCGGCGCGGTGGCAGGCGGTGCAGTTCGACCTCGTCGAGCCGTCCCGCCGCCACCCGCGCCGTCAGGTACGTGGCGTACGGCTGGGCCCGCCGGTCGGTGGGCGAGCCGGGGTTGAGCAGCCGCGGGCCACCCGGGGCGACCGTGTCCCAGGGGATGTGCGAGTGGCCGAAGATCAGCACGTCGGTGTCGGGGAAGCGGGCCGCGCAGCGGCTCTCCCGCCCGGTCTTCGGGCCGGTCTCGTGCACGACGGCGATCCGCAGCCCGTCGAGTTCCACCCGGGCGACCTCCGGCAGCCGGGCGCGCAGCGCCGGCCCGTCGTTGTTGCCGTACACCCCGACGAGGCGGCGGGCCCGGGCGGCGAGGGCGTCCAGCAGCGCCTCGTCGACCCAGTCCCCCGCGTGCAGCACCACGTCGGCGGCGCCGACCGCCGCCCAGAGGGGCTCCGGCAGGTCCCGGGCCCGCTTCGGCACGTGGGTGTCGGCGGTGATCACCAGGCGCATCCCGCCATTCTCCCCGCGGACCTCGCGCCGCGGCCGGCCCGCCGCCCCGAAAGTCGCGACCTCGACGCGGACCCTTCACATCGCCGCAATCAACACGTAGTTTGACGGCGATGCATGGGAGCGCTTCCAGCGGTGCTCCTCGATGGATGGGAGATCCCGTGAGAAGCAGACCCGCACTCGCCGCGCTGAGCGCCGCGGCGGCGCTCACCGTCGCCGCCACCGTGACCGTCGGCATCGTCCGCGCACCCGCCGCGGTCGCCGCCGACTCGGCGTTCTACGTCGACCCGGCGACGGCCGCGGCGGCCTGGGTCGCCGCCAACCCCGGCGACCCCCGGGCCGCCGTGATATCCGGCCGGATCGCGAACGTTCCCCAGGGCCGGTGGTTCACCCGGACCAACACCTCGACCGTACGGTCCGAGGTCGACGCCCTGGTCGGCGCGGCGGCGGCCGCCGGCAAGGTGCCGATCCTGGTCGTCTACAACATCCCGAACCGGGACTGCAGCGGCGCGAGCGGCGGCGGCGCGCCCGACCACGCCACGTACCGGCAGTGGGTCGACCAGGTCGCGGCCGGCCTGGCCGGACGGCCGGCGACCATCGTCCTGGAACCCGACGTGCTGCCGCTGATGACCAGCTGCCAGAACGCGGCCCAGCAGGCCGAGACGAAGGCCTCCATGGCGTACGCCGGCAGGAAGCTCAAGGCGGGCTCGGCCGCCGCGAAGGTCTACTTCGACATCGGGCACTCCGCGTGGCTCGCCCCCGGCGAGGCCGCCTCCCGGCTGCTCGGCGCGGACGTCGCCAACAGCGCGGACGGCATCTCGCTCAACGTCTCCAACTACCGGCGCACCGCCGACGAGGTCGCCTACGCCAAGGCCGTGATCGCGGCGACCGGGCTGTCCCGGCTCAAGGCGGTCGTCGACACCAGCCGCAACGGCAACGGGCCGGCCGGCTCCGAGTGGTGCGATCCGGCCGGGCGGGCCATCGGCACCCCGAGCACCACCGCCACCGGCGACTCCGCCATCGACGCGTACCTGTGGGTGAAGCTGCCCGGCGAGGCCGACGGCTGCATCGCGCCGGCCGGCCAGTTCGTGCCGCAGCGGGCGTACGACATGGCCCTGGCCGCCGGCCCGGCCCCCACCACCGCCCCGCCGACCACCGCCCCGCCCACGACGGCGCCCCCGACCACCGCCCCGCCCACGACGCCCCCGCCGAGCACTCCCCCGCCGACCGGCGGCTGCACGGTGTCGTACACCCCGAACTCGTGGTCCGGTGGCTTCACCGCCGAGCTGCGGGTGACCAACCACGGCGCCGCGCTCACCGGCTGGACACTCACGTTCGCCCCCGGCGCCGGGGTCCGGCTGACCAACGGCTGGAACGGCGACTGGACCCAGTCGGGCGACCGGATCACCGTGCGCAACGCCGCCTGGAACGCCGGCCTGCCCACGGGCGGCACGGTCTCGCTCGGGTTCCAGGGCACCTGGCCGGGCGGCGCCCTGCCCACCCCGACCGGGTTCACCCTCAACGGCACCGCCTGCTCCTGACCGCCGCGCCTCGCCCGTCCCGCACGGGGCGGGCGAGGCCCGGGGCCGTTCCATGCGGCGCGGCCTAGAATCGGCGCGTGGGCGTGGCCGTGGCGGTGGAGGAGCGGCGGGCGCCGGTCGGGGCGCTGCTGCGGCAGTGGCGCAGACGGCGCGGGCTCAGCCAGCTCGCCCTCGCGGTCGGGGCGGAGATCTCCACCCGGCACCTCAGCTTCGTGGAGACCGGGCGCTCCGCGCCGAGCCGGGAGATGGTCCTGCGGTTGGCCGAGCACCTCGACGTGCCGCTGCGTGACCGCAACCGGCTGCTGCTGGCCGCCGGGTACGCCCCCGTCTACTCCCACGCCCCGCTGGACTCCCCCGAGCTGCGACGGGTCCTCGACGCGGTACGCCGGGTCCTGCGGGCGCACGAGCCGTACCCGGCCGTCGCGGTGGACCGGCGCTGGAACCTGGTGGCCGGCAACGCCACCCTGCCGCTGCTCACGGAGGGTGTCGCCGCGCACCTGCTCCGTCCGCCGGCCAACGCGCTGCGGCTGACGCTGCACCCCGAGGGCATGGCGCCCCGGATCGCCAACCTCGGCGAGTGGCGGGCCCACCTGCTCGGGCGGCTGCGCCGGCACCTGGCGCTGACCGACGATCCCGAACTGGGCGCGCTGCACGACGAACTGCGCGGCTACCCGGGCGGGCCGGCCGACCCGGAGGCGGGCCTGCCCCGCGCCGGGGACGTGGTCGTGCCCCTGCGACTGCGTCACCCGGGCGGCGAGCTGGCCTTCCTCAGCACCGTCTCGACCTTCGGCACCCCGCTGGACGTGACGGTCGAGGAGCTCTCCATCGAGTCCTTCTTCCCCGCCGACGAGGCCACCGCCGCGTACCTGCGCGCCGCCGCCCGCTGAGCGTTACCTCGCGACGGCGGCGGGAACGCGGGCGGTGACGAAGGAGGAACTCATGACCACACCGTCGAGTCCCACCTCGGCATGGCGGCCCGGGATGCCGGGCGGCGACACCCTCCCGTCCGGTCCGGCCGGCCGCCCGAGCGGCCCCGGTCACGACGGGCACGGCCCACAGACCGGTCCGCCCACCGTGACGATCGGCTCGTATCCGGACTATCCGTCCGCCCAGCGGGTCGTCGACTACCTGGCGGACAACCGGTTCCCGGTCGAACACAGCGCCATCGTCGGCACGAACCTCACCCTGGTCGAGACCGTGCTCGGCCGGATGACGACGGGGCGGGCGGCCCTGGCGGGTGCCGGCACGGGGGCCTGGTTCGGACTCTTCATCGGGCTGCTGTTCGGCATCTTCACCGCCGGCAACTGGGTCGCGGCGATCCTGGTCGGGCTCGTCGTCGGCGCGATCTGGGGAGCGGTGTTCGGCGCGGTCGCGCACGCGATGACCGGCGGGCGGCGCGACTTCACCTCGGCCAGCTCGCTGCGCGCCGGCCAGTACGCCGTCCTCGTGGACGCCCAGTTCGCCGAGCAGGCGCGTCAGCTGCTCGGCCGGATGCACATGGCGGCCGCACCGCCCGCCCGCTGAGGCCCACGCCGGTGGCGTCCGCCGGCCGCGACCGCCCCGGGCCCGTCGTCCGGACGTCGGCGTCCGCCCCGGGCGGACGCCGGCGCCGGCCGGTCCGGGTCGGCGGCGGCCCCGCCCCGGTCCGGGTACCCCCTTCAAAGCTGAACGGAATCGCCGCGTCGCGGGTGACCGCGCCCACAGGACACTAGTTAAATTTTGAAATAGTGCTACTGTCATGGCGTGACCGAGAGCCTGGACAGCACCCGACTCGCCGCCTGGCGCGCCTACATCGAGGCCAGCCAGCGGCTCTACACACGGCTGGAGGACGACCTGCGCGCCGAGAGCGCGCTCACCTTCGCCGACTACCACGTGCTCGTCCTGCTCTCCGAGGCGCCGGGCCAGCGGCTGCGGATGGGCGAGCTGGCGAGCCGCCTGGTCTTCTCGCCCAGCCGGCTGACGTACCAGATCACCACCATGCAGCGGCGCGGCCTGGTCGCCCGGGAGTCCTGTCCCGACGACCGCCGCGGCAGCGAGGCCGTGCTCACCGCCGCCGGGCTGCTGGCCCTGCGCGAGGCCGCCCCGCACCACCTGCGGTCGGTGCGCGCCCACCTGATGGACGACCTCGACGACGCCGAGGTCGCCTGCCTCACCCGGATCTTCGAGCGACTCGGCCGGCGCCTGCGCGCGGACCGCGACGCGTCGACCGCCCACCCGCACAGCTGAGGAGCCCCCGATGCCCGCCATCACCGTCGACAACGTGCTCGTCCTGCCCCGCCTGCCCAGGCTCGACGAGTCCACCGCGTTCCGCCCGGTCCGCCGGCTGACCACCGCGCCCAGCGGCTACGAGGGCGAGGGCTTCCCGGTCCGCCGGGCGTTCGCCGGCGTGCCGGTGAGCGAGTTGGACCCGTTCATCCACCTGGACCAGATGGGCGAGGTGGACTACGCCCCGGGCGAGCCGAAGGGCACGGCCTGGCATCCGCACCGCGGCTTCGAGACGGTGACCTACATGATCGACGGGATCATGGACCACCAGGACTCGCAGGGCGGCGGCGGCACGATCACCAACGGCGACACCCAGTGGATGACGGCCGCGAGCGGCCTGCTGCACATCGAGGCGCCGCCGGAGCACCTCGTCATGAGTGGCGGGTTGTTCCACGGCACCCAGCTCTGGGTCAACCTGCCCCGGGCCGCGAAGATGAACCCGCCCCGCTACCAGGACATCCGGGGTCGCGAGGCGGCCCTGCTGACCACGCCCGACGGCGGCGCGCTGATCCGGGTGATCGCCGGCGAGATCGCCGGGCACCGGGGGCCGGGCTCCACCCACACCCCGATCACCATCACGCACGTCACCGTGCAGCCGGGTGCCCGCGTCGACCTGCCGTGGCGGCCGGACTTCAACGCCCTGGTGTACGTGCTGGGCGGACGGGGCACGGTGGGCACCGACGGGCGGCCGGTGCACACGGGGCAGCTCGCCGTGCACGGCCCCGGCGACGCGCTGACCTTCACCGCGGACGCCAGCCAGGACGGCCACACCCCGACGCTGGACCTCTACATCATGGGCGGCGAGCCGATCCGGGAGCCGGTGGCGCACTACGGCCCGTTCGTCATGAACACCCGCGACGAGCTGCTCCAGGCGTTCGAGGACTTCAAGGCCGGCCGGCTCGGTGTCGTTCCCGCCGAGCGGCTGCCGCACACCGACGGCCAGGCCCCGAGGCCCTGATCCCACGCGCGGGTGGTGGGCGCCCCCGGCACGGCCGGGTGGCGCCCACCGGCGCGTCGGGACGTGGCGCCCACCGGCGCGTCGGGACGTGGCGCCCACCGGCGCGTCAGGAGACGGCGAAGATGCCCGCGACTCCCAGGATCACCATGAGCAACACCGTCACCAGCGCGCCCCGCTCGCTTTCGACCGCCTGCTCGCGGTACTCGGTCACGGGGTTCGTCGTCTCGCCGGGCATGGTGTTGCCTCCTCGGTGTTCGCGTCGTGATCGGGCGGGCTGTCGGGGGCCGTCCGACCGGTCACCGGAGTGCCGGCCGGGATGCGGACCCGCGACACGGGTCCTACCGTGAGGACGTTGTCGACCTCGGGGGGCTGGAACGGTGGCACCGCGCAACTGGTTCCTGAGCGCAGCCGAACGCGCCAACCCGGTGTCAGAGTTACCCGTCTGGAGCAGCGGAAACCTCGCCGAGCCGTTAATTCACGGAACCGCGTACTTCGACCGGCTGGTCGACGAGGTGCAGGCGCTGGAGGCCGGCGACCACCTCTTCTTCACCGACTGGCGGGGTGACCCGGACCAGCGGTTGCGCCCGGACGGGCCGACCGTGGCGCAGCTCTTCGCGCGCGCCGCGCAGCGGGGCGTGGTGGTCAAGGGCCTGATCTGGCGCTCCCACCTCGACCTCCTGGCCTACAGCGAGGCGGAGAACCGCAACCTGAGCGAGACGGTCTCCGCCGCCGGCGGCGAGGTGCTGCTCGACCAGCGGGTCCGCCGGGGCGGCTCGCACCACCAGAAGCTGGTGGTGCTGCGGCACCTGCGCGCGCCGGAACGGGACGTCGCCTTCGCCGGCGGGATCGACCTGTGCCACAGCCGCCGCGACGACGCCGCGCACCGGGGCGACCCGCAGGCGGTGCAGATGTCCGCCCGCTACGGCGACCACCCGCCCTGGCACGACGTGCAGCTCGCGGTGCGGGGGCCGGTGGTGGGCGCGCTGGACACCACCTTCCGGGAGCGCTGGACCGACCCGATGCCGCTGGACTCGGAGAACCCCCTCGCCTACCTGCGCGACCGGCTGCGCGGCGCGGACCTACGGCCCGACCCGTTGCCGCCGCAGCCGGCCGACCCGCCGCCCTGCGGCCCGCACGACGTCCAGGTGCTCCGCACCTACCCGGCGGTCCGGCCCCGCTACTCCTTCGCCCCCGACGGCGAGCGCACGGTGGCCCGCGGCTACACCAAGGCGGTCCGGCGGGCCCGGCGGCTGATCTACCTGGAGGACCAGTACCTGTGGTCCAGCGAGGTGGCCGACCTGTTCGCCCGGGCGCTGCGGGAGAATCCCGACCTGCACCTGGTCGCCGTGGTCCCCCGGTTCCCGGACGTGGACGGCCGGCTGGCGCTGCCGCCCAACATGGTGGGCCGCGAGCAGGCGCTGTCGCTCTGCGAGCGGGCGGCCCCCGAGCGGGTGCACGTGCTCGACGTGGAGAACCACGCCGGCACCCCGGTCTACGTGCACGCCAAGGTCTGCGTGGTCGACGACGTGTGGGCCAGCGTGGGCAGCGACAACTTCAACCGCCGGTCCTGGACGCACGACAGCGAGCTGTCCTGCGCGGTGCTGGACGGCACCCGGGACGACCGGGCGCCGACCGACCCGGCCGGCCTCGGCGACGGCGCCCGGGTCTTCGCCCGGGACCTGCGGCTGCGGCTGTGGCGCGAGCACCTGGACCGCGACCCCGACGGCGGCGAGGACGCCGACCTGATCGACCCGGCCGACGCCGTAACGGCGATCAGGGCCGCCGCCGACGCGCTGCAACGGTGGTACGACGACGGGCAGGCCGGTCCCCGGCCCCCGGGCCGGCTGCTGCCGCACCGGGCGGAACGGCTGCCCTGGTACACCCGGGCCTGGGCGCTGCCGGCGTACCGGCTGGTCTACGACCCGGACGGCCGGCCGCTGCGGGCCCGGCGGGCGGGCACGTGGTGAGCGCTCCGGCCCGGCACGGGGCTGACCGTCAGACGGGCACGAAGAGGGCGTCGGCCCGGCTGCGGGCGGGCTCGGCCCCGACGGGGCCGGCGTCGGCGGTGTGCACCGTCAGCCCACCGGGATAGGCGAACGAGGCGCGCGGGGAGTAGAAGCCGAAGCCGATGGTCAGCGGGTTCTCCGGGCGGAGCGCGTAGATCGGGTGGGCCGGCTCCAGGAACTCCACCGACTCGATCACGAACGGATCGACCGGTTCGGCGACGTACGGGTAGACGGCGCTGAGCAGTTGCCCGTCGCGCGCCGTGAAGTAGCGGTGGTGACCGCTGCTGATCGCCCGGCCCGTCTCGCCCACCAGGCAGCGGGCGCGGATCACCGGTACGCCGTCGATCTCCGTCTCGGCGACGATCTCCCCGTCGTGGTGCTCGATGCGGGTCCGGCCCACGACGGCGGGCGCCCCCCGCGCGGCGGCGTAGGCGCGGACCCGTGCGCTACAGGTCACGTAGTCCGTCCACCAGCCGCCGGGGTTGATCCCGCCCGGCGCGTCCACCCCTGCCAGCGCCACCCCGAGGTAGGTCAGCGAGTACGCGCCGAAGCCGGAGGTCTGGCACTCGTCGTCGACCACGTACTGGTTCATGAAGACCAGGCGGTCGGCCGACGGGCGCAGCCCGGCCGGCACCAGCGCCGCGACCGCGTCCGGGTCCGCCGGCAGCCAGCCGAAGAAGAGCGTGCGGCTGTTGACGACGAGATGGGGGGCGGCGGGGTCGAGCACGGCACCTCCGGAGCGGGGCGGGTACCCGCACGCTACGGCCCGTCTCGTGGACGGGACAACGACGGAAAGCCGACAATCGGCGCCGGTCATCCGGGGTGACCGTGACCGCTCGGCCGGCCGGTCCGGGCCGCCCGGATGCGACATCGTCGATGTCCGGCGGGGCCGGCTGACCGTACGCCCGACGTAAGCCAGCCCACAATCCGAGGCCGCTTCGCCCGATTCACGCCGTCCGTGCCGGAAAATTACTTAAGTACATCGTACTTTCGGCTAGATTTCGTCATACCGATCGGGCTAAGGTGACTCCCGAACGGACATCTGAACTTAAACCTAAGCGTCACGTCTTTCATCCGCGGACGAGGTGCAGGGAGGACCACCCATGACCGCGCCAACGATCAGCGAGCCGGCGGCCACGACAGCGCCGAGCACCGCCCAGAAGCTCGACCCGCGTGCGCTCACCGACAGCGCCGCGGACCTGCTCAACGCGATGGCCGCGCTGCCGGCCGGCCACCCGTCCCGCGCCGCCCTGCGCGACAAGGCGATCGAGGCCTGGCTGCCGCTCGCCAACCACCTCGCGCACCGCTACAGCGGCCGGGGCGAGCCCACCGACGACCTGGCCCAGACCGCCGCGGTCGGCCTGATCAAGGCGATCGACAAGTTCGACCCGTCCCGCGGCGTCGACTTCGCCGGCTACGCGATCCCCACCATCATCGGGGAGCTCAAGCGGCACTTCCGCGACCGCACCTGGGACATCCGGGTCCCCCGCCGGCTCCAGGAGCTGCGGCTGGCCATCTCCGACGCCAACAGCTCGCTGTTGCAGACCCTGGGCCGTTCGCCCACGGTGGCCGACATCGCCGCCCACCTCAAGCTCACCGAGGAAGAGGTGCTGGAGGGCCTGGAGGGCGCCCGCGCCTACAACGCGGTCTCGCTCTCGACCCCGACCGGCGACGGCGACCGCGCGACCGAGCTGGGCGACATGCTCGGCGGAGTGGACGGCGAGTTCGAGCTGGCCGAGCTGCGGGTCGCCCTCGGCCCGGCGCTGGCCACGCTCGACGAGCGGGAGCAGAAGATCCTCACGCTGCGGTTCTACGGCAACCTGACGCAGTCGCAGATCGCCGATCAGATCGGCGTCTCGCAGATGCACGTGTCCCGGCTGCTGGCCCGCGCGCTGACCAAGCTGCGGGGGCAGCTCGACGGCACGTACTAGGGGTGGTGGGCGATGGCCGGGCCGGCGGGCCCGGCCATCGTCGTGTCCGGGGCGGGTGCCTCGCCACGGCGGCACGACGCCCGGGTCACCCTCTCGCGGGGGGTGACCCGGGCGTCGCCGCTCGGGCTGGTGGCACCGGGCGCCGTCGTTCAGGCGGGCTGCCCGGCCGCCGTCGCCGCGCGGCTGGGCTCCCGCCACATCGGCCAGAACGGCGTGCCGTCGGGCAGGTGGAAGGGCTCGGCGACCTGGTAGCCGTGCCGCGCGTACAGGTCGCGGCCGGTCTCGCTGGCCGCCTCCAGGTAACCGGGCACCCCCTCGGCGTCGAGGACGGCGTGGTGGTGCCGCAGCAGCGCGCTGCCCAGCCCCTGTCCCTGCCGGTCCGGTGCGACGGCGAGGAACGCCAGGTGGTGGTGGTCGGGGTGCGGGTGGTGGGCCTCGAAGAGCTTGTCCAGGTGGGCGAACCGGTCGGTCCACTCCCCGCAGGCCGCGGCCAGCCGGGCGTCGTAGTCCTCCGGCGGCGGGGCCGGGTCGCCCACCGAGGGGAACCAGACCGCGACCCCCGCCCGGTCCGCGGTCGCGTGGACGAGGCCGTACCGCATCGCGTGGTCCACCAGGATCGCGAAGTTGCCGGCCAGCACGGACTGCCGCCGCGCGGCGTCGGGCACCAGCCAACGGGGCGCGTCGAGGGCCATGAACGCCTCGGCGATCCGGCCGGCCACCAGCGACGTCTCCCGCGGCCCGAGCCGCTCGATGCGTACCTCGCTCACCGCCGCGCCGCCGTCCCGCTCGGGACGGGCCCGCCGAGGTGCCCGGCCGGCGGCGGCGCCGTCACCGCCACGCTCTCCGCGCCCAGACCGATCCGGGCGTACGTGTCGGGGCGGCTGCCGCGCAGCACCAGCGCCCACAGCAGGCCGAGCAGCGCGGCGACCGGGTAGACCGCCGGGACCGCCCAGCGCAGGGGCGAGTCCGGGGCCACCCCGAGCAGGTCGGCGAAGTTGACCACCGCAAGCAGGACGATCACGGCCAGGGCCACGGCGGCGAGTCCGGGGGCGACCGCGCGCCGCCACAGCGTCTCGTTGACTCCGTTGCGGGCGAAGAAGGCGATCACCGCGACCGAGGTGGTGGCGATCAGCAGCAGCACCCCGAAGCCGCCGGCGGTGCCGACCCAGTAGAACAGCTGCACCACCGGGTCCCAGCCGTTGAGGGCGTAGAGCAGGATCACCACGAGGCCGAGCGCGCTCTGCGCGAGGGAGGCGGCCCGGGGCGAGCCGGTGCGCGGCGAGGTCTGCCCGAACACGGCCGGCAGCACCCGCTCCCGGCCGAGCGCGAACGTGTACCGGGCGGTGGTGTTGTGGAAGGAGATCATCGCGGCGAGCACCGAGGTCAGGAAGAGCGCCTGACCGATGGTGACGGCGGTGCCCCCGAGGTGCGCCTCGGCCAGGTTGAAGATGAGTCCGATGCTCTGCTCGCCAGCCTCGGCGGCGATCCGGTCCGGCCCGACGGCGACGGTCATGCTCCACGACGACAGCGCGTAGATCCCCGCGATGATGGCGATGGAGAGATAGGTGGCCAACCGCACCGTCCGCCGCGGGTCCTTGCTCTCCTCGCTGAACACCACGGCGGACTCGAAGCCCACGAAGCCCAGGATGGCCAGCACCAGCACCGCGCCGGCGCCGGGCACGACGAGGTTCTCCGGTGACAGTGCGGCGAAGCTGACGTCGCCGCCGGCCGGGTGGGTCAGCTGCCCGAGGTCGAAGACCACGATCACCACCATCTCGGCGACCAGCAGCGCCGCGAGCACCAGGCCGTTCAGGTCGATGCGGAGCAGACCGAGCACGCCGACCGTCGCCCAGGCGACCAGCGCCACCACCCACCACGCCGGGGCCACCCCGAACAGGCGGCCCAGCACCGGTTCCGCGGCGGCGCCGATGGTGCCGTAGAGCCCCACCTGGAGGGCGTTGTACGCGATCAGCGCCACCCAGGCGGCGCCGACGCCGGCCGGTCGGCCCAGCCCGCGGGCGACGTAGGCGTAGAACGCGCCGGCGTTGGCCATCCGCCGGGCCATCGCCACGTATCCGATGGAGAAGAGGGCGAGCACCGCGGCCACCGTCAGGAAGGCCAGCGGGATGCCGAGCACCCCGACGACCCCGTAGCCGGTGGTGACGACGCCGGCCACGACGGTCAGCGGGGCGGCGGCGGAGAGGACGAAGAAGATCACCGACGGCACACCGAGCCGGCCGCGGGCCAGGGCCTCGGAGACGTTGCTCGGTCGGTCGAGCGTTGGTGTCGACATACGCGGACTCCGGTTCGAGGGGAGGGAGGGGTGGAGGGCGTCAGCCGACGCCGCGCAGCACGGCGGCGCCGACGGCGGCCTCGGTGTGCGCCACGAGTTCCCGCAGTGGCGGGGGCAGCGCCGGGATGAGCACGCCCAGCCGGTGGTGTGCCCGGGGGCTGGCGCTCCACAGCACCTCGCGGCTCAGCCCGGCGGCGACGACCAGACCCAGCAGCGTCCCGTCGGGCACGCTCGGCGGTTCCGGCCGGTCGAGCAGGGCGCGCAGCCGGGTGGCCGGCCAGGCCACCGCGTTGAGGTCGATCGGCAGGTAGCTGACGGTGGTGCGCAGCAGCCGCCGGGTCTCCTGCCGGCGCAGCACCCCCGCTCTGACCAGCCGCTCGCCCACCGAGGTGGTGGCGGTCTGCGCCAGGAAGCTCAGCCAGGTACGCACCGGATGCTGCTGCGTCTCACCGACCAGCTGGTCCAGCACGGTGTGCGCCAGCGCGTCCGCCGGCGGGCGACGGTCGAGCACCGTGACGAGCCCGGCGGAGACGGTGGCGTGTCCACGTAGGACCAGTTCACCGAGCAGCCCTGCGGCGAGGCCGAGACCGGTCGCCGTCGGGTGCAGCTTCGCCTTGCCCCGACTGTCGTTGTGGGTGATCAGGAAGAACTCGTCGGCGATGAGCAACCGGTCCTCCCGCACGGGTTGTCCACAGTGATCGCAACCGGGCAAGGATGCACCGGCCGTGACTGCAACGCAACTCCCGTTTATGGAAGTTGCACTCCGTGCTGGCCCCACCTGCGGATCTTGCCGTGACAGACTCGGAGGGTGACCGCGAGCCCCACCGTCCGCCGCCGCCGTATCGCCCGGGAACTCCGCCAGTTGCGCGAGCGCGCGGGCATGACCCTGGACGTCGCCGCCCGGCAACTGGACATGTCCAAGAGCAACCTCTCCCGCATCGAGAACGCCCAGATCGGCATCAAGCCGCGCGACGTCCGGGCCGCCCTGGCGCTGTACGAGGTGACCGGGGCCGACGCCGAGGCGCTCATCGAGATCGCCCGCGGGGCGCAGCAGCGCGGCTGGTGGCAGAAGTACAGCGACGTCCTGCCGGAGTGGTTCGAGTTCTACGTCGGGCTGGAGGCGGAGGCGGCGAGCCTGCGCACATACGAGGTCGAGGCGGTGCCCGGGCTGTTGCAGACCGAGGCGTACGCGCGGGAGGTCTTCCGGCGCACCGCGGGCGAGGACGGGATCGAGCGCAAGGTCGCCGCGCGGCTGCATCGGCAGAACGTGCTGCACCGCGACAATCCGGTCGAGCTGTCCGTGGTGCTCAACGAGGCGGTGCTCTGCCGCCCGGTCGGCGGCAACGCCGTGATGGCCGACCAGATGGCCCACCTCGCGAAGGTCTCTCAACTACCGAACGTGACCCTCCAGGTACTTCCGTTCTCCGCCGGCGGGCATCCGGCGATGAACGCGCCGTACGTCGTGCTGACGTTCGCCGACACCGCCGACGCGGCCGTGGTTTACCTGGAAAACCTCACGATGGGGCTGGCTCTGGAGGAGGCCGGACAGGTGCGCGGGTATAGCCTTGTGCACGAGGAGATGTGCCGGATGGCACTCGGTCCGGAGGCGTCCCTGACCCGCCTGACGGAAGCTTCTCGTCACTTTGCGTGACCGTTGACGCGGCGCGCCGGCACAGACGGGGGTACCGCGATGAGCGCGCTCGACCTGACCCGCGCCCAGTGGCGCACCAGCAGCCGCAGCGTGGGCAACGGCAACTGCGTGGAGGTCGCCGCCGCCGGGGACCGGATCGCCGTCCGGGACAGCAAGGACCGGCCCGGCCCCGTGCTGGCCTTCCCGGCGTCGGCCTGGCGCGCCTTCGTCACCGGCGTCGACGGGGTACGCCCCGGCTGAGCCTCTCCCCGGGCGGTGCGAGACTGGGCCGTGCTCTCGGACGTACCCCTCGACCTGCCCGTACGCCCGGTGCTGCCGGAGCTGGTCGCGGCGCTGCGCGGCGCCGGCGCCGGGGTGCTGGTCGCCCCGCCCGGCACCGGCAAGACGACCCTCGCCCCGCTGGCCGTGGCCGACGAGGTCCCCGGTCGCGTGCTGGTCGCCCAGCCGCGCCGGGTGGCGGCCCGCGCGGCGGCCCGCCGGATGGCCGCGCTGCTCGGCGAACCGCTCGGCGAGCGGATCGGGTACGCGGTGCGCGGCGAGCGCCGCAGCGGACCGCGGACCCGCGTCGAGGTGGTCACCACCGGGCTGCTGGTGCGGCGGCTGCACCGCGATCCCGAGCTGGCCGGCACCGGCGCCGTGCTGCTCGACGAGTGCCACGAGCGGCAGCTCGACGCCGACCTCGCGCTCGCGTTCGCGGTGGAGGCCCGGGCCGCGCTGCGCCCCGACCTCTGGCTGCTGGCGATGTCGGCCACCCCCGAGGCGGACCGCTTCGCCGCGCTGCTCGGCGGCGGTGGCGCTCCCGCGCCGATCGTCCGGGCGTCCTCGGCCCTGCACCCGGTGACCCGGATCTGGGCGCCGCCGCCCCGGCCGGTGGCCGCGCCGGGGGCCGGCCCGGTCGACCGGGGCCTGCTCGACCACGTCGCGGCGACGGTGCGCCGGGCCCTGCGCGAGTGCGACGGTGACGTGCTGGTCTTCCTGCCCGGTGCCGGCGAGATCGGTGCCGTCGCGGGCCGGCTGGCCGACCTGCGCGACGCGGTCGCCGTCCTGCCGCTGCACGGCCGGCAGCGCGGCGCCGACCAGGACGCGGCGCTGCGCCCGGCCGACCGGCGGCGGGTGGTGCTGGCGACGGCGGTGGCGGAGAGCAGCCTGACCGTGCCGGGCGTCCGGGTGGTGGTGGACGCCGGGCTGTCCCGGGTCGCCCGGATGGACCTGGCCCGGGGCCTGGGCGCCCTGGTCACCGTCGGCGTGTCCCGGGCGGCGGCCACCCAGCGGGCCGGCCGCGCGGGCCGGGAGGCGCCCGGGCACGTCTACCGCTGCTGGTCGGCGGCGACCCACGAGCGGCTGGCCGCGCAGCCGGAGCCGGAGATAGCGACCGCCGACCTGACCGGCTTCGCCCTGGAGCTGGCCGCCTGGGGTTCGCCGGACGGCGCCGGGCTGGCCCTGCCCGACCCGCCCCCGGCGGCGTCGATGACGGTGGCCCGCGACACCCTCACCACCCTCGGCGCGCTCGACGCCGACGGGCGGATAACCGACCGGGGCCGGGCGATCGCCGCGGTCGGGGCGCATCCCCGGCTGGCCCGGGCGCTGCTCGACGGGGCCGCCCGGGTGGGGGCGGACCGGGCGGCGGAGGTCGTGGCGCTGCTCGCCGAGGACACCGCCGCCGGGCCGGGCGACGACCTGACCGCCGCGTGGCGCCGGCTACGCGCGGGCGCGGACCCGGGCGCCACCGCCCGCTGGCGTTCGGAGGTACGCCGACTGCGCGCCGCCCTGCCCGACGCGCAGTCGCGACGGCCTGACCGGGGCCGCCCGCCCCTTGCTTCTGACGCAACGGCGGGAGGCCCCGGCCGGGCGAGGTCAGCCGGCGACCCCGCACGGGCCGGCGACGCGGGCCGGTTGACCGACGACCTGGCCGCCGGGCTGCTGGTCGGGCTGGCCCACCCGGAGCGGCTGGCCCGGGTGCGGCGGCCGGGCGGCTCGGCGTACCTGATGAGCGGCGGGACCGCGGCGGAGCTGTCGCCCGGGTCGGGGCTGGCCGGCGCCGACTGGCTGGCGGTCGCGGTGGCGGACCGCTCCCCCGGCGCGCCGACCGCCCGGGTGCGGCTGGCCACCCCGCTCGACGAGGCGACCGCCCGGGAGGCGGGCGGGCCGCTGCTGCGCACCGAGCGGGAGGTCGGCTGGGCCGGCGAGGACGTGGTGGCCCGGGAGGTGCTGCGGCTGGGCGCGATCGAGCTGGTCGAGCGGCCGATCGCCCGGCCCGACCCGGCGGAGGTGGCGGGGGCCCTGCTGACCGGCCTGCGTCGTACCGGCCTCGGTCTGCTGACCTGGACCCCGGCGGCGCGGGCGCTGCGCGAGCGGCTGGCGTTCTGTCGGCAGTCGCTCGGCGGCGACTGGCCCGACGTGGGCGACGAGGCGCTGCTCGCCGACGCGCCCGCCTGGCTGGGCCCGGAGCTGGCCCGCGCCCGCCGCCGCGCCGATCTGGCCCGCCTCGACGTGGCCGGGGCGCTGCGCCGGCTGCTGCCGTGGGCGCTGGCGGCGCGGCTGGACGAGGTGGCGCCCGAGCGGATCGCGGTGCCGAGCGGATCGCGGATCCGGCTCGACTACGCCGACCCGGCGGCGCCGGTGCTCGCGGTGAAGCTTCAGGAGACCTTCGGCTGGCGGGACGCGCCGCGCATCGCCGACGGCCGGGTGCCGGTGCTGCTGCACCTGCTCTCGCCGGCCGGGCGGCCGGTGGCGGTCACCGCCGACCTGGCCTCCTTCTGGCGCACCGGCTATCCGCAGGTACGCGGGGAGCTGCGCGGGCGCTACCCGCGCCACCCGTGGCCGGAGGACCCGACCACGGCCCCGCCCACCCGGCACGCCACCCCGCGCCGGCGCTGAACGGGCTCATGTCGTCACGAGGCTCCAGAGCGCTGAACCGGCTGGTTCGCTCGCGACGCTCGCTCACTCCTGCACGACGTCGGCGACGACCACCGTGACGTTGTCCGGCCCGCCGGCGCGCAGCGCCAGGTCGATCAACCGGCGGGCGCAGTCCGCGCGGTCGGGGTGCTCGGCGAGCACCTCGGCGAGGGTGTCCGGGCGCACGACGTTGGACAGCCCGTCGCTGCACAGCAGCCAGCGGTCCCCGGCCCACGGCACCATCGTCGCGTACGAGGGGGAGACCTCCTCGCCCTGCAACGCCTGGGTGACCACGGCCCGGCGTGGGTGGCTGCTGGCCTGGTCGGCGGTGATCACCCCCTGGTCGACGAGCATCTGCACGAACGTGTCGTCCCGGGTGATCTGCTTGAGCACGCCTTCGCGGAACAGGTAGGCGCGGGAGTCGCCGACGTGGGCGAGGGCCAGGCAGCTGCCCGTCCGGGCGAAGAGCAGGGCGGTCAGCGTGGTGCCCATGCCCTGGCGTTCCGGATCCTCGGCGACCGCCTGGTGGATCCGCTCGGTGGCGAGCTGGATGCCGCTCTGCAGTGCGGCTACCAGCGCGTGCTCCGGGGTCTCCACGTCCAGCGGAGCGACCGCGTCGATGGCGATCGCGCTGGCCAGGTCGCCAGCCGCCATCCCGCCCATGCCGTCGGCGACGGCGACGAGCCAGGTGCCGGCGTGCAGGGCGTCCTGGTTTCCGCTGCGGATCAGCCCACGGTCGCTCGTTCCCACGGAGCGCAGCTTCAGGGTCATGGGTGGCAGCCTGCCAGGCGGAGGGCTCAGTTGTCTCTAGGAGATCAGGACCTCGGCGCGTCGCGCGGTGAATCTCACTGTCCCGGGGGCCCGTCGGGCGGGTCCACGCCATCCAGCCGGATCGATTGACAGGGTGCCGGCGGCACTGGAACCATCGACAGGGTCTGGGAGCGCTCCCAGGTTGCCACCGCCATCCCCCGTCCCCGCAGTCGTCCGGAAGGAACACCCGTGACGCCATCCCGACGTCGCCTCGCACTGCTCGCGACCGCGACCGCCATCGCCCTGACCGGAGCCACCGCCGGCACCGCCCACGCCGAACCGCCCCCCGACGCCCCCGAGCAGATCGACAACGGCGACTTCAGCGCCGGCGTGTCCCCCTGGTTCTCCTACGGCACCGGCCCGCTCGCGGTCACCGACGGCCGGCTCTGCGCCACCGTGCCCGGCGGCCTGGCCAACCCGTGGGACGCCGGCATCGGCCAGGACGGCGTGCCGCTGGTCGCCGGGGCCGAGTACACGCTCGGCTTCGACGTCTCCGCCACCCCCGGCACCGCCGTCAAGGCCGTCCTGCAACTGGGCACCGCCCCCTACACCACGTACGCCAGCGTCGACGCCACCGCCAGCGGCACCGCCCAGCGGTTCGAGAAGACGTTCACGGTGCCCGAGGCGAACCCCGCCGCCCAACTGATCTTCCAGGTCGGCGGCAACGCGGCCGAGCAGACCGTCTGCCTCGACGACGTCTCGCTGCGCGGCGGCGACCCGCCCGCGCCGTACGTGCCCGACACCGGGCCACGGGTGCGGGTCAACCAGGTCGGCTACCTGCCCGGCGGACCGAAGAACGCCACAGTGGTCACGTCGGCGACCGACGCCCTGCCCTGGCAGCTCAAGTCGGCCGCCGGCACCGTCCTGGCCAGCGGCAGCACCACCCCGCGCGGCGTCGACGCCGCCTCCGGGCAGAACGTGCAGACGCTCGACTTCTCGTCGTACCGGACCCCGGGGGCGGGGCTGACCCTGACCGTCGACGGCGAGACCAGCCACCCCTTCGACATCTCGGGCACCCTCTACGACCGGCTGCGCGCCGACTCCCTCCAGTTCTTCTACGCCCAGCGCAGCGGCATCGCCATCGACGGCGACCTGATCGGCGCGGAGTACGCCCGCCCGGCCGGGCACCTCGGCGTCGCGCCCAACAAGGGCGACACCTCCGTGCCCTGCCAGCCGGGCGTCTGCGACTACTCCCTCGACGTGCGCGGCGGCTGGTACGACGCCGGCGACCACGGCAAGTACGTGGTCAACGGCGGCATCGCCACCTACCAGCTGCTGAACACCTTCGAGCGGACCCGCACGGCCGCCACCGCCGGGCACGGCGCGGCCCTCGGCGACAGCACGCTGCGGGTGCCCGAGCGCGGCAACGGCGTACCGGACGTGCTCGACGAGGCCCGCTGGGAGCTGGAGTTCCTGCTGCGCATGCAGGTGCCGGCCGGCAAGCCGCTCGCCGGAATGGCCCACCACAAGATCCACGACCGGAACTGGACCGGGCTGCCGCTCGCCCCGCACGACGACCCCGAGCAGCGCGAGCTGCACCCGCCGTCGACCGCCGCCACCCTCAACCTGGCCGCCGTCGCCGCCCAGTGCGCGCGGCTCTTCGCCCCCTACGACGCGGCCTTCGCGACGCGCTGCGGCACGGCGGCAAAGACGGCCTACGCCGCGGCGAAGGCCAACCCGACGCGGTACGCCAGCCCCGCCGACAGCACCGGCGGCGGCGCGTACGACGACACGAACGTCACCGACGAGTTCTACTGGGCCGCCGCCGAGCTCTTCCTGACCACCGGGGAGCAGCCGTACCTGGCGGACCTGACCGCGTCGCCGCACCACACCGGGAACGTGTTCGACCCGCGCGGCTTCGGCTGGCAGGGCGTCGCGGCGCTGGGCCGGCTCGACCTGGCCACCGTGCCGAACGGACTGCCGGCCGCCGACCTGGCCCGCGTCCGCGCCTCCGTCACCGGCGCCGCCGACGCCCACCTCGCCGAGGCGGCCCGGCAGGCGTACGGGCTGCCGATGCCCGGCGACCCGGACAGCTACTTCTGGGGCGGCAACGGCAACCTCATCAACAACGCGGTCGTGCTGGCCACCGCCTTCGACCTGACCCGCGACGCGAAGTACCGCGACGGCGCGGTGCAGGCGATGGACTACGTCCTCGGCCGCAACGCGCTGAACATCTCGTACGTGACCGGGTGGGGCGAGCACGCGGCGGAGAACCAGCACAGCCGGATCTTCGGCCACCAGCTCGACCCGGACCTGCCGAAGCCGCCCGCCGGCTCGCTGGCCGGCGGCCCGAACGCCGCCCTCCAGGACCCGTTCGCCGCCAAGCTGCTCGCCGGCTGCAAGCCGATGTTCTGCTACGTCGACGACATCAACTCGTACGCGACCAACGAGGTGGCCATCAACTGGAACTCGGCGCTGGCCTGGATCGCCTCGTTCCTGGCCGACCAGGGCGACTCGAAGGCGGTGCCGGCGCCCACCTGCTCCGCCACGTACACCAACTACGGCGCCTGGCAGGGCGGCACCGGGTTCACCGCCCAGGTGACCATCCGCAACACCGGCACCAGCGCGATCGACGGCTGGGCGGCCCGCTTCGCCTTCACCGGCGACCAGAAGGTACGCGAGGCGTGGCTGGCGAAGGCGACCCAGGCGGGGGCCACGGTCACCGCGAAGAACGAGTCGTACAACGCCAGGATCGCCCCGGGCGGCACCGTCACCTTCGGCTTCAACGCGGTGACCGGCGGCGGCGCCAACCCGGCGCCCGGCCTGATCACCGTCAACGGCGCGGCCTGCGCGCTCTCCTGACCGACCCGTGGTCCGGTGCGCGCCCAGGCGATCCGTCGCCTCGGCCGCACCGGCCCGAATCGTCCCAGGTGACGAGCGCGTCGCCCGCGTAACGGCCTCCCCCGGGTCCCCGGGGGAGGCCACCACCGGGTCCGGCCGCGACGCGGGCCGTGCGGCCGGCAGCCGCCGAATCCGGTGGACGGCAGGCGGGGCGTACGACAGGGTTGCCGGCATGGACGACGCGGAGCGGCGGGTCTGGTCGCGACTGCCGGACGACACCCGGAGCGCCCTGGCCGGCCTGAGCCCGGCGGACCTGCGCACGCTGCTGCTGGCGGTGGCCCGGGACCGGGCGGCGGCGGTACGCCCGGCGGACCTGGTCCGCCGCTGGCGCACGGACCGCTTCACCCGGCCGGCGGCGGCCGACCCCCGCGCGCTGGCCGCCGTCGAGGCCCGCCTGTGGGAACTACTCCCGGCGGAGTTCGCCGGCGTCGACCTCTCCCCCGTCGCGCCGATCGGCACCTGCTCGGTCGTCACGCCGATGAGCCAGAACCGCATCGTCACCACCTTCCGCGCCACCGAGGTGCTCAGCGACCCCACCAACGCGCTCGCGATCGAGGCCGCGGTGCGCCGCCGGGAACAGCCGGCCGGCGGCACCGTGCACCTGGCCGCCTGCCACCGGGTGCTGCGGGCGCAGGACTTCGGGCCGACCTGGTCGGCGCACTTCCGGCTCTTCACGCTGGTCTCCAGCGCCCGCGACACCGGCTCGGGGCGCACCGAGGCACGGCTGCTCACCCTGCACCTGGCGTACTGGCGCACGGTGCTCGCCACCCTGCTGCCGCCGTCGGCGGCGGCCCGGGTGCGCCTGACGTTGCTGGACAGCCCCGTGGTCGGGGAACGGATCGCCGACACCGTCCGGCCGACGCTGGGCCCGGCGGGCGTACCGCTGGTGGACGAACCGGAGCGCCGACGCGGCCGGGGCTACTACGTCGACGCGGCGCTGCGGATCACCGCCGGCGACGGCGCCGACGAGGTCGAACTCGGCGACGGCGGCTTCACGGACTGGACCGCCCGGTTCACCAGCGACGCCAAGGAACGCTGCCTGACCTCCTGCCTGAACACCGAGCGGCTCGTCGCGCTCACCGAGGCCCGGCGGCCAGCGGCGCCCTGACCACGATCAGCCGGCCCAGAGCCTGGCGGAGCCCGCCTACCATCATGGCCATGGATGCAACGGGGTGGATCCTGACCGGGATCGCGGCGACGGTCGTCGCCCTCATCCTGGTCGTGCTGCCGCTGAGCAGGCAGCGGGCGTCGCCGCCCGACGGGCGGGACGCGGCGTTGACGGCGGCGCGCAGGGCCATCCGGCAGTCCCGCCGGGACGGACGGCGCCGTGGGCGGGGCAGCCTCCGCGGCGAAGGGTACGGCGGGGATCCCAGCACGATGGGCACCGCCAGCTCCGGCGACTCGGGCGGGACGCCATGACCTCCCGGCGTAGCTGGCGCCCGGAGCGGTGAATCGTCCACGACATCAGCTCGACAGCACGAGCGCGGGGAGACCGCCTCCCTGGCCGGGGCTCGCGGCGTCGAGGGCCGACGTCCAGTCCAACCTGCTCGCGTCGAGACACCTGGTTGTAGCAGCATGTCCGTCATGAGCGACCAGCGGAGCCTGGGTCTGCGTCCCGGCGGCCCGACCGACGCGCCCGCCGTGCTGCGGCTGCTCGACGACGCCACCGCCTGGCTGGCGGCGCGGGGTCGCACCGGCCAGTGGGGCACCGAGGCGGCCTCGACCGACCCGCGGCGGGTCGCACAGGCCGAGGCCTGGACGAGCGGCGGCGGGCTGTGGCTGGCGACGCTCGACGACCGACCGGTCGGCGCACTGGTGGTCGGGACGGCGACCGAGTACGTGCCACCCGCCACCGAACCCGAGCTGTACGTGAACCTGCTGGTCACCGACCGCGCACACGCCGGGTCGGGCATCGGCGGCCGGCTGCTGGCGCACGCCGCGGAGCTGGCCCGGGAGCGCGGGCTCGGCCTGCTGCGGGTGGACTGCTACGCGGGCGACGACGGCGCGCTGGTCCGGTGGTACGAGCGGCAGGGCTTCACCGCCACCGACCTGTTCACGGTCGAGCGCCCGGGCCGCGACCCGTGGCCCGGGCAGGTCCTCGTCCGCCGCCTGCCCTGACGCCGGTCCGCTCACCCCGGGCAGGCACCGCGCAGGCCCGGGACGGGACCGCTCAGCCGGCGCTGCGCAGCTTCGGCAGCACCTCGGCGCCGAACGCGTCGATGAAGTCCCGCTGCTCCTGCCCGACGTGGTGCAGGGCGATCTGGTCGAAGCCCAGCTCCAGGTACTCCTCCAGCCAGCCGACGTGCCGGCCGAGGTCGGCGGAGACGTTCACGACGTCGTGGACCTTCTCCATCGGCACGTCCTGCGAGACCACGTCGAAGTGCTCCGGGGTCTCCAGGTCCCAGCAGACCGGCGGGGCGAAGACGTTGCTGCGCCACTGGTCGTACGCGAGCCGCTCGGCCTCGGCCTGCTCCGGCGCCCAGCTCACGTGCACCTGGAGGTGCAGCGGGCCGCGCCCGCCGGCGTCCCGGTACGCGTCGATCATCTGCCGCAGGTGCGCGGTCGGGGCGTTCACGGTGATCAGACCGTCCGCCCACTCGGCGCACCAGCGGGCGGTGGCCACGCTGACCGCCGCCCCGATCAGCGCCGGCGGCTGCTCCGGCCGGGTCCACAGCTTCGCCCGGTCCACCCGGACCAGGCCGTCGTGGCTGACCTCCTCGCCGGCCAGCAGCGCGCGGATCACGTCCACGCACTCGCGCAGCCGGGCGGTGCGGACGTCCTTGCGCGGCCAGTCGTCGCCGGTGATGTGCTCGTTGCTCGCCTCGCCGGTGCCGAGGGCGGCCCAGAACCGGCCCGGGTACATCGCCCCAAGGGTGCCGATCGCCTGGGCGATGATGGCCGGGTGGTAGCGCTGCCCGGGGGCGTTGACCACTCCGAACGGCAGGTTGGTCGCCTGGAGCGCGGCGCCGAGCCAGGACCAGGCGAAGCCGGACTGGCCCTGCCGGTCGCTCCAGGGCGCGAAGTGGTCCGAGGACATGGCGGCGTCGAAGCCGGCCCGCTCGGCGTGGATCACCGCCTCCAGCAGGGCGCGGGGATGGATCTGCTCGTGGGACGCGTGGAAGCCGAACACCGTCATGGCGTCACTCCGTACCCACGACGGCGTCCGGCTACGCCGACGAAGCCGGGCGGGGCTACTCCGCGTGCGCCCCGGCGCCGGCCGAGGCGGCCCCCTCGCCCACCCAGACGGTCTTGGTGTTGCAGAACTCCCGCATGCCGAGCGCGGAGAGCTCGCGGCCGTAGCCGGAGTTCTTCACCCCGCCGAAGGGCAGTTCCGGGTAGGACGTGGTCATCCCGTTGACGAAGACGTTCCCGGCGTCGAGGTCGACGGCGAAGCGCTCCTGCTCCTGCGGGTCCCGGGTCCAGGCGTTGGACCCCAGGCCGAAGGAGGTGCCGTTGGCCACCTCGATCGCCTCGTCGTACGACGACACCCGGTAGAGGCCCGCGACGGGCCCGAAGACCTCCTCGGACCACATCCGCATCTCCGGCCTCAGGTCGGTGACCACGGTCGGCGGGTAGAACCAACCGGGGCCGGCGGGCAGCTCGCCGCCGCAGAGCACGGTGGCGCCCTTGTCGACCGCGTCCCGCACCTGGGCGTGGATCTCGTCGCGCCCGCCCTCGCTGGCCAGCGGGCCGACGTCGGTGCCGGGGTCCATCGGATCGCCGACCCGCAGGGCCGCCATGTTCGCGGCGAACTTCTCGGCGAAGGCGTCGAAGACGTCGGCGTGCACGATGAACCGCTTGGCCGCGATGCAGGACTGGCCGTTGTTCTGGCAGCGGGCGGTAGTGGCGACCTCGGCGGCCCGGTCCAGGTCCGCCGACGGCATCACCACGAACGGGTCGCTGCCGCCGAGCTCCAGCACGGTCTTCTTCAGCTCCCGGCCGGCGATCTGGGCGATCGACCGGCCGGCGCCCTCGCTGCCCGTCAGCGTCGCCGCGCGTACCCGCGGGTCGCTGAGCACCCGGTCGACCTCGGCCGAGCCGACCAGCAGGGTGGTGAACGCCCCCTCCGGGAAGCCGGCGCGGCGGAACAGGTCCTCCAGCAGCAGCGCGGTCTGCGGCACGTTGGAGGCGTGCTTGAGCAGGCCGGTGTTGCCGGCCATCAGGGCCGGCGCGGCGAAGCGCAGCACCTGCCACAGCGGGAAGTTCCAGGGCATCACCGCGAGCACCGGCCCAATCGGCTGGTAGCGGACGAAGGCGCGGGTGGCCTTGACCGCTCCGGCGTCGGCGGGCTCGTCGGCGAGGAACTCGGCCGCCTTCGCCGCGTAGAAGCGGCAGGCGGCGGCGCACTTGGTGACCTCCGCCTGGGCCGAGGCGTACGTCTTGCCCATCTCGGTGGTCATCAGCCGGGCGATCTCGTCGCGCTCGGCCTCCAGCAGGTCGGCCGCCGCGTTCAGCCAGCGCCCGCGCTGGTCGACGGTGGTGCCGCGCAGCTGGCGGTACGCCAGGTCGGCCCGCTCGATTGCGGCGTCGATCTGCTCCGGCGACATCGGTTCGTACGTCTTGAGCGTCTGTCCCGTGGCGGGATTGGTGGTCGCGATGGGCATCTCGTACTCCTGTCACTCGAAGAGTGAGTGGCGGGCTCCCGGTTCCTCCCGGCGGCGGGCGGCGCGGCGCCGCTGGATGATGATCAGGTCGACCACGGCGACCACCGCGAAGACCACGCAGAGGACCCCGAGCCACACCAGGTCGGCGTTGAACGCCAGCACCGCGAAGACGGTCATGGTCACCAGACCGAACCCGGCGAGCACGAGCCGCATGTTGAGCGCGCTGTAGGCGTGGCCGACCGTGCCACGGGCGCGCCGGGGCTGCGATCTCGTCATCTCACCGACCTACCCCCGATCGACCCGCTTAACCCGCCCCGGCGGTGGGCCCCGGGCTCCCCCTGCTCCCCGCGCGGGTTGGCCGGCCGCCACCCCGCCGGTGGGCCGCGCCGGCCCCGCCGGTCCTGCCGCGCCGGCCATCGCGGTCGGCCGCGCCGGCCCCACCGGTCCTGCCGCGTCGGCCCTCGCGGTGGGCCGCGTCACCCCGCTGGTGGGGTGCGTCATACCGGTGGCCCGTGAGCCTGTCGAACCGGCTCCGAGCGGAGAGGATGGCCGGTATGACGATGACCCACGCGCTGCCGGTGACCGTCGCCGTCGCCCGGCGCACCGACCCCGCCCGGACCAGCGAGATGGTGGCCTGGATGCGGGCCGGCACGGCGCTGGCCGAGGCGTTCCCGGGGTTCCTCGGGTCCGGCTGGGTACGCAGCGCGCCCGGCTCCGGGGAGTGGCACATCATCTACCGCTTCGCCGACCACGACACGCTGCGCCGCTGGGAGGAGTCCCCGCAGCGGCACTGGTGGCTCTCCTCGGCGCAGGGCATCGTCGAGCACACGCGGGTCGAGCGGCGTACCGGCGTCGAGGGCTGGTTCGACCCGCCGCCGGAGCACGTGGCGCAGACCGTGCCGGTCAGCGCCGAGCCGACGGTCCCGCCGCCCTCCCCGCCGCGCTGGAAGCAGGCGGTGACGATCTGGCTGGCGTTCTTCCCGCTCAGCCTGACCGCGACGCTGCTCACCAGCCGTTTCCTCCCGGACGTGCCGCTGGCCGCCAGGGTGCTGATGATGACCCTCACGCTGACCCCGCTGATGACCTACCTGGTGCTGCCCCGGATCACCCGGACCCTGCACTGGTGGCTGCACGGCCAGCCCGCGCCCTGGCGCGCCGACCCCCGCCTGGCGCGCTGACCCCCGCCCGGCCCACCGGCCTCCGCCTCGCGCGCTGGCCCCCGCCCGCCACGCTGGCCCCGCCTGACGTATCGATCCGCTAGCATGCGAAGCCGAGCGGGAACAGCCCTCTGCCGCATTGTCGACAGCGGCGGGTTGCCCCACCGGGGCCGCGCTTAGAGTTACCGCGCTGTCGCTCTCCGCTGCGGGACTGGGGATGGTATGCCTCGACGCTGGGTCACCGTGGCCGCCTGTCTGCTGGCGCTGGTCGCGCTCGCCTGCGAGGGCGGCGGGGAGCCCGGCTCCCGCCCGCCGCGGGAGACGCCGTCGCCCGGCTCGCCCGGCGGCATCGCGGCCCTCGGCGACTCGATCAGCACCGGCTTCGGCTCCTGCCTGGTGCTCGTCTCGTGCGAGCGCAACTCCTGGTCCACCGGCGACGGGCTGCGCGTCGACAGCCTCTACCGGCGGCTGCTCGACCGGAACCCGGCGATCCGGGGCAAGGCCCACAACCACGCCAGCCCCGGGGCCCGCGCGGCGTCGCTGGAGGGGCAGGCCCAGCGGGCGGTACGCGACCGCGTCGACCACGTCACCGTGCTGATCGGCGCCAACGACGTGTGCCGGGGCGGCATCGAGGCGATGACCCCGGTGAAGCAGTTCCGCGCCGAGGTGGACCGCGGCCTGCGGGTGCTGCGGCAGGGGCGACCGAAGGCCAGGGTGCTGGTGGTGAGCGTGCCCAACCTGCACCGGCTCTGGGAGGTCGGGCACACCGACGCGCGGGCGGTGCGGGCCTGGAAGCGGGGCGTCTGCCCGGCGCTGCTGGCCAACCCCACCTCGACGGACCCGCTCGACCGGGCCCGCCGGGCGGCCGTGCGGGAGCGCATCGCCGACTACAACGCCCAGCTCGCCGCCGCCTGCAAGGCGTACGGCTCGCGCTGCCGGCACGACGGCGGGGCGGTGCACCGCGTGCGGTTCGACCTGGAGCTGGTCAACCCGCTGGACTGGTTCCATCCCAACGCCGCCGGGCAGGACCGGCTGGCCGACGTGGCGTGGCGCGCCTCGGGCCTCGGCTCCTGACCCTGCCGGCCGACCGCACACCCGCAGGGGCGGGCGGGCGGACGGGCGGCGGGATGGCGGGTGACGACCGGCGTCAGGGCCGGCGGGGCTCGGGGACGGTCGGTCCGCCGTGCTGGCGGTAGAGGGCGTGGGAGCGCACGGCGAGATCCTTGGTGGCCGACGAGTTGGCCCAGGTGCCGAGCACGATCGCCGCGCCGGGCACCACCTTGGCGAAGACCCGCTTCGCCGCGCGCACCCCGGCCATCTGGGCCAGTCGCACGCCGAGGCGCAGCATGACCTTGCCGAGCGGGTTCTGCCCCCCGCTGCCGAAGAGGGCCCCGGCGCGCTCCCGGCCGGCGGCCACCCCGAGCGCGAGCCGGGCGCTCTCGGCGACCTTGTGCACCTTCTGCAGCACCAGCAGGTCGGTCGCCCGGTCGCCGTGCAGCGGGTCGACCCCGTACGCGGCGGCGACGTGCAGCACCATCCGGGCCTGCGTCCAGGCCAGGATCCCCACGTCGATCACGGCGCCGGGCAGCCCGGCGGCGCCCGACACCGCCCCGGAGAGCCGGGCGTGGTTGACGAACTTGCGTACCGCCTGCTCCGCCAGGGCCTCGGCGGAGACGCCGGGCTGCTCGGCCCGGGCCCGCGCGGCCCACTGCGCCGCCTCCGGCCCCAGCCGGCGTACGGCCTCCAGGGCGAGGTGCTCGGGGGCGTACTGCGGGTCCTCCCGCATCCGGTCCCAGAGCTTCAGCGGCGGCGCCTCGGTGGCCTCCTGCGTCGGTGCCGGAACCACGGCCGGCGGCTGAGGTCCTTCGGCGACGCGCTGGTCGTCGGCGGGCGCGGGATCGGTCACAGGGTCTCCCGGGGGTCGGAGAGGTCGGCGGTGACGGGTCAGCGGCGGTTCTGGAGCTTGGCCGCGAGACCCCGGAGCTTCTGCTGGGTGCCGGGCTTGGCCAGCTCGCGACGGCCACGGTCGACCATCTGCTGACCCTTGGGCGAACGCAGGAAGGTGCTGATCCGCTGCATCAGTGACATGTCGTCCTCCAGTCGGTGGTGCCTGTTCCATGTGTACCTCGGAGCGACAACACATGTACCCCGGATGCGCGAACCGCAACCGTCCACTGTGGTTGGTAGGAGCCTACTGCCCGGCCTCCAGGCACGCCGCGACGACCTTGGAGGCGCGCCACTCGTGCTTGGCGTAGTGCTCCGGGTAGGCGGAGATCTGCACCGCCTGGGCGGCGTCGGTGAGCCGCATCTGCTGCCAGCCCGGCACCCGCGCCAGCGCCGAGAGGAACTGTCGGGTGGCGAACTCCGGGTCCATCAGCTCACCGACCTCGCCCCAGCCGCTGCTGGAGCGCTGCTGGAACAGCCCGACCGAGTCGTGGTCCCACCCGATGCCCTGGTGCGGGTACTCGCGGGACTCGGGGAGCACCCCGCTGGCGACGTTGTAGAGGTTGCTCTCCTGCATCGCGGTGGCGACCGCGATCACCAGCGCGCGCCGGGGCATCCCCATCTCGCGCCCGGTCCGCACGATCTCCTCGGCGTTCTCCATCTGGGCGTCGTCGAGCCCGACGACCGGGGCGGGGTCGATCGGCTTGCGGGTGGTCTTCTCCGGTGCCGGGGTGGTGGTGTCCGGGTCGGCGGCGCGGGTCGGGGTCGGGCTGGCGGAGGTGGCGACGCGTTCCACCTTGCGGGAGGCCGGGTCCGGCTCGGCGCGCTCGGCGAGCGCGGAGGGGGCGGCGGCGGGGGCCGGGTCGGCGGAGTCGTCCCCCGCGCCCTGGGCGACGGCGGTCAGGCCGAGGCAGCACAGCACGCCGGTGGCGAGGGCGATCCGGGCCCGGGCGGGCCCGCGTGTCAGCAGGTGGGCGTACGCCCCGGCGGCGCGGAGGGCGGTTGACCGAACGTACGAGGGGGTATCGTTCGAACGGCCAACCGGGTCACCGGGGGCGATCTGGTCGTCGAGGGTGCGGTCGTCACGCATCAGCCGAGGCTAGGCAGGCCCACCCGCCGATCACCCCGGGTGATCTCGTGGCTTTCCTCACGATATGGGCTGGGCCTGGTGGACGCCCCTGCCGCCCCGGGCAGCCCGGGGGACGGACCTCGCGGACCGGTCAGACCTCCGGGTCGCCCCGGCCCGCCCCTGCGCGCCCGAAACACGGACAAACCCCCACCGTCCGGCCCATGATCCCCAAACTCGCCCGTTCGGCCGATAGCCTGGTCGTCCTGACGGTCAACGTTCCTCGTCCGCCGGTGGGCTTGCGGGCATACGCCCGATTACCGGACAGGTGACGACCCGCGGCGGGGCGCGGCGAGGAATGCACGAGGATGGCGGGTACGTTCCCCGAACCGGGTGCCCTCGCGCGGCGACCCGTACGCACGACCAGGGAGGTCCGCACCGGTGCTCGACCCACACGAGCTCTACGAGCTCACCGACGATCTGCCCGACCTCGGTCAGCCGGTCCTGATCCAGACCCTCACCGGCTTCGTCGACGCCGGCAGCGCCACCCGACTGGCGAGGGAGCAGCTGCTCACCTCCCTGGACGCCCGCCCGATCGCGCGGTTCGACGTCGACCAGCTCTTCGATTACCGCTCGCGCCGCCCGGTGATGACCTTCGTCGAGGACCACTGGGAGTCGTACGACGCCCCGGCGCTGGAGCTGCACCTGCTCCGCGACGACGACGAGACCCCCTTCCTGCTACTCACCGGCCCGGAGCCGGACCTGCAGTGGGAGCGCTTCGTGGCCGCGGTGGCCGGCATCTCCGCGCGGCTGGACGTCCGGCTCACCGTCGGGCTCAACTCGATCCCGATGGCCGTGCCGCACACCCGGCCCGCCGGGGTGACCGCACACGCCACCCGCCGCGAGCTGATCGCCGGCTACGAGCCGTGGTTGCAGCGGGTGCAGGTGCCGGGCAGCGTCGGGCACCTGCTGGAGTACCGCCTCGGCGAGCTGGGCCGTGACGCCCTCGGTTTCGCCGCCCACGTGCCGCACTACGTGGCGCAGACGGAGTACCCGGCCGCCGCCGAGGTGCTGCTCGCCTCCGTGTCCCGCAGCACCGGGCTGCTGCTGCCCCGCGACGGGCTGCGTTCGGCGGCCGAGGTGGTCCGGGTGGAGATCGACCGGCAGGTCGCCCAGACCGACGACGCCGCCCAGCTGGTGCAGGCCCTCGAGGAGCAGTACGACGCGTTCGCGCGCGGCCGGGGCGAGAGGAACCTGCTGGCCGCCGAGGCCGGGCCACTGCCCACCGCCGACGAGCTGGGCGCCGAACTGGAGCGGTTCCTGGCCGAGCAGACCCGCCCGGGCGACACCCCGGGCAGCTGAACCGGCGACACGCGGGGGGATGGGGCAGGCTGGTCACATGCGCCTGGCGACCTGGAACGTGAACTCGGTGAAGGCCCGCCTGCCCCGGCTGCTGGACTGGTTGGCGGGCACGGGCCCCGACGTCGTCTGCCTCCAGGAGACGAAGTGCCCGGACGGCGCCTTCCCGGTGGCCGAGGTGGGCGAGCTGGGCTACACGGTGGCCAGCCACAGCGACGGTCGGTGGAACGGGGTGGCGATCCTGTCCCGGGTCGGCCTGGCCGACGTCACGGTGGGGTTCCCCGGCGAGCCGGGCTTCCCCGATCCCGAGGCCCGGGCCATCTCGGCGACCTGCGACGGGGTCCGGGTCTGGTCGGTGTACGTGCCGAACGGCCGGGCCCCGGACGACCCGCACTACGCGTACAAGCTCGCCTGGTTCGCGGCGCTGCGGGACGCGGTCGAGACGGAGCTGACCGGCGGCCTGCCGCTGGCGGTCTGCGGCGACTTCAACGTGGCGCCCACCGACGCCGACGTCTGGGACCCGGCGCTGTTCACCCACTCCACGCACGTCACCCCCGCCGAGCGGGCGGCCCTCGCGGCGCTGCGCGACCTCGGGCTCTCCGACGTGGTGCCCACGCCGATGAAGGGCCCGCACCCGTTCACCTACTGGGACTACCGGGCCGGCATGTTCCACCAGAACAAGGGCATGCGGATCGACCTCGTGTACGCCTCGGCGCCGTTCGCCCGGGCGGTCCGCTCCGCGTACGTGGACCGGGAGGCGCGCAAGGGCAAGGGGCCCTCCGACCACGCGCCGATCGTGGTCGACGCCGACCTGGTTCCGGCCGTCGAGTCGTTCTGAGCCCCGGCCCCGTCGCTAGGGTGGAGCCATGGCAGTCGTGAAGATCAACGCGATCGACGTCCCTCCAGGCGCGGGCGAGGAGCTGGAAAAGCGGTTCGCCGCGCGGGCCGGGGCGGTGGAGAACTCCCCCGGCTTCCTCGGCTTCGAACTGCTGCGCCCGGTGGCCGGGGAGAACCGCTACTTCGTCTACACCCGCTGGGAGACCGAGGAGGCCTATCAGGCGTGGGCTGCCGGCCCTTCCCGCGCCGCCCACGCCGGGACGGGCGAGAAGCGTCCCCCGGTCGCCTCCGGCGCCACCCTCCTGGAGTTCGAGGTCGTCCAGCAGGTCCCACCCCGCCCCTGACCCGTCGCGCGAGGCGGCACGGTCCCAGGCGGCCCAGGAACCAGAACATGCCCCCGGCATTCGCCAGGGGCATGTTCATGCCGCCGCAGTCAGCCGACCGGGCCGATCTCCTTCGCCAATGTCACGAAACCGCGCCACGCGTCCCGGCCGAAAATGAGGGTTGCGCCATCGCGATCCTTCGTATCGCGAACCAGCACGTGATCGCGAAGGTTGTCCGCGACCTCGACGCACGATCCGCCGTTGTTTCCGCTCTTCGTGCTCTTACGCCACTGCGCGCCGGCCAGATCCATGATGCTCTGCTGCTTTCGTGATGAGGTCTAGTGACTGCGCCCGCGAGAGGGCTTCGCCCCGAATTCTTTCCCACCGGACAACGAGCTTAGCAACGTCCACGGTCTCGGAAATGACCTCTGCTCGCGCCTGGCTGTCGACATGAGCGACCTGTTCGCCCTCGGGCAGCTCGGCGAGAATCAGCGGCCCGCCGAGACCCGGATACATCCCCACGGACGAAGGAACCACATACACCTGCACGGAAGGCAGCCGCGCGCACGCCGCGAGGTGTTCGCACTGTTCGCGCATCAGTTCTCGATCGCCGTCGACGGCTCGCCAGAGGACCGCTTCGTCCATGACTGCGATCAGCAGCGGTGGCCGCTCCCGGTGCAGCACGGCTTGTCGATTCAGACGCGCCTCGACCAGCTCATCCAGCTCGCTGGTGGACAAGGGCTCACCGGCCAACGTCGCTTGCGCGTACGCCTTGGTCTGGAACAGACCCGGCACCCAGGCCAGCTCGAACCACTTCAGCGCGACCGCTGCGCGTTCCCAGTCCACCCACTGTCGGAGCCACACCGGTTCCCGCCGCTTCAAGATGCCTGGCCAGAGATCCAGCACTTCACGGCCGAGAAGATCCGCGACCTTCGCCCGGTGACGAGACTGCGGAATATGTCCCGGGTTTGCCCACCGGGCCGCCGTCTTCGGATCAACGCCTATCTCGGCTGCGAGGTTGTCGGCAGTGAGGCCGGCCGCAGTCATCGCCTCGATCACCGCATAGTTCATCCAGCGCCCTCTCCGGACATTCCGATGCACCCTCGGTTCATCCTGCTACACAGTGTGATGAGCTGGCAACTGTCTGGCAGGTGTGTCCGGGCCGCATGGGCACCCGATCCGGCAGCGAGCGTGAGTGGGAGCCTGCGTTCAGGGGTTGCGGGAGGAGAGCAGGGTGGCGAAGGCGATGATGTTGTCGGCGTAGCCCGTCCGGCCGCCGAGCCAGTCGCCGCCGCAGGTGATCAGGCGCAGGCCCGCGGGGCCCTCGTCGCCGTAGACCCGCTCCGCCGGCAGCCGCTCCTTGGGGAAGTGCTCCACAGAGTCGACCCGGAACACCACGACCGATCCGTCCGCCCGGGCCACCTCGACGGTGTCGTCCGGGCGCAGCTTGTGCAGGTCGTAGAAGACCGACGGGCCGCGCTTGGTGTCCACGTGCCCGACGATGACCGACGGGCCCGGCTCGCCCGGGGTGGGGCCCCGGTCGTACCAGCCGGTCTCGTCGGCCCGCTCCAGCGGCGGGACGGCGATGGAGCCGTCCCGGGCCTGGCCGACGGGAGCCACCGGGGCGGACACCTTGATCGCGGGAATCGACAGGCGCACCGGCCGGCTGGCCGCCAGCGCGCCGTTCTCGCTGCGGGCCGGCCGGTCCTGTCCTCCGCCGGCGGCCCAGTCGAACGGCCCGGCGGTGCGCCCCAGGCCCGCGCCGGTGGCGAAGACCCCGGCCAGCACCAGCACCACCGCCAGCGGCACCGACCAGGGGCGGCGTCCGGGCGGCCGTGGGTTGCGGGCCGCTGTGGTGGCCGACTGCGGGGCGGGTGCGGGGACCATGACCGGGCTCAGCGACGGGCGGTACGCGGGCGGCGCGCCGCCCGGACCGCGAGCACGATGCCGGTCACGATCAGCGCGAGGCCACCCGGAAGCAGCAGCCCGCCGGTGAAGCCACCGCCGCCACCACCACCGAACCCGGTCGCCGGGCCGCGACTGGGCTTCACGGCCTTGACGACCTGGAGCATGGTCGAGGCGGTCTCGCCGTCGCGACACTCCAGCTTGATCCGGTAGTTGCCGGGCCGGGTGCGCTCCCGCACCATCGGCGCGGCGGTCAGCGTGCCGTGCTGCGGCTGCACCTGCACCCGGCCGAAGGCGTCCGAGACCACGGTGGCGGGGACCGAATTGTCCTGGCAGCTGGCCCGGATCCCCACCAGGAAGCCGGGCTCGACGGTGCTCGGGCTGACCTCGACGAAGACGCGCGGCCCCGGCTGGGGCGCGCCGGCCCGGGCCAGCAGAGCAGCGGTGGGCGGCTGGGCGGCCAGGGCCGGGGCGGCCGCGAGCAGGGGACCGGCGACCACGGTCACGATCGCCAGCGCCACACCGCCGCGGTGCACCGACACGACGCCCCCTCCCGGCGCGTTGGGGCAGTGCCGGGCAACACCAGACACCCGGTCTGCCGTACGGGATGGATCCTCTCATCCCCGGGCGAACATCACATCCGATTCGGCGCGGTCGTCGCGTACCCTCGGGTCGTTGTGACCTTCACCGACTCCCCCGCCGCCGCCGTCCCCGCGCCCGCCGCCGCCCGGACGATCCGGACCTTCCATCCGCGCCGTGGCCGGATGAGCAGCCGCCAGACGGACGCCCTCGACCGGCTCTGGCCGGTCTACGGCCTGGACGTGCCGGAGCGGCCCGGCACGCCGGTGGACCTGGCCGGCCTGTTCGGCCGGCGGGCCCCGCTGGTGCTGGAGATCGGCTCCGGGATGGGCGACACCACGGCCGAGATGGCCGCCGCCGACCCCGGTCGAGACTATCTGGCGGTCGAGGTGCACACGCCCGGAATCGCCAACCTGCTGGACCTGGTGGACCGGCACGCCCTGCGCAACGTACGGGTGGCGCAGGGCGACGCCCTGGACCTGGTCACGGGCCTGCCGGAGGCGTCGCTGGACGCCGTGCACGTCTTCTTCCCCGACCCCTGGCCCAAGTCCCGCCACCACAAGCGGCGGATCATCCAGCCGGCCCACGTGGCGCTGCTGCGCTCCCGGCTGGCGCCCGGCGGCACCCTGCACTGCGCGACCGACTGGGCCGAGTACGCCGAGGCGATGCGCCAGACCCTGGACGCCGACCCGGGGCTGGTCGACGCGCACGACGGCTTCGCCCCCCGCCCCGCCCACCGCCCGGTCACCAAATTCGAACGCCGGGCCCTGCGGGCCGATCGCCCGATCTTCGACCTGATCCACCGCCGGTCGTGAGAGGAAGGGCCCCCTGTCAACGGATTCCGTTGCACGGGGGCCCTTCCTGACACCCTGGGCGCACGGATCCGGTTGGCGCTCGGGGGCATGACCCAGGCACCATGGACGCGCTATGACGCTCACCGCCGCGCTGCCGACAAGCGCCGACCCCGACACCCTCTTCGACGCGTTCGCCGGCTGGGCGAAGGAGCGCGGCCTCGACCTCTACCCCCACCAGGAGGAGGCGGTCATCGAGATCGTCTCCGGCGCCAACGTGATCATGAATACGCCGACCGGTTCCGGCAAGAGCCTGGTCGCGATCGCGGCGCACTTCGCGGCCCTGGCCGACGACCGGACGACCTTCTACACCGCGCCGATCAAGGCGCTGGTGTCGGAGAAGTTCTTCGCCCTCTGCGAGGTCTTCGGCGCGGACAATGTGGGCATGCTGACCGGCGACGCCAGCGTGAACGCCGACGCGCCGATCATCTGCTGCACCGCCGAGATCCTCGCCAACCTGGCGCTGCGCGAGGGCGACCGGGCCGACGTCGGCCAGGTGGTCATGGACGAGTTCCACTTCTACGCCGAGCCCGACCGGGGCTGGGCGTGGCAGGTGCCGATCATCGAGCTGCCGCAGGCCCAGTTCGTCCTGATGTCCGCCACGCTGGGCGACACCACCCGCTTCGTCGACGACCTGACCCGGCGTACCGACCGGCCCACCGCCGTCGTCCGCTCCGCTGAGCGGCCGGTCCCGCTGATCTTCTCGTACGCGATGACGCCGCTGCACGAGACCCTGGAAGAGCTGCTGGAGACGAAGCAGGCACCCGTCTACGTCGTGCACTTCACCCAGGCCGCCGCCCTGGAACGCGCCCAGGCGCTGATGAGCGTCAACGTCTGCACCCGCGCCGAGAAGGACATGATCGCCACCGCGATCGGGAACTTCCGGTTCACCTCCGGGTTCGGCAAGACCCTGTCCCGGCTGGTCCGGCACGGCATCGGCGTGCACCACGCCGGGATGCTGCCCAAGTACCGTCGGCTCGTCGAGACCCTCGCCCAGGCCGGCCTGCTCAAGGTCATCTGCGGCACCGACACCCTCGGCGTCGGGATCAACGTGCCGATCCGCACCGTGCTCTTCACCGGCCTGTCCAAGTACGACGGGGTGCGCACCCGGCTGCTCAAGGCGCGCGAGTTCCACCAGATCGCCGGCCGGGCCGGGCGGGCCGGGTTCGACACCGTCGGCCGGGTGGTCGTGCAGGCCCCCGAGCACGTCATCGACAACGAGAAGGCGCTCGCCAAGGCCGGCGACGACCCGAAGAAGCGGCGCAAGGTGGTGCGCAAGAAGCCGCCGGAGGGCTCCATCGGCTGGGGCAGGCCCACCTTCGACCGCCTGGTCGAGGCCGAGCCGGAGCCGCTCACCTCCAGCTTCCAGGTCAGCCACTCGATGCTGCTCAACGTCATCGGCCGTCCCGGCGACGCGTTCGCCGCGATGCGGCACCTGCTCACCGACAACCACGAGGACCGCGCCGCCCAGCGCCGGCACATCCGGCGGGCCATCGCCATCTACCGGGCGCTGCGCGCGGGCGGGGTCGTCGAGCAGCTCGACGAGCCCGACGAGACCGGGCGGCGGGTCCGCCTCACCGTCGACCTCCAGCTCGACTTCGCCCTCAACCAGCCGCTCTCGCCGCTGGCGCTGGCCACGATCGAGCTGCTCGACGTCGAGTCCCCCGCGTACGCCCTCGACGTGCTCTCGGTGGTCGAGTCGATCCTGGACGACCCGCGCCAGGTGCTCTCCGCGCAGCAGTTCAAGGCGCGCGGCGAGGCGGTCGCCGCGATGAAGGCCGAGGGCATCGAGTACGAGGCCCGCCTCGAACTCCTCGACGGGGTGACCCACCCGAAGCCCCTCGCGGAGCTGCTGGACTCGGCGTACGAGATGTACCGGCAGGGGCACCCCTGGGTGGCCGACCACCAGCTCTCCCCCAAGTCCGTCGTCCGGGACATGTACGAGCGGGCGATGACCTTCACCGAGTACGTGCAGTTCTACGGGCTGACCCGGTCGGAGGGCCTGGTCCTGCGCTACCTCGCCGACGCGTACAAGACGCTGCGGCAGACCGTGCCCGAGGACGCCAAGACCGAGGAGCTGGTCGACCTCATCGAGTGGCTCGGCGAGCTGGTCCGGCAGGTCGACTCCAGCCTCATCGACGAGTGGGAGCGGCTGCGCAACCCCACCGACGCCGCCGAGGCCGCCGAGGCGCTGGACGACCGGGTCCCGGCGGTCACCCGCAACGCCCGGGCCTTCCGGGTGCTGGTGCGCAACGCCCTGTTCCGCCGGGTCGAGCTGGCCGCCCTGCGCCGCTGGTACGACCTCGGCGAGCTGGACGCCGCGTCGGGCTGGGACGCGGACGCCTGGGCCGACGCGCTGGAGCCGTACTTCGAGGCGTACGACTCGATCGGGGTGGGTCCGGACGCCCGCGGCCCGGCGCTGCTGATGATCGAGCAGGGCCGGGAGCGGTGGACGGTCCGGCAGATCCTCGACGACCCCGAGGACGACCACGACTGGGGGATCAGCGCCGAGATCGACCTCGCGGCCTCCGACGAGGCGGGCGCGGCGGTCGTCCGGATCACCTCGGTCGGCCAGCTCTAGCCACCGCGACGACCGTGGGGGCCGGCTCCGGCCGGCCCCACCGCGGTGCTCCGGTGCCCGCAGGCAGGTATCGCGTTGCCGGGGTGAACCGCCCTGGACTAGGTTGACCCCGTGCCCGCCTCGGACAGGGTGCGCCGCCCCTAGCGGCGGCGCGAAACCCCAGACTGCCGAACGCTCTGCGTTTCCGCTCCGCCGCATCAGCGACCCTTCGCCGGTGTGGCCGTCCGAGCTGCCCGGCTCCGCATGCGATGTCCGGAGCCTTTCGTGAACAATTCTGCATCCACCTGTCCCGTCCCCTGTGACGCTCCCCGCTTCCGTCTCCTCCTGACCGCCGTCGTCCCGGGTCGGTGGTCGCGGTGAACGCGCGTGCCCTCACCCTGACCGCGGTGCTGTTGTCGTCGCTGTCGTTCCCGCTGACCATCACCGGGGCGTCCGTCGCGCTTCCCGGCATCCAGCACGACCTCGACACGTCGCTCACGACGGCGCAGTGGGTCGTCAACGGCTACAACCTCTGCTTCGCGGCGTTCCTGGCCTTCGGCGGCTCGCTCGCGGACCTGCTCGGCAAGCGCCGCCTCTTCACCGCCGGGGTCGCGGTCTTCCTCGCCGGCAGCGTGCTGTGCGTGCTGGCCCGGGACGCCACGGTCCTCAACCTCGCACGCGTCCTCGCCGGCACGGGTGCGGCAGCGGCGACGGCGACCGGTCAGTCGATCCTGGCGGCGACCTTCGGCGGACCGGCCCGGACCCGGGTGTTCGGCGCGCTCGGCGCGGTCCTCGGCGTCGGCCTCGCGTTCGGACCCACGATCTCCGGCCTGCTGGTGGACGCGCTCGGATGGCGGGCCGTCTTCGCGGTCCCCGCCGCGCTGGCGGGAGTCGTGCTGCTGGTGTGCCCCTTCCTGCCCGCCCTGCCTGGCGCGAGAAGGAGGATCGACTGGGCCGGCGGCACGCTGTTCACCGCCGCGCTCGCGCTCCTCATCTGGGCCTTCGTCGAGGCACCCGCCCTGGGAGCCTCGCATCCGTCGGTGCTCGCCGCGCTTCTCGCCCTCGTGATCTGCGGGATCGCGTTCGTACGCGTCGAGAAGCGCGGCACCGACCCGATGTTCGACCTCGGCCTCCTGCGCGACCGGAGCTTCGTCGGGTACTCGCTGGTCGCCGCGACCATGATGGGACTGCTCGTTCCCCTTCTGGTCTACCTGCCCTCCTACCTCATCGACGTCGCCGGCCTCGACGCCGGACGAGCCGGGCTGTGGATGCTCATGCTCACCCTGCCCTCGGTGGCCCTGCCCCCGGTCGGCGCGGCGGTCGCGCATCGCTCGCCCCGCCTGCTGTCGGTCGGGGCGATCGCCCTCGGCACGGCCGGCATGTTCACCCTCACCACCATCGGGCCCGACAGCACACCGGGTTCCCTCCTGCTCCCACTGCTGCTGATCGGGACCGGTGTCGGCGCCACCACGGGCGTGATCGACGGACTCGCCATCTCCAGCGCGCCCGTCCGACGGGCCGGCACCGTGGCCGGGCTGTTCAACACCGGCCGGCTCGTCACCGAGACGATCGCGCTCGCGCTCGTCGGCTCCACCCTCGCCATCGTCAGCGGCGGGCACCTCGCCGGCGACGGCTTCACCGCCGCGCTGCGCGTCGTCGCGACGGCGCTCGGCTGCTTCGGCGCCGCCTCCGCCGTCGCCGTCGGTCTCCTCCTGCGACGACGGGATGCCGGGCGCCCGGCGGCGTGACGCCGCTGACGCCGCCCGTCCCGGCGCCCGCCGCGTGCCGGGACGCGCGGCGGGCGCGTCGTCAGGAGGTGGTGAGGACGACGAGCTGCCGGGTCGCCCGGGTCATCGCGACGTAGCGGTCGACCGCTCCCTCGACGCCGGCGCCGAACGCCTCCGGGTCGACGAGGACGACCAGGTCGAACTCGAGCCCCTTCGCCAGCTCCGGGGTCAGCGACCGGACGCGGGACGTCGCCCGGAACGTGGGGTCGCCGATGACGCAGGCGGTCCCCTCGGCGTGGGTGGCGAGCCAGGTGTCGAGGATCGAGTCCCGATCGGCGGCGGATCCGCGTACGACGGGAGCGCCGCCGCCGCGGATGGAGGTCGGCACGTTGGCGTCGGGGAGCACGGCCCGGATGACGGGCTCGGCCTCCGCCATGACCTCCTCCGGCGTCCGGTAGTTGACGGTCAGGGAGGTCACGGTGATCCGGTCGAGCCCGATGCGCTCCAGCCGTTCCCGCCACGACTCGGTGAACCCGCGCCGGGCCTGGGCGCGGTCCCCGACGATGGTGAAGCTCCCCGACGGGCAGCGCAGCAGCAGCATCTGCCACTCGGCGTCGGTCAGCTCCTGGGCCTCGTCCACCACGATGTGGGCGAACGGTCCGGCGAGCAGGTCCGGCTCCACGTGAGGCAGGGCGGTCTCGTCGACCAGGGCGTCCTGGAGGTCCAGCTGGCGCAGGCTCGACAGCACGCCCTCGCCGTCGTCGTAGGTGTCGGCCTCGATCAGGTCGTCGACGACGGCGGCCATCCGCGCGCGTTCGACGGCGACGACGGCCTCCTGCCGGCGCCTGCGCCCGGACGCCTCCGCGTCGCCGAGCCGCTGCCGTGCCGCGTCCAGCAGCGGCAGGTCGGACACCGTCCACGCCCCGGCGTCGCGGCGCTGGAGGGTGCGGACCTCGTCGGGGCTGAGCCAGGGAGCGCACCGGCGCAGGTAGGCGGGCACCGACCACAGGTCGCCGACGAGGTCGGTCGCCTCGATCAGCGGCCAGGCCCGGTTGAACGCCGTACGCAGCTCCCGGTTGCGCAGCAGCGAGGCGCGGACCACGTCGTCGGGCTCGTCGCCGTCGTACTTCTCCACCAGGATCGTGAGCAGCTCCTCCCAGACCTCGTCGCGCGCCTCGTTGTGGGGCGTACCGGGCCCCGGCGCCTCGAACGCCTCGGTCCAGTCGGCGGCGCGCAGCCGGATGTCGGCCTCGTCCGTGCTGACCGTCATCGGTACGGTCGGCGGCTCCTCGTAGAACCTGACGGCCGACTCGATCGCCTTCACCATCTCCGCCGACGACTTCAGGCGGGCCACCTCCGGGTCGGTCTCGACGCTCGCCGAGGCCCCCTCGGGTACGAGGTCGCGCAGGGTGCAGGTCTGCACCTCCTCCTCCCCCAGGCTGGGCAGCACGTCGGAGACGTACGCCAGGTAGGGCTGGTGCGGCCCGACGAACAGCACGCCGCCACGGCGGTGACCGAGGCGTGGGTCGGCGTAGAGCAGGTACGCCGTGCGGTGCAGCGCGACGACGGTCTTGCCGGTGCCGGGACCGCCGTCCACGACGAGCGCCCCGCTCGACCCCGCGCGGATGATGGCGTCCTGGTCGGCCTGGATCGTGCCGAGCACGTCGCGCATCCGCGGCGACCGGCTGGCGCCCAGGCTGGCGATGAAGGCGGACTGGTCGTCGAGCGCAGCGGCGTGCCCCTCGAGGGCGTCCGGGGTGAACACCTCGTCCCAGTAGTCGGTGATCCGGCCGCGCGTCCAGCGGTACCTGCGGCGGCTCGCCAGGCCCATCGGGTTGGCGTGGGTCGCCGCGAAGAACGGCTCGGCCGCGGGGGAACGCCAGTCGAGCAGCAGCCGCCCGCCCGCGCCGTCGGTGAGGCCACGCCGACCGACGTACGCGGGCGCGGGATCGTGGGCGCCGACCATCCGGCCGAGGCAGAGGTCCACGCCGAAGCGGCGCAGTGTGCGCAGGCGGGCGGCCAGCCGACGGACCTCCATGTCCCGGTCCACCGCCTGCCGGCCCTTGCCACCGGGGGCCCGGCGCTCGGCGTCGAGGCGGTCGGACAACTCGGTGCTCGTCCGCTCGATGCTCCCCGCGACGGCCGCGAAGTGCTGCTCGTCGGCGGCGATCAGCGTCGGATCGGCCTTGGCGGCGAGGTGGTCGGGAAGGTCGAACACACTGGTCGTCAGGCGATCCACGTCAGCAACTCCACTCTCGTTCCGGCTCCCGGCTCCCGGCTCGCGATGCCGTGCGCCGCACGCGCGCACCGGGCGTCCGCCATCGGCTCGACGTCTCCACTCGGCCGTACGTCGACGGCGACCCACGCTTTCGCCGGTCCCGTTTCCGCAGCTCGCGGCCTTGGCCGGGTGATTCTGCGGCACGGACCGGGTCTTGCCGCAAGCCCCCGGGTGCGATATACATTGAAAAGGGAAAGGGGTGGCCACACTCCCTTTCCCTTTGTTTCTTTCCGGGGCGGAAAGCCCTTCGGAATCGGCACCGCACAAGGCGGGCACCGCACAAGACGACAGCGGGGCGCGCCTCGGTGCGGGCCGTCGGCGCGGATCCCCCGCGCGCACGGGGGATGGCCTTCTCGCGCGCCCGCCCTCGGGCGGCAGCTATGCGCTGGGTACGCGGACCACGTCGTCGAAGAGTTCCTGCAGTCGGTCCCGGCAGCGCAGCAGAAGGCCGGTGATCTCGTCGAACGTCACCGCGTCCACCCGGCCGTGCTCCGACCACAGCGCCCGAACGGCTCGCTGGCTCTGCGTCAGATACAGCTCCGCGGAGTCGAGCAACCTGCTGAACTCGTCGTGGCGGTCCGCGGCGGCGAACCGGACCAGGTCGCGTGCGGCCAGCAGGGGATCTCCGGGGACCGCGAAGACGGTCGCCGGATCGTCGCCTGCCTGGTCAGCCACGATCCGCGCGAGGAAGTACTCGAGTTCGGCCGCGGCCAACGTCAGCCTGCCGACTGCCAGGACCGTCTCATCGGTGAGCCGCTGCATCGGCTCACCGTATCCGAGCACCGGCCCACGGCACCTCACCTCTCCGCGTGTCCCGCGCTCCCCCGCACCTCGATGGTCGGTACCGGTCGGCCGTCGGCGGACCGGGCAAGAGAGTCCCTGCGAACCCTGGGAGATGTCACACCCGTCGATTAGAATGTGTGTACTAATCGAGGTCCTGACCTGGGAGGACGCCCGTGAGCACGCCCGCCTCCGCCCCACCCACCCCCTACGCAACCCTGCTCGGCTTCACCCGCTACGTCGACCGCATCGGCCCGACGAAGGCCACCTTCGTCGGGGGCCTGCGCAAGCAGCGGGCCAGCCGCTCCGGCTTCAACCCGCACGGCCAGTTCGTCAAGGCGCTCAAGGCCGACATCGCCTTCCACACCGGCGGCACCCACCTCGACCAGGTGGTCGACGTGGTCAAGCCCCGCTGGCGACCGCTCTACCAGGCCCTCGTCCCCGGCGCGACGACCTGGCTGCGCTCCCTCGGCGAGCCGAGGGCCGTCGACCTCGCCCAGACCCGCGACGCGCTCGCGATGCTGGGCGACCTGCCCGTCAAGGTCAACCCCCAGTTCGGCGTACGGCACGCCGACGGTCGCGTCGAGGCCGTCCGACTGCACTTCGACGAGGCGCCGCCCAGCGAGGAGGCGACGCTCGCCACCTTGCACCTGATGACCCGGCACATGGACGCGGTGCTTCCGCACGCCGAGCCGGTCCTGGTCGACGTCCGCCGTGGCGAGGCCCACCGCATGCCCACCGACGCCCGCCCGGAGCAGATCGAGCGCTGGCTGGCCGGCGAGGCGGCGGCCTTCCGGGCCATCTGGGCCACCGCCGCCTGATCCCTTCCCACCACCCACCCACCCGATCCCGATCGCCCGGTCCGGCCGACGTGGCCGGGCCGGGCGCCGACCGGGAGCCGCGACACCGCCGGCCGGGCCGCGCGGCCGGGATCCGCGACACCCGCCGCCGGGCCGCGCGGGCCGGCGGGTCGGAGGACGTGCGGGCGGCGCCCCGGGCGGGTCGGCCAACCCGCCCGGAAGCCCACATCCCGGGCGGCGGATCGACACGGCGGCCACCATCGTGAATCATCTATCTTCATGACCACCGGGTCCACGGACGCCCGACCGTCCGCCGAAATCTCCGACCACGACCAGGTTCCCGACCCCGGGGACCCCGGCCGACGGGACCGGTGGGGCTGGCTGCGCCACGAATGGACACTGGCGGTGCTCGGCGGGCTGCTGCTGGCGGTGGTGCTGACCTGGCCGACGATGCGGCATCCGGCGAGCACCATCCCCGGCGACATCGGCGACCCCACGTTGCAGGCGTGGCAGATGGCCTGGGCCGGGCACGCCGTGCTCAACAACCCGGCCGGCCTCTGGCACTCGAACACGTTCTTCCCCGAGACCTACACGTACGTCTACAGCGACACCCTGCTCGGCTACGCCCCGTTCGGGATGCTCGGCTCGGGCTTCGAGGCCGCCCTGGTCCGCTACAACGTGATGTACGTGCTGGTGCACGCGTTGGCCTTCGTCGGGGCGTACGCGCTGGCCCGGCAGCTCGGGGCGGGCCGGTTGGGCGGGGCGGTCGCCGGGATCGCGTGGGCGTACGCGCCCTGGCGGCTGGCGCACTCCGGCCACCTGAACATCCTGTCCAGCGGCGGGATCGCGTTGTGCCTGGCGATGCTGGCGCGCGGCCACGGCTGGTCGCTGCGGCACGGCTACCGGCCGGAGCGGCGGCGACCCGGCTGGGCCCTCGCGGGGTGGCTCGTCGCCGCCTGGCAGATCAGCCTGGGCTTCGGCATCGGACTGCCGCTGGTCTACTTCCTGCTGGCCGCGGTGCTGGTCGGGGCCGGCGGCTACGGCTGGTCCTGGTGGCGGCGCGGGCGACGACCCGCGTTCGGCCGACGGCTGCTGGTCGCCGACGTGGCCGGTGGCGCCGTCTTCGGCGCGGTGACGCTCCTGCTGGGCCTGGTCTACCTGAAGGTCGTCGACCTCAACCCGCAGGCCGAACGGTCGTTGGCCTGGACGGAGATGTTCTCGCCGCCGCTGATCGGCTTCGTCACCGCCCCGGCGGACTCGTGGTGGTGGGGCGAGCGGCACGCGGCGGCGCGGGAACAGCTGTCCTGGCCGCCGGAGATGGCGCTGCTGCCCGGGATGGTTCTGCTCGCGTTGGCCGCGGCGGGGCTGTTCGTCTCGGTGTACCCGGCCCGGCACCGGGTCGCGTTGGCGCTCGGGGTGCTCGGCACGGTGCTGCTGGGCCTGGGCGTCACCCTCGGCGGCGACGGCGATCCGGGCTACCTGACGCTGTCGAAGCACCTGCCGGGCTGGGACGCGCTGCGGACGCCGGGCCGGATGATGCACTGGACGAGCCTGCTGCTGGCGGTGCTGGCGGCGGGCACGGTGACGGTGTTCGCCACGGCGGTGCGGCGCTGGTCGTCCCGGGGCTGGGCCAGGCTCCTGGCACCGGTGCTGCTGTTGGTCCCGCTGGCCCTGGTCGGGCTGGAGGGGGTCAACCGGACGCCGCATCCGGTGGTGCCGACGCCGCCGGCCGCGATGCGTACGGCGGCGGAACCGATGCTGGTGCTGCCCGCCGGCGGCGCGGTCGACCTGATCTTCATGTTGTGGACGACGGACGGGTTCCCCCGGGTCACGAATGGGCTGGGCGGGTTCGAGCCGGTCACCCAGGCGCAGACCCGGGCCGCGACGCCCACCTTCCCCGATGCGGGCAGCGTGGCCTACCTGCGGGGCATCGGGGTGCGGTCCGTGGTGGCCCTGCCGGGCTGGACCGCCGGGACGCCCTGGGAGGGCATCGCGGACCGGCCGATCGACGGGCTCGGCATCACCCGGGAGGAGATCGATGGTGTGCTGGTCTACCGCCTCTGAGCGGGGCGGCGCGAGGCGCGGCGCGGGGCGGGCGTCCTCGGGCGCCGGCCGGGCGGGGTGACGCAGGTGCGCCTTTCGCTGGTGGTGCCCTGCTTCAACGAGGAGGCCTCGGTGGAGCGCCTGCACACGGCGGTGACCGCCGCGGTCGCGGAGCTCACCGACGTCGACATCGAGGTCGTCTACGTCGACGACGGCAGCTCCGACGGCACCCTCGTGGCGCTGCGCCGGCTCGCCGCCGCCGATCCCGCCGTGCGCTACACGTCGCTGAGCCGCAACTTCGGCAAGGAGGCGGCGATGCTGGCCGGGCTGGAGCGGGCCACCGGCGACGCGGTGGTCATCATGGACGCCGACCTCCAGCACCCGCCCCGGCTGCTGCCCGACATGGTGGCGTTGTACCGGCAGGGTTTCGACCAGGTGATCGCGCGCCGGGACCGGCGTGGTGACCGCCTCGTCCGGATGCTGGCCTCGCGGTCCTTCTACCGGGTGGTCAACTGGTGGATCGACGTGCGGCTGCTGGACGGGGCGGGTGACTTCCGGCTGCTGTCCCGGCTGGCGGTGGACGCGGTGCTGGCGATGCCGGAGTACAACCGCTTCTCCAAGGGGCTGTTCTCCTGGATCGGCTTCCGGACGGTGGTGGTCGCGCACCGCAACGAGACCCGGCAGGCGGGCCGGAGCAGGTGGACGTTCGGCAAGCTGTTCAACTACGCGTTCGACGGGCTGCTGTCGTTCAACAACCGGCCGCTGCGGCTAGCGATCTACGGCGGCCTGTTCCTCACCCTGATCGCGGTGGTCTACATGGCCTGGGTGGTCGCCGACGCCGTCAGCAAGGGAATCGACGTTCCCGGCTACACCACCATCATCGTCAGTGTGATCGGTCTCGGCGGCATCCAGATGACGATCCTGGGCGTGATCGGCGAGTACATCGGCCGGATCTACTACGAGACCAAGCGTCGGCCGCACTACCTGGTCCAGGAGACCGAGGACCTGGTCACGCAGGACGGGGAGACGCCCCGGGTGCCGGAGCAGCCGGCGGTGCACCCGACCGAGCGGTTCCGGCAGGGCGGGCCGGCCCGCGAGGACCTCTCCCGGTACCGCTCGCTGCGGCGTGCCGCCGGCGAGTCCGTGACGGGTGACGCGCGGCAGCCGTAGCGGCTGCCGCGCGCGACACGGGTCAGGCGGTGAGGTACTTCGCCAGGTCGTCGAGGATCTTGTTGGCGGCACCGATGCCGATGCCCGTCATCCAGATCTCGTCGGAGACGACGTGCGACTTGCCGGCCTTGACCGCCGACAGCCCCTTCCAGAGCGTCCCGCCGGTGACCTTGGCCTGCTCGGCGGCGGCCTTCTCGCCGTACGCGGTGACGAAGATGACGTCGCCGTCGACCTCGCCGATGCGCTCCGGGCTGACCCGGTCCATCCGCCGGTCCTCCTTGCCGGTGAGCTGCTGGCGCTCGGGGCGGCCCAGCCCGGTGTCGCCGATGACGATGCCGGAGAACGAGTCCGGCCCGTACACCCGGATCTCCGTCGGCATGAAGCGGACGATGGAGACCTTGCGGTCGGCGGCGTCGCCGAGCTTGCCGCCGAACTCCCTGGCCCGCGTCTCGTACGCGGCCAGCAGGTCCTTGGCCTGCTGCTCCTTGCCGAGCGCGGCGCCGTCGAAGAGGAAGTTCTCCTTCCAGGTGATGCCGACCTTCTCGGTGAAGACGGTCGGCGCGATGGCGGCCAGCTCGTCGTAGAACTTCTCCTGGCGGAACTTGCTGCCCAGGATCAGGTCCGGCTTGAGGGCGTTGATGGCCTCCAGGTCGGGCTCGGTGAGCACCCCGACCTCCTTGATTCCGGCGAGCTTCTCCTCGCCGAAGTAGGTCGGCCAGCTCCGCGCCTCGCCGGCGGTGGCGGCGCCGACCGGTGTGACGCCGAGTGTCAGGGCTGTGTCGATCTTGTCTGTGTCGAGCACGACGACCCGCTTGGGCTCCACCGGCACCTTGGTGGTGCCCATGGCGTGGACGATCTCCCGGGTCTGTCCGGTGGTGGTGTCGGCGACCGGGTCGCTCTCACCGCAGGCGGTGAGACCGACGCCGAGGGCCAGCGCCGCGGTGAGGGCGGCGGCAAGACGACGCATCAGATTCCTTTCGAAGGGTGCGAGCCGGTCAGCGGCGTCGCCGCGTTCCCGGCGGGCAGGCGGGTCAGGGAGGGACTGGTGAGCGCGGGCACCACCAGGGGCGCCCCGGTCACCGGGCAGGGCACGACCACGCAGTCGAGGCCGAAGACGTCGCGGACCAGGTCGGCGGTGAGGATCTCCCGGGGCGGCCCGGCGGCCACCACCGCACCGGAGCGCATGGCGATCAGGTGGTCGGCGTACCGGGCGGCCTGGTTGAGGTCGTGCAGTACGGCGACGACCGTGCGGCCCCGCTCGACGCGCAGCCGGTGCAGCAGGTCCAGCACCTCCACCTGGTGGGCGAGGTCCAGGAAGGTGGTGGGCTCGTCCAGCAGCAGCGCCTCGGTGTCCTGGGCGAGGGTCATGGCGATCCAGACACGCTGCCGCTGGCCCCCGGAGAGGGTGTCGACCGGCCGGTCCGCCAGCGCCGTCACGTCGGCGAGCGCCATGGCCCGGTCGACGGCGGCCCCGTCGGACTCCGACCACTGCCGCCACCACCGCTGGTACGGCTGCCGGCCCCGGCCGACCAGGTCCGCGACGGTCACCCCCTCGGGCACCAGCGGGCTCTGCGGCAGCACGCCGAGGCGGCGGGCGACCTCGCGGGTCGGCAGGTCCCGGATGGCGGTGCCGTCCAGCAGCACGGCGCCGCGCCGGGGCGTGAGCAGGCGGGCCATGGTGCGCAGCAGGGTGGACTTGCCGCAGGCGTTCGGCCCGACGATCACCGTGAACGCGTCGCCGGGCAGCTCCAGGTCGAGCCCGTCCAGCACGGTCCGCTCGTCGTAGCCGGCGACCAGGTCGCGGGTGGAGAGCATCACGCCTCCTTGCCAGGGTGGGACATCACGAGGGCCGCCGCCGACCGCGGAGCAGCAGGAAGATCAGGTACGGGCCGCCGATGGCGGCGGTCAGCACCCCGGCGGGCAGCTGGGTGGGGGCGAACAGCCGCCGGCCGCCCAGATCGGCCAGCACCAGCAGCAGGGCCCCGAGCAACGCGGCGCAGAGCAGCGGCGGGCGCTCGGTGCGGACCAGCCGGCGGGCCAGCTGCGGGGCGACGAGGGCCACGAAGTCCACCGCGCCCACCTGTGCGGTGACCATCGCGGCGGCCAGCACCCCGGTGCCGGCGAGGCCGACCCGGCGGGCCGCCGGGCGCAGGCCGATCCCCCGGGCGGTGTCGTCGTCCAGGGCGGTGCTGTTCAGCGCCCAGCCGGCCCAGGCCAGCACCGGCAGGAGCGCGGCCAGGGTGAGGGCGATCCACAGGCTCTCGTTCCAGCCCTTGCCGGCGAGCGTGCCGATCAGCCAGATCTGCGCGCGCAGCCCGTCGATCGGGTCGGCGGTGAGCAGGACGACCTCGGTCAGGGCCCGCAGCGCGAAGGCGACCGCCACGCCGGCGAGCACGAACCGCTGGGCGGCCAGCCCGTGCCGGGCGCCGAGGAGGAACAGCAGTGCGGCGGCGACCAGCCCGCCGAGCAGCGCCGCCGGGGCCACGAGCACCGCCGCGGCGCCAGTCGTCAGGGCCACCGTCGCGGCGAGGCCGGCGCCCTGGGTGATGCCGACGACGTCGGGGCTGGCGAGCGGGTTGCGGGCCACGCTCTGGATCAGCGTGCCGGCCACCCCGAAGGCCGCGCCGGCGACCGCGGCCAGCACCAGCCGGGGCAGTCGCAGGTCGAGGACCACCAGGTCGTACGGGGTGCCGGCGCCGGAGAGGGCGCGCAGCACGTCGGCCGGGGCGACGTACGGGGTGCCCAGGGAGAGGCTGAGCACCCCTGCGGCGAGCAGCAGCACGACCAGCGCGGCGGCGACCAGCACGGAGCGGCGGCGGACCTGCACGCTGACCGGGCCGATCCGCACGAGCGACCGCCCCGGCAGCGCGGTGACGCCCACCCGGGGACGGCCCGCCGGTCGCCCGGCGGCGGGGGCGGCGGGGGCGCTCACGCCGTCACGACCTTCGCGCGGCGGACCAGGAAGGCCAGCAGCGGGGCACCGATCAGCGCGGTGACGATGCCCGCGGGCACCTCCCCGGGCGGCGCGACGAGCCGCCCGACGACGTCGGCGCCGAGCAGCAGCGCGGGCCCGAGCAGCGCCGAGACCGCGAGGGTCCAGCGGTGGTCGGCGCCGACCAGGGCGCGGGCCAGGTGCGGCACCGCGAGCCCCACGAACGCGATCGGCCCGGCGGCGGCGACGGCCGCCCCGGTGAGCAGCACCGCGGCGACGCCGCCGCCGATTCGGACCAGCCCGATCCGGTGCCCGAGGCCCCGGGCCACGTCGTCGCCGAGGGCGAGCGCGTCCAGGCCCCGGGCGACGAGGGCGGCCAGGACCAGCCCGGCGAGCACGAACGGCACCACCTGGGCGGCCACCGTGAGGTCCCGGCCGGTCAGCCCGCCGACCACCCAGAAGCGGTACTCCTCGAAGGTGCGGGCGTCCATGCTGAGCAGCGCGTACACCACGGAGGCGAGGCTGGCGTCGAGGGCCGCGCCGACCAGCGCGAGGGTGACCGGGCTGGCGCCCTCGCGGGCCTTGGCCGCGACGGCGAAGACCAGCACGCCGGCCCCGAGCGCACCGGCGATGCCGAACCAGACGTACCCGGCCAGCGTGCTCACACCGAAGACGGAGATGGCCAGCACCACACCGAACGAGGCGCCGGCGCTGATGCCGAGGATCCGCGGTTCGGCCAGCGGGTTGCGGGTGAGGGCCTGGAAGAGGACACCGGCGACGGCGAGCGCCAGCCCGACGGCGAGGCCCAGCGCGGTGCGCGGCATCCGCAGTTCCCGCACGATGGTGGCGGCCTCGCCGCCGTCCGGTGCGATGAGCGCGCGCCACACCTCGTCGACGGCCAGCGCCCGGCTGCCGAGCGCGAAGCTCGCCAGCACGGCCAGCAGCAGCACCAGCGCGGCGGCGACCGTGACCGCGAGCCGACGACCCCCACGCGCCCGGGGCCGGGTGCCGGCAGGTGCCGGGCGGGTGGCGAGGGTGGTCACGAGGCTCCTGCACGTTCGGGCTTAGGGTCGCCTTACCGTAGCGGAACGCCCTGGCCGGGCCTAACTCGCCGTCGTCGATCCGGGCGGCGCTGAGCAGGGCGGACGGCGCCGGATCCGGTCGGGCGGCGGCCCCGGCCGCCCTAGGGTTGTCAGCATGCGATTCGACCAGCACACCGTGGTGCTCCTGAGCCGGCCGACGGACGCGCCGCAGCTACCGCTGGACGCGGCCGACCGGTTGCAGGACGCCCACCTGGCCCACCACGCGGGGCTGGTGGAACAGGGGCTCGTCCTGGCCGCGGGGCCCTTCGTCGACGCCGACGACGAGCGGCTGCGCGGGTTCGTCGTGCTCTCCATCTCCCCGCAGGAGGCCCGAGAGCTCTACCACAACGACCCGGCCGTGCGGGCGGGGCGGCTGGGCGTGCAGGTGATGAGCTGGATGGTGCCGGAGGGCATCGTGCGGTTCGAGAGCGTGCCGATGCCCCGGTCGATCCTGGCGGCCGCCGCCGGCGACTGACGGCCCGGGACGTCAGTCGGCCGGTCGCGGCGCGGGGAGCGGGCCGGCGGGCCCGTCGAGCTGCTGGTCGGCCCAGACGTACGTCTCCGGCAGCAGTTCGGCGACGTGCACCACACGCAGCGCGTCCATCGGCCCGACGATGACCCGGACGGTGGGGAAGTAGTCGCGCAGCACCTGCCGGCAGCGCCCGCAGGGCGGGATCACCCCGCGCCCCCGGTCACCCACGGCGACGATCGTCTCCAACTCGGTGACGCCCTGGGTGGCGGCGGCGCCGACCGCGACCACCTCGGCGCAGGGGCCACCGGTGAAGTGGTAGACGTTGACCCCGGTGAAGACCCGGCCGTCGGTGGTCCGCGCGGCGGCGGCAACCGTGTGGTTGTCGCTGCGGCAGCGCAGCTTGGCGACCGCCGTGGCGGCCTGCACCAGGGCCCGGTCGGTGTCGCGCATCGTCATCCAGTCCCCCGTGGCCAAGGTCGGTCGACGCCCCACTCTAGTCCGAGGCGGCACCGCCGCGCTTGCCCTGACGGGCGCCGCCGGCGGGCGTGCGCGCGGGCGGCCCGGGGCGGGGCGGCGGTAACCCGGGGGCGGTCCGGCCGTCGGCTGCCTATCCTTGGCGACGACATGCAGAATCCAGCCGCACCCGCCGCGACCGACCCCGTCCGCGAGCTGCACCGCCGCCTCCGTCCCCTGATGTTCCGCGACCAGCGCCGCCTGCAACGGCGCCTGGACGGGATACGCCGGCTGCGCGACCCGCAGCGCCGGGAGTCGGCGCTCGACGAGATCGCCGCCGACGTGGCGCGGGCCGAGGCGCTGCTGGCGGGCCGGCGCGCCGCCGTACCGGTGGTCACCTATCCGGCCCAGCTGCCGGTCAGCGAGCGCAAGGACGACATCGCCGCCGCGATCCGCGACCACCAGGTGGTGATCGTGGCCGGCGAGACCGGCTCCGGCAAGACCACCCAGCTGCCGAAGATCTGCCTGGAGCTGGGGCGCGGGATCACCGGGCTGATCGGGCACACCCAGCCGCGCCGGCTGGCCGCGCGTACGGTGGCGGACCGGATCGCCGAGGAGCTCGGCACCGAGCTGGGCGACGTGGTCGGCTACAAGGTGCGCTTCAGCGACCAGGTGAGCGACCGCAGCCTGGTCAAGCTGATGACCGACGGCATCCTGCTCGCCGAGTTGCAGACCGACCGGATGCTGCGCCAGTACGACACGCTGATCATCGACGAGGCGCACGAGCGCAGCCTCAACATCGACTTCATCCTCGGCTATCTCCGGCAGCTCCTCCCCCGCCGCCCCGACCTCAAGGTGATCATCACCTCGGCGACCATCGAGACCGAGCGGTTCGCCCGGCACTTCGCGGGTCCGCCCACCGCCGACGAGCCCGACGGCGTACCGGCGCCGGTGGTCGAGGTCTCCGGGCGCACGTACCCGGTCGAGGTGCGGTACCGGCCGCTGGTCGAGGTGGCCGAGGGCGAGGACGACGGGGAGGACGAGGAGAACGTCCGCGACCAGGTCCAGGCCATCGGCGACGCCGTCGAGGAGCTGGCCGCCGAGGGCCCCGGCGACGTCCTGGTCTTCCTGAGCGGCGAGCGGGAGATCCGCGACACCGCGGACGCGCTGGGCAAGCTGGTGGAGAAGAAGCCGGCGCTGCGCGGCACCGAGATCCTGCCGCTGTACGCCCGGCTCTCCACCGCCGAGCAGCACCGGGTCTTCGCCCCGCACGCCGGGCGCCGGGTGGTGCTCGCGACCAACGTGGCGGAGACCTCGCTCACCGTGCCCGGCATCAAGTACGTGGTGGACCCGGGTACGGCCCGCATCTCCCGCTACAGCAGCCGGCTCAAGGTGCAGCGGCTGCCGATCGAGCCGGTCTCGCAGGCGTCGGCCAACCAGCGCAAGGGGCGCTGCGGGCGCACCTCGGACGGCATCTGCATCCGCCTCTACGACGAGCAGGACTTCCTGTCCCGCCCGGAGTTCACCGACCCGGAGATCCTGCGCACCAACCTCGCCTCGGTCATCCTCCAGATGACCTCCATCGGGCTCGGCGACGTCGCCGCGTTCCCGTTCATCGACCCGCCGGACCGGCGCAACGTCGCCGACGGCGTCAACCTGCTGCACGAGCTCGGCGCGCTGGACCCGGCCGAGGCCGACCCGGCGAAGCGGCTCACCCCGCTGGGCCGGCGGCTGGCGCAGCTCCCCGTCGACCCGCGGCTGGCCCGGATGGTCGTCGAGGGCGAGCGCAACGGCTGCGCCACCGAGGTGATGGTGATCGCCGCCGCGCTGTCCATCCAGGACCCCCGCGAGCGGCCCGCCGACAAGCAGGCCCAGGCCGACCAGGCGCACGCCCGGTTCACCGACCGCGAGTCGGACTTCGTGTCGCTGCTGAACCTGTGGCGGCACCTGCGCGAGCAGCAGCGCGAACTGTCGTCCAGCGCGTTCCGACGGATGTGCAAGGCCGAATACCTCAACTACCTGCGGGTACGCGAGTGGCAGGACATCGTCAGCCAGTTGAGGCGTACCACCGAACAGGCTGGTGGGCGACCGGCCGACGGCGGCGGCGGGCGCCGGGGCGGCGCGGACCTGCCGGAGGAGATCGACACCCCGAAGGTGCACCAGTCGCTGCTGCCTGGCCTGCTGTCGCACGTCGGGCTCAAGGACGCGCAGAAGCACGAGTACCTGGGCGCCCGGGGCGCGAAGTTCGCGCTCTTCCCCGGCTCGGCGCTGTTCAAGAAACCGCCGCGCTGGGTGATGGCGGCCGAGCTGGTGGAGACCTCCCGCCTCTGGGGCCGGGTCGCCGGCCGGGTCGAGCCCGAGTGGGTCGAACCGCTGGCCCAGCACCTGGTCAAGCGCAGCTACAGCGAGCCGCACTGGGAGAAGAAGCAGGCGGCCGTGATGGCCTACGAGAAGGTGACCCTCTACGGCATCCCGCTGGTCACCTCACGCAAGGTCAACTTCGGCCGGATCGACCCGGCGCTGTCCCGGGAGCTGTTCATCCGGCACGCCCTCGTCGAGGGCGACTGGCAGACCCACCACCACTTCTGGGCCGACAACCAGCGGCTGCTGGCGGAGATCGAGGAGCTGGAGCACCGCGCCCGGCGCCGCGACATCCTCGTCGACGACCAGACCGTCTTCGACTTCTACGACGCGCGTGTCCCGGCCGACGTGGTCTCCGGGCGGCACTTCGACGCCTGGTGGAAGAAGACCCGCCGGGAGCAGCCCGACCTGCTCACCTTCACCCGGGAGCTGCTGGTCAACGCCGGCCGCACCGGCGTGGACGAGACCGACTACCCCGACGAGTGGTCCGCCGACGGGGTGACGCTGCCGCTGACCTACCGGTTCGAGCCGGGCACCCCGACCGACGGCGTGACAGTCGACATCCCGCTGCCCCTGCTCAACCAGGTGCCGGCGGAGAGCTTCGACTGGCAGGTGCCCGGGCTGCGCGAGGAGTTGGTGATCGCGCTGATCCGCTCGCTGCCCAAGGCGGTGCGCCGCAACTTCGTCCCGGTGCCGGACTTCGCGCGCGCGGCGCTGGCCGCGATGCCCGCCGGCGAGGAGCCGCTGCTGGACGCGCTGACCCGGCAGTTGCGCCGGATGACCGGCGTCACCGTGCCTCGGGACGCGTGGGAGCCGGAGAAGCTGCCGCCGCACCTGCGGGTCCGCTTCCGGGTGCTCGACGAGGAGAACAAGCCGGTCGCCGAGGGCAAGGACCTGCCGGCCCTGCAACGCCAGCTCAAGGCGGAGGTACGCCAGGTCGTGGCCGCCGCCGCACCCGACGTCGCCCGCACCGGGCTGCGCGAGTGGAGCATCGACACGCTGCCGCGCACCATCGAGCAGGTCCGCTCCGGGTACGCGGTGACCGCGTACCCGGCCCTGGTCGACGAGGGCGACACCGTCGGGGTGAAGGTCTTCGACTCGCCCGCCGAGCAGGAGGCGGCGCACTGGGCGGGCACGCGGCGGCTGCTGCGGCTCACCGTGCCGTCGCCGGCGAAGTTCCTCCAGGGGCGGCTGTCCAACGAGGCGAAGCTGGCGCTGAGCCGCAACCCGCACGGCGGCGTGCAGGAGCTGATCTCCGACGCGGCCGGGGCGGCCATCGACAAGCTGATCGGCGACGCGGGCGGCCCGGCCTGGGACGCCGAGGGCTTCGCCGCCCTGCGGGACAAGGTCCGGGCCGACCTGGTGGACACCGTGGTCGAGATCATGGACCGGGTGCGCCGGGTGCTCGCCGCCGCGTACGCGGTCGAGCAGCGCCTCGGCGCCACGCGGAACCTGGCGGTGGTGGCCGCGCTGGCCGACATCCGGGCGCAGCTGAACGGGATGGTGCACAAGGGCTTCGTCACCGAGACCGGCTACGCGCGCCTGCCCGACCTGCTGCGCTACCTCACCGCGATCGAGCGGCGGCTGGACCGGCTGCCGGGCAACCCGCAGCGCGACAAGCAGCAGCAGGACCGGGTGGCGGTGGTGCAGAAGGAGTACCAGGAGATGCTCGCCGCGCTGCCGCCGGGGCGCCGGCAGTCGACGGCCGTCCGGCAGATCCGCTGGATGGTCGAGGAGCTGCGGGTGAACGTCTTCGCCCAGGCGCTGGGCACCCCGTACCCGGTGTCGGAGCAGCGGATCTACCGGGCGATGGACGAGGCCGAGGGCAGGTAGGCCGACCGGCGCAGCACCCGCAACAGCACCGGCGGGGAGAGCAGCCGCGTCGGCGGGTCGACGAGGTTCACCACCCGCAGGAACGCCGCGCCCAGCGCCGGGTCCCGGGTCGCCGCCTCGTGCAGCCGGCCCACGTACGCGTTGACCAGGCGTACCCGCGGCGAGCGGCGGCCGGGCACCTCGGGGAAGCGCAGGTCGGTGCCGACGGCGATGGACCACGGCCCGTCGATCAGCCGGGCCGCGCCCCGGAAGAACCGCCGGGCGAGCCGGTCGGACGGCCGTCGCAGCAGTCGGCGCAGCAGCAGGGCCTCCAGCGCGGCCACCGTCATGCCCTGCCCGTAGACCGGGTTGAAGCTGCACACGGCGTCGGCCACCACCAGGTAGCCCGCCGGGAAGCGGCGCAGCCGCTCGTAGCGCCGCCGCACGCTGGCCGGGAACTTCATCGTCGCCGGTGGGCTCTCCGGCCGCGCCGTACGCAGCAGGTCGGCGATCTGCGGGGCGGCAAGGGTCTCGGCGAAGGCGGTCATCCCCTCGTCGTCGGCCGGCGGCTCCTCGCCGAGCATGCCGCTGAGCGCCACCGCGAACCGGCCCTGCTCCTGCACGGCGACGATGCCGCCCCGGGGCTGGCCGGGCACGGCGTTGGTCAGCGCGCCGAGCAGCCCCTCCAGGTGGTGCGGCTCCCGCCGGTAGGTGCGGGTGAGGTAGGTGACGCCGACCTTGACCCGCTCCTCCGGCGCCGGCCGGTAGCCCAGCTCGGCCAGCCACACCGGGCTGCGGGTGCCCCGGCCGCCGGCGTCGACGACGAGGTCGGCGGCGACGGTGGTCGGGTCCCCGTCGCGGAGGCGCAGCCGTACGCCGGTGACCCGTCCCCGGTCGAGGGTGGTGGTCAGCCCCTCCACCTCGCAGCCCGCCACGATCCGAACCCCGGGCAGGGCGGCCACCCGCTCCCGGACGACCTGCTCCAGCAGCGGCCGGCTGACCCCGAGGGCGAACAGCGGGGACGGCGCGCGCCGCATCCGGTGGCCGTTGTTGTACCAGTGGACCTGCTCGTGCAGGTCGACCGTGGGCACGCCCCGCGCGCTCAGCTCCGCCGAGATCCCGGGCAGCAGCTCCTCGAACGCCTGCCGGCCCCGGGTCAGCAGGACGTGCAACTGCCGCCCCTGCGGTACGCCCCGGCGGCTCTCCGCCTGCTCGGGCAGCAGGTCACGGTCCACGAGGGTGACCCGCTCGTACGCCTCGGTGAGTGCGCAGGCGGTCAGCAGCCCGCCCATGCTCGCGCCGATCACCACGGCGCTGCCCGTTGCCATGCGGGCAGCGTAGGCAGGCCGGCGGGGCCCGGTCGTCTTCCGTCGTGCGCACCTGGCGGCGTCGGATGGCGCGGCCGGGCGGCCTGGGACGGCACGGCCGGGCGGCGTGGGACCGGCGCGTTCCGGCGCCGTGGGACCAGTGCGGCCGGGCGCGTGCCGGCGGCGTCAGAGGGGCTCGACGCCCGGCGGCAGGTCCCCGCCGGTGGTGGCGTCGCGGACGTAGTCCAGCAGTATCCGGCGCAGCTCCCGGCCGGCGTGGGTGGGCACCACGTCGCGGCGCCGGGCGACCGCGATGGTCCGCCGGACGCCGGGTGGGGCCAGCCGGGTGACGCGCACGCCGGGGCGCCGGGCCACCACGATGCCGGGGACCAGCGCGACGCCCAGCCCGGCCTCGACGAAGCTCAGCACCGCGTCCATCTCGCCCCCGTCGACGGCGATGGTCGGCTCGAAGCCGGCCTCCCGGCAGGCCTGGAGGGTGGCGTCGCGCAGGTCGTAGCCCTCCCGGAACATCACCATCGGCTGGTCGCGCAGGTCGGCGACGCGCAGCTGACCGGTCTCCGGGCTCACCGACAGCTCCTCGACGGAGGCGACCACCAGGCTCTCCCGCAGGATGGGGTCGGCGCGCAGCCCCGGGTCGGCGCCCTGGGCCGGCATGATGATCAGTGCCAGGTCGAGGTCGCCGCGGAGCAGGCCGCGGACCAGGTCCTGTGAGCCGCTCTCCTCCACCCGAAGGTCGATGGTGGGGTGGGCGTCGCGGAACCGGCGCAGCACGGGTGGGGCGAGCGAGGTGGCGAGGCTGGGGGTGGCGCCGAGCCGGACCCGACCACGGCGCAGGCCGACCAGCTCCTGCACCTCGCGGGTTGCGGTGTCGACGTCGGCGAGGATCCGCTTGGCCAGCGGCAGCAGCACCTCACCGGCTGCGGTGAGCGTGATGTTGCCCCTTACCCGCTCGAACAGCGGGGCGCCGAGGCCGTCCTCGAGGGCGTGAACTTGCTTACTCAACGAGGGCTGGGTGATGCCCACGATGTCGGCGGCTTGGGTGAAATGTCGTACTTCGGCCACCGCAACGAAGTACTTCAGCTGATGGAGCTGCATCTACATAGCCTATAGCTATCAAGACTGCGAGTTCGATGCATTGGACGACTGAATCAAGTGCTCCTAGCGTCGATCGCGTGGTAGTCACGAGAACTCGGTCGCCCATCCGCTCCAGCGTCGGCCTGAAGGCCGTCATGGCGGTGACGGGCATCATCCTGGTGCTGTTCCTCATCGCGCACATGCTCGGCAACCTGAAGATCTTCACGGGGGCGACCTCGTTCGACCACTACGCGCACTGGCTGCGCGAGATCGGCGCCCCGATCCTGCCCGGCGTGTGGTTCCTGTGGATCCTGCGGATCGGGCTGCTGGCGGCGGTGCTCGGCCACATCTGGGCCGCGACCGCCCTCGCCGTGCGCGCCCGCGCCGCCCGCCCGGTGCAGTACGCGCACCGCAAGAAGGTGCAGGGCAGCTACGCGGCCCGCACCATGCGCTGGGGTGGCGTGATCATCCTGCTCTTCGTGATCTACCACATCCTGGACCTCACCACCGGCACGCTGAACCCGGTCGGCGACCCGAGCCGGCCGTACGCCAACGTGGTGGCCGACTTCGCCCCGGAGCGCTGGTACGTCACGCTCTTCTACACCCTGGCGGTCGTCACCCTCGGCTTCCACCTGCGGCACGGCCTGTTCAGCGCGCTGCGCAGCCTCGGCCAGCAGAGCCCGCGCGGCGAGCGGCGGGCCCGAGCCGTGGCGCTGGGATTCGCCGTCGTGCTCTGCGCCGGCTACCTGGCGGTCCCGTTCGCCGTACTCACCGGATTGGTGTCCTGACATGGATCTCTACACCGAGGGCGACCCGATCGCCGACACCAAGGCTCCCGACGGCCCCATCGAGACCCGCTGGGAACGCCGCCGCTTCGAGGCCAAGCTGGTCAACCCGGCCAACCGCCGCAAGATGACCGTGATCGTGGTCGGCACCGGCCTGGCCGGCGGCTCGGCCGCCGCCACGCTGGGCGAGCAGGGCTACCGGGTCAAGACCTACTGCTACCAGGACAGCCCGCGCCGGGCGCACTCCATCGCCGCGCAGGGCGGCATCAACGCCGCCAAGAACTACCGCAACGACGGCGACTCGGTGCACCGCCTCTTCTACGACACCGTCAAGGGCGGCGACTTCCGCTCCCGGGAGTCCAACGTGCACCGGCTGGCCGAGGTCTCGGTCAACATCATCGACCAGTGCGTCGCCCAGGGCGTCCCGTTCGCCCGCGAGTACGGCGGCCTGCTGGACACCCGCTCCTTCGGCGGCGCGCAGGTGCAGCGCACCTTCTACGCCCGGGGCCAGACGGGCCAGCAGCTGCTGCTCGGCGCGTACCAGGCGCTGGAGCGGCAGATCGGCCTCGGCAACGTGGAGATGAACACCCGGCACGAGATGCTGGAGCTGATCGTCGTCGACGGCAAGGCCCGCGGCATCGTCGTCCGGGACATGGTCACCGGCGAGATCACCACCGAGTTCGCGGACGCCGTCGTGCTCGCCTCCGGCGGCTACGGCAACGTCTTCTACCTCTCCACCAATGCCAAGGGCTGCAACGTCACCGCCACCTGGCGGGCCCACCGCAAGGGCGCGTACTTCGCCAACCCCTGCTACACGCAGATCCACCCGACCTGCATCCCGGTCTCCGGCGACCACCAGTCGAAGCTGACCCTGATGAGCGAGTCGCTGCGCAACGACGGCCGGGTCTGGGTGCCCAAGACCAAGGGCGACACCCGCAGCCCGAGGGAGATCCCTGAGGACGAGCGGGACTACTACCTGGAGCGGATCTACCCCTCCTTCGGCAACCTGGTCCCCCGCGACATCGCGTCGCGCGCCGCGAAGAACGTCTGCGACGAGGGGCGCGGCGTCGGCCAGACGGGGCTCGGCGTCTACCTCGACTTCTCCGACGCGATCGACCGGCTCGGCCGCAAGGCCATCGAGGCCAAGTACGGCAACCTCTTCGAGATGTACGAGCGGATCACCGGCGAGGACCCGTACGAGGTGCCGATGCGGATCTACCCCGCCGTGCACTACACGATGGGCGGCCTCTGGGTCGACTACGACCTCCAGTCGTCCATCCCGGGCCTGTTCGTGATCGGCGAGGCGAACTTCTCCGACCACGGCGCGAACCGGCTCGGCGCCTCGGCGCTGATGCAGGGTCTGGCCGACGGCTACTTCGTGCTGCCGAACACCGTCGCCCACTACCTGGCGTCCGGCCCGTTCGAGAAGGTCGACGCCACGCACCCGGCGGCCGTGCAGGCCCGCGCCGACGTCGAGGACCGGATCCAGCGGCTGCTGGCCGTCGACGGCGACCGGACCGTGGACTCGTTCCACCGCGAGCTGGGCCAGATCATGTGGGAGCACTGCGGCATGGAGCGCAGTGAGGCCGGGCTGCGCAAGGCGATCGACGAGATCCGCGCCCTGCGCGAGCAGTTCTGGCAGCGGGTCCGGGTGCCGGGCACCGGCGAGGGGCTCAACCAGTCGCTGGAGAAGGCCGGCCGGGTGGCCGACTTCTTCGAGCTGGCGGAGCTGATGTGCATCGACGCGCTGCACCGCGAGGAGTCCTGCGGCGGTCACTTCCGGGCCGAGCACCAGACGCCCGACGGTGAGGCGGAGCGCGACGACGACCGCTTCGCGTACGTGGCGGCCTGGGAGTTCACCGCCACCGGCGAGCCCTCGGTGCTGCACAAGGAAGACCTGAACTTCGAATACGTCCACCCCACGCAGCGGAGCTACAAGTGAACCTGACCCTGCGCATCTGGCGCCAGTCCGGCCCCGAGGACAAGGGTCGGATGGTGACCTACAAGGTCGACGACGTCTCCCCGGACATGTCGTTCCTGGAGATGCTCGACGTCCTCAACGAGCGGCTGATCCTCGCCGGCGAGGAGCCGGTGGCGTTCGACCACGACTGCCGCGAGGGCATCTGCGGCATGTGCGGCCTGATGATCAACGGCGACGCGCACGGGCCGCAGCGCGGCACCACCGCCTGCCAGCTGCACATGCGGCAGTTCTCCGACGGCGAGACGATCGACATCGAGCCGTGGCGGGCCCGGGCCTTCCCGGTCATCAAGGACCTGGTGGTCAACCGGGGCGCCTTTGACAAGATCATCGCGGCCGGCGGCTACATCACCGCGCCGACCGGCAGCGCCCCCGAGGCGCACTCGACCCCGGTCGCCAAGGCCAACGCGGACGCTGCCTTCGAGGCGGCGGAGTGCATCGGCTGCGGCGCCTGCGTGGCGGCCTGCCCGAACGGCTCCGCCATGCTCTTCACCGCCGCGAAGGTCACCCAGCTCTCGCTCCTGCCGCAGGGCCAGCCGGAGCGCTACACCCGGGTGATCGGCATGGTCGACGCGCACGACGAGGCCGGCTTCGGCGGCTGCACCAACGCCGGTGAGTGCACCGTGGTCTGCCCGAAGGGCATCCCGCTGAACACCATCGGCCGGCTCAACCGCGACTTCCTGATGGCCACCTCGAAGCGGGGCGACAACACCCCCGGTTCCTGAGCCGCACACCTCACGCCGGCGAGGTCGGCACAGGGCCGCCGCGTCTTCCAACGCGGCGGCCCTCGCCGTAGCGCCCACCCGATCGCGGCGACCCTCGCCGTAGCACCTGCCGATCGCCGGCCCGCCGTCCCCCTCCCCACCGCGACGCCCGCGCCCCGATTTCGACTTCGACTTCGACTTCGACTTCGACTTCGACGGAGTTTGGTCTGCCCCGATACGGCCCACTGTCCCGCCCGGCCGGATCTCCCTGCTCGCGCCCTGTCGAGCTGAATCGTTTGCGACATCAGCTGAGTCGTCTGCGACATCAGCTCGACAGGCAGCCACCGGACCACCGGACCACCAGACCGCCGCACGCTGCACGCCGCACGCCGCACCACCAGACCACCGGACGCCGCACCATCGGACCGCCGGGCCACCGGACGCCAGGCCACCAAACGCCGGGCCACCGGACACCGGGCCACCGGACACCGGGCCACCAAACGCCGGGCCACCGGACACCGGGCCGGAGCCGCTTCGGGGACGACGCCCGACCATGCGCATCCGGCTTCGACCATCCCCGCGGCGGCTGCGGGCCGTCACCCACGCGATCCCGGCCCTCGATGCCGCCCGAACCACCCGCCCCCGGCCCGGCTGTCGCGACCCGCCCCTGGCCCCGCCATCGCGACCCGCCCGCCATCGGCCACCTCGGCGCTCCGTGCCGGTTCAAGTCGTCGGGGGCGGGTAGCAACCCCGGGGACGGCACGAGGAGGGGACGACGGGACATGAAGGCACTGACCTGGCAGGGCAAGCGGGACGTACGGGTGGAGGAGGTGCCCGATCCGCGGATCGAGGAGCCGACCGACGCCGTCGTCCGGATCACCTCGACCGCGATCTGCGGCTCCGACCTGCACCTGTACGAGGTGCTCGGGCCGTACCTGAAGCCCGGCGACGTCCTCGGTCACGAGCCGATGGGCATCGTCGAGGAGGTGGGCGCGGGGGTGACCCGGCTCAAGCCGGGCGACCGGGTGGTGGTGCCGTTCAACATCTCCTGCGGCTCCTGCTGGATGTGCGACCGGCAGCTGTACGCGCAGTGCGAGACCACCCAGGTGACGGCCGAGGGCAAGGGCGCCGCGCTGTTCGGCTACACGTCGCTCTACGGCTCGGTGCCCGGTGGGCAGGCGGAGTACCTGCGGGTGCCGCACGCCCAGTTCGGCCCGATCAAGGTGCCCGACACCGGGCCCGACGAGCGCTGGCTCTACCTGTCCGACATCCTGCCGACCGCCTGGCAGGCGGTGAAGTACGCCGACACCCCACGCGGCGGTACCCTCGCCGTCTTCGGGCTCGGGCCGGTCGGTCAGCTCTGCGCCCGCATCGGCCGGCACCTCGGCGCGGACCGGGTCATCGGGCTGGACCTGGTGCCGGAGCGGTTGGCGATGGCCCGCCGGCACGGCATCGAGGTGCTCGACGTCAGCCAACTGGACGACGTGCCCAGCGCGCTGATCGACCTCGTCGACGGGCGCGGCCCCGACGCCGTCATCGACGCGGTGGGCATGGAGGCCCACGGCGCGCCCCTCGGCAAGCTCGCCCAGGCCGCCACCGGGCTGCTGCCGGACAAGCTCGCGCAGACCATGACCGACAAGGCGGGCGTCGACCGGCTCGTCGTGCTCAAGGCCGCGCTCAAGGCCGTCCGCCGCGGCGGCACGGTCTCCATCTCCGGCGTCTACGGCGGCGAGGTCGACCCGATGCCCCTGATGGAGATGTTCGACCGGGGCGTCCAGCTGCGGATGGGGCAGTGCCACGTGCGCCGGTGGACCGACGAGATCATCCCGCTGCTCTCCGGCGACGACGACCCGCTGGGCGTGATGGACCTGCGTACCCACCGGGTGCCACTGGCGGAGGCGCCGCAGGCGTACGAGATGTTCCAGAAGAAGGAGGACGGCTGCGTCAAGGTCGTGCTGGCACCGTGACCCGGACGGTGGTCGTGACGGGCGCGACCAGCGGGATCGGCCGGGCGGCGGCCCGGGCCTTCGCGGCACGCGGGGACCGTCTCGTGCTCGCCGCCCGCTCCCCCGTCACCCTCGCCGCGGTGCGCGACGAGTGCCGGGCGGCGGGCGCGCAGGTGCTCCAGGTGCCTACCGACATCACCGCCGACGGCGCGCTGACGGCGCTCGCCGACGCGGCCCTCGACCGGTTCGGCGGCATCGACGTCTGGGTGCACACGGCGGCGGTGATGGCGTACGGCCGGTTCGAGGAGACCCCGGAGCGGGTCTTCGAGCAGGTGGTGCGCACCGACCTGCTCGCCGCCGCCGCGGTGGCCCGGGTGGCGCTGCGCCGCTTCTCGGCGGACGGCGGGGGAACACTGATCCTCACCGGGTCGGTGCTGGGCCACATCACCGCGCCCTACATGAGCGGCTACGTGGCGAGCAAGTGGGGGTTGCAGGGGCTGACCCGTACCCTGCAGCAGGAGGCCCGGGAGACCCCGGGGGTGCACGTCTGCATCGTCAACCCGGGCAGTGTGGACACCCCGGTCTACCAGCGGGCCGCGAACCACCTCGGCCGGGCCGGCCGGCCCCCGCCGCCCGTCACCACCCCGGAGCGGGTGGCGCGGGCCATCGTGGACTGCGCCGACCGGCCCCGCCGGGAGGTGTCGGTGGGCCGGGTCAACCTGGTCATGCGGATCGGCTTCACCATGCTGCCGGGCGTCTACGACGCCCTCGTCGGGCCGTTGATGCGACTGCTCGGGCTGACCGACCGGCCGGTCGCACCGCACGACGGCACGGTGTTCGCGCCGGACCCGGCCGCCGCGTCGGTGCGCGGCGGCTGGCTGCCCGACCTCCAGCGGGTGGCGCGGGCCATCGGGGAACTGCCCGGCCCGGTCGTGGCGGCCGTCCGGCGCCGGCTGCCGTGAGCGCCGCGCGGGATCACCGGCGTCGATCGTCTCGCCTAGGGTGGTGGGCCGGCCCACCACGACGGGAGAGACGATTGACTATCCGGGTGAACCGCAGGACCGCGCTGGGACTGGGCACGGTGGCCACGGCGGGAACGGTGCTCGGCGCCGCCGCGCCGGCGTCCGCCGCCCCCGAGGTCGCCGAACCGGCGCCGGCGACGCCCGGGCAGGCCGCCCGCCGGGTGGCCGCGATCTACGAACGGCAGACGGTGGCAGCGGGCGGCAACTGGCAGGCGTACGTCAGCGTCGCCGACCCGGCTGGTGCCCCGGTGGTGGCCGTGTCCGACGAGCCGGACCGGCGCATCGAGGCGTACAGCGTCAACAAGATCGCGGTCGCCGTGGCGGTGCTCGACAAGGTCGACCGGGGACTGCTGACGCTCGACCAGCGGGTCGAGGTGACCGAGGCGATCGTGGTGCCCGGCGGGGACGGCATGTTCAGCCTCGACGGGGCGTACCCGAGCTTCGTGACCCTCGGGCACGTGCTGGCCAACCTGCTGACCGTCTCCGACGACACGGCGGTACGGCTGTGCGGCCTGGTCTGCCCGGCCGCCGAGCTCAACGGGATCCTGCGCGACAAGGGCTTCCCGAACACGCAGGTGCAGCCCGTCGCCAACCCCAACCGGTTCTTCCTCGGCACCAGCACCCCCCGGGAGACCCACGACCTGCTGCGCGCGCTGGTGGCCGGCACGCTGCTCTCGCCGGCCGGCACGGCGCTCGTGCTGCGGCTGCTGCGCGCCCCCGTCGCGTACACCGACGGGATCCGGCGGGTGATGTCCTCGACCGAGCGGGCCCGCGTCGCCACGAAGGCCGGCTGGTTCGCCGACGCCCGGCACGAGGCCGGGGTGATCTTCGACACGGCCGGTGCGCCCGTGCTGACGTACGCCCTCTTCGCCGACGGGCAGGCCGAGCCGGCCGACTACGGCGCCACGCATCCCGCCGTCGAGGCCCGCGCCCGGATGGGCCGGCGCTTCCTGGCCTCGGTGGACCGCCTCACCGGCACCGGCCTCACCCACCGGCCGACCGCCCAGCGGCCCAGCAACGGCGGCTGAGCCGCCCCGCGACGTGCGGGGTCCGCCGTCCCGGCGGGCCCCGCCGACCTTCCGCCGGTCCCCTGGTGGCCGGGCTACCGTGTACGACGGGACACGGCGGAGGGACGACGATGGGCGCAGCACCGGAACGCGCGGGACCCGACCGGGCACTCGGGCGGCGGCTACGCGGAGCGGCCGGGCTGGCCGCGCTCGCCGGGCTCGCGTGGGTGGCCCGGGACGTGCCGGCGGCGCTCGGCGGCCGGCTCACCGGCGCCCGCGCGGAGCGGGCCGCCCGCTCGCCCCGGTTCCACGACGGCGCCTTCCGCAACCCGGGCGGCTCCCGTTCGATGGCCGGCACCCCCGACCGCAACCTGATCCGCGAGCTGATCTTCGGCAAGCAGAAGCGCCGGCCGGGCGCCGCCGTGCCGCTGTCGCGCCCGGGCGCCGCCCCGGCCACCGACGCCGGGCGTGAGCTGAACATCGTCTGGTACGGCCACGCCTCCGCGCTGATCGAGATCGAGGGCCGCCGGGTGCTGGTCGACCCGGTGTGGAGCGACCGGTGCTCCCCGTCGGCCCTGGTCGGCCCGCGCCGCCTGCACGAGCCGCCGGTACGCCTCGACGAACTGCCCCCGGTGGACGCGATCCTGATCTCGCACGACCACTACGACCACCTCGACATGGCGACCGTCCAGGCGCTGACCGCCCTGCAGTCGGCGCCGTTCCTGGTGCCCCTGGGCGTGGGCGCGCACCTGGACCGCTGGGGCGTACCGGCCGGGCGGATCGTCGAGCTGGACTGGGAGGAGAGCCACCGGGTGGCGGGGCTGGAGATCACGGCCACCGCCGCGCAGCACTTCTCCGGCCGGGGGCTGCGCCGCGACGGGACGCTCTGGAGCTCCTGGGTGGTCGCCGGCGCGCACCGGAAGGTCTTCTACACCGGCGACTCCGGCTACTTCGACGGCTACGCCGAGATCGGCGAGCGGCACGGGCCGTTCGACGTCACGCTGGTGCAGATCGGGGCGTACGACCGGGCCTGGCCGAGCATCCACATGTTCCCCGAGGAGGCCGTCGCCGCCCACCTCGACCTGCGCGGCGGGCTGCTCGTACCGGTGCACTGGGCGACGTTCAACCTCGCCCTGCACGACTGGTCCGAGCCGGTGGACCGGATCTGGGCCGAGGCTAAGGCCCGGGACGTACGGCTGGCCGTGCCCCGCCCCGGGGAGCGGGTGGTGGTGGACGACCCGCCGGCCGTCGACGGCTGGTGGCAGGCCGTCGCCTGAGCGCCGTGGGGCGTGCCGCGGCGCCGCCCCTCAGAGGACGAAGGCGTCGGTCCAGAGCGCCCCGGAGCGGCCCGACAGGGCGTCCAGCATGGCGACCGCCTGACCGTCGGTGAGCTGGGCGACGAAGTCGACGATCGCCCGCCCGCGGGCCTTGCCGATCCGGTCCGGCGTACGCGGGTGCAGCTCCGCCTCGGCCAGCTCCACGAGGTCGTGCAGGCGGCGCGGCAGCCGGGACTCCTCCTCGGGGTCGAGCAGCCACTCCAGCAGCGCCTCCACCAGGGTGCCCAGCAGCCGGGCCTGCCCGCGCTGGTGCAGGGCCAGGTCCGGCCGGGCCAGCACGAACCGGTGGTGGACGAACTTGAGCACCTGCACCTCGTGCCACTGCGCGGGGGCGAGCAGCACGTGACCGGAGCGGACCGCCGGCTGCTCGACCACGGTGATCGCGTCGACGAAGCGGGTCGTCCACCGGGCGGAGAACCGGGCCACGTACTGCTCCGCCTCGATGGAGCCGTCGAAGGGCATCGCGAGCAGCCCCTCCACCAACTCCTCGCGGACGTGCTCGACGGCGGCGGCGAACGCGTCGTCGTCGGCGATCCAGGCGTCCTTGCGGTGCAGTTGCCGGCGCAGCCGCTCGATCGCCGAGCCGGGCCGGCGGGCGGCGGCGGCCAGGGCCGCGTCGGTGATGGCCCGGAAGTGCCCGCTCTCGCGCTGCCAGGCCATCAGCTCGGCGGCCACCGCGCCCTGCTGGAGCACCCCGACCCGGTAGAAGTCCTCCACGTCGTGGATCGCGTACGCGACGTCGTCGGCGGTGTCCATGATCGACGCCTCGGGGGTCTGCTGCCAGTCCGGGATGCGCCCCACGAACGGCTCCCGGGCCTGCCGCAGGTCGCCGAGCTCGGTCCGGTACGCCCCGAACTTCGACGAGCCGCTGTCCGGGTCGTCCGGCGGCGGGGTGGCGCCGCGCGGCGGCGGGTCCAGCAGCCGGGGGTGCGGGTCGGGGTGGTCCAGCCGCGTCCACGGGTACTTCAGCAGCGCCGCCCGCACCGCCGCCGTGAGGTCCAGGCCGGTGGTCGCCGCGCCGCGGATCTCGGTGCTGGTGACGATCCGGTACGACTGGGCGTTGCCCTCGAACCCGTCGGTCAGCCCGAGCCGCTGGCGGGCCAGCCGGTCCAGCACCCGCTCCCCCAGGTGCCCGAACGGCGGGTGGCCGAGGTCGTGCGCGAGCGCGGCGGCCTCCACCACGTCCGGGTCGCAGCCGCCCAGCTTCTCCAGCAGGTCGCGGTGCGCCTCGTCGGCGGTGAGCCGCTCGGCGATGGCGCGCGCCACCTGCGCCACCTTGAGGCTGTGGGTCAGCCGGTTGTGCACGAGCAGGCCGGAGCCGCCGGGGCTGACCACCTGGGTCACGCCGTTGAGCCGGGCGAAGAACGGCGAGGCGACGATGCGGTCGCGGTCGGCCCGGAACGGGCTGGCGGCGAGGTCGCCGAGCGCCCGGGCGCTGCCGCCGAAGAGCCGCCGGGCGCGCGGGTCCACGGGCTGTTCCATGATCGCCACGCTAGCGCAGCGGGCGGCGTCGCGGGCGAGGCGGTGCAAGGAAGGGGTGGGGCGGCTCGCCGGGCCGGGGGCGGCGACGGCCGTCGGTGCGGGCCGGCACAATGCAGGGCGGAACCCACACCGAAGGCGGATCGAGATCGTGACCCTCTCTGTTCATCAGCGGATCGCCGAGGAAATCGGCGTCGCCGAGCGTCAGGTACGGGCGGCCGTGGAGCTGCTCGACGGCGGTGCGACCGTGCCGTTCATCGCCCGCTACCGCAAGGAGGCCACCGGCCTGCTCGACGACACCCAGCTGCGCACCCTGGAGGAGCGGCTGCGCTACCTGCGCGAGCTGGACGAGCGGCGCGCGGCGGTGCTGGAGTCGATCCGTGGTCAGGGCAAGCTCGACGAGGCCCTGGAAGCGCAGATCATGGCGGCCGACTCGAAGTCCCGCCTGGAGGACATCTACCTGCCGTACAAGCCCAAGCGCCGCACGCGGGCGCAGATCGCCCGCGAGGCCGGGCTGGAGCCGCTCGCCGAGTCGCTGCTGGCCGACCCGGGCCAGGACCCACGCCAGACCGCCGCCGGCTTCGTGGACGCGGAGAAGGGCGTGGCCGATGCCGCCGCCGCCCTGGAGGGCGCCCGCGCGATCCTCATCGAGCGTTTCGCCGAGGACGCCGACCTGATCGGCACGCTGCGCGAGCAGATGTGGTCGCGGGGCCGGCTGGCCTCCCGGGTACGCGACGGGCAGGAGTCGGCCGGCGCGAAGTTCGCCGACTACTTCGACTTCGCCGAGCCGTACCCGAAGCTGCCCTCGCACCGGATCCTGGCCATGTTCCGGGGCGAGAAGGAGGGCGTGCTCGACCTGACCATGGAGTCCGAGGAGGCCGGCGAGGCCGACGCGGTGGTCACCGGGCCGAGCCGCTACGAGGCGGCGATCGCCGGGCGGTTCGGCATCACCGACAAGGGCCGGCCGGCGGACCGGTGGCTGGCCGACACGGTGCGCTGGGCCTGGCGTACGCGGATCCTCATCCACCTCGGGGCGGACCTGCGGATGCGCCTGTGGCAGGCGGCCGAGGAGGAGGCGGTGCGGGTCTTCGCGACCAACCTGCGGGACCTGCTGCTCGCCGCGCCGGCCGGCACCCGGCCCACGATGGGGCTGGACCCGGGCCTGCGCACCGGCGTGAAGGTCGCCGTCGTGGACGCGACCGGCAAGGTGGTGGCCACCGACACGATCTACCCGCACGAGCCGCGCCGGCAGTGGGACGCCTCGATCGAGACCCTCGCCCGGCTGGCCGGGGCGCACGGCGTCGAGCTGGTCGCCATCGGCAACGGCACCGCCAGCCGGGAGACCGACAAGCTCGCCGGCGAGCTGATCAAGCGGTACCCGCAGCTCAACCTCACCAAGGTGGTGGTCTCCGAGGCCGGCGCGTCGGTCTACTCCGCCTCCGCGTACGCCTCGCAGGAGCTGCCCGGGCTGGACGTCTCGCTGCGCGGCGCGGTCTCCATCGCCCGCCGCCTGCAGGATCCGCTCGCCGAGCTGGTCAAGATCGACCCGCGCTCGATCGGGGTCGGCCAGTACCAGCACGACCTGTCGGAGGTGAAGCTCTCCCGGTCGCTGGACGCGGTGGTCGAGGACTGCGTCAACGCGGTCGGCGTCGACGTCAACACCGCCTCCGCGCCGCTGCTGACCCGGGTCTCGGGCATCGGCGCCGGGCTGGCGGAGAACATCGTGCTGCACCGCGACGCGAACGGTCCGTTCCGCACCCGGTCGGAGCTGAAGAAGGTCGCCCGGCTCGGCCCGAAGGCCTTCGAGCAGTGTGCCGGCTTCCTGCGCATCCCCGGCGGCGACGACCCGCTGGACTCCTCCAGCGTGCACCCCGAGGCGTACCCGGTGGTCCGCCGGATCCTGTCCACCACGGGCCAGGACCTGCGGTCGCTGATCGGCCGGAGCGCCATCCTGCGAGGGCTGCGGGCCACCGACTTCGTCGACGACACCTTCGGCCTGCCCACCGTCACCGACATCCTCGCCGAGTTGGAGAAGCCGGGCCGCGACCCGCGGCCGGAGTTCCGCACCGCCACCTTCGTCGAGGGGGTGGAGAAGATCAGCGACCTGGTGCCCGGCATGGTGCTGGAGGGCGTGGTGACCAACGTGGCCGCGTTCGGCGCGTTCGTGGACGTCGGCGTGCACCAGGACGGGCTGGTGCACGTCTCGGCCATGTCCCGGACGTTCGTGAAGGACCCGCGCGAGGTGGTCAAGTCGGGCGACGTCGTACGGGTCAAGGTGCTCGACGTCGACGTGCCCCGCAAGCGGATCTCGCTCACCCTCCGGTTGGAGGACCACGCGGAGGCGGGCGCCGGGCGCGGCGGCCCGGACGGCGGGCGCCGCGAACGTGGCGGGCAGGGCGGACCGCGCGGCGACCGGGGCGCCTCGCGGGGCGGCCAGGGCGGCCAGCCCGGCCAGGGCGGTGACCGGGGCGCCCAGGGCGGCGGACGCGGCGGTCAGGGCGGCGGCGGTCAGGGCAGCGGCGGGCGAGGCGGTCAGGGCGGTCAGTCCGGGCAGGGCGGCGGGCGCGGCGGGGCGCAACGGCAGGGCCGTGGCGCAGCGGGACCGGCGCCGGCCAACGACGCCATGGCGGACGCACTGCGCCGGGCCGGACTGGCCTGACACGGACTGGCCTGGGCCGGAGTGGCCTGGGCCGGACTGGCCTGGGCCGGAGTGGGCCGGAATGGCCTGACACGGCCCAAGCGGCCCGGAGCGACGCGGCACGCAGGGCCCTGGAGACCGGCCAGGTTCCAGGCCATCTGGCCGGACTCCAGGGCGGCGCGGGACGCACGCACGACGCTGTCGAGCTGATGTCGTAGACGATTCAACGACGGTTCAGGCAACCGCCTGATGCCGCAAACGACTCAGCTCGACAGCGTCACGCAGACCTCTCACCCACGGACCTCCCACGACCGCCAGCGCCCGATGTCGCAAACGACTCAGCTCGACAGCGTCGTGCGGACCTCACGCCCGGACCTGCTCACGACCGTCAGCGCCCGGTGGTGCGCGCCTGTCGACCGACCGGACCGCCGATAGGGCGCGCTGGTGCTTCCCGGAGCGCGCCACCCTACCGGCCGGACCGGGGCGAGGCGCGCGCCGGTGCGTCCCCGAGATGCGCCACCGCCAGACCGGACCGGCGGTGGGCACGCCGGAGTGTCCGGCGACAGACCAGGTCAGCGGCGTGGATCTCGCGGTGGTGCTTTCCGGTGGCGGGCGGCGGGGCGTACCGTCGCGGTCGTGGATCGGGGCGACGGCCTGGAGTGGCGGGAACGGCAGCGGGAGGCGGTGCGGGCGCACGCGGCCGCCGACGAGCGCCGGCGGGCGGCCGAGCACGCCGAGGCGGCGGAGCTGGTCGGTTGGTTCGTCGCCGAGGCGACCCGGCGCGGCCTGCCCACCGAACGGCTCACGGCCCGGGGCCTCGACGGGCGCGGCAGCTACCGGACGGGGCTGCGCGGCTGGTACGTCGACCGGGCCCGTACCAGGGCCGTCGACGTCGACGGGCGGTTCCACCTGCTGACCGTGGCCGGCGGCCCGCGCGCCCTGCTGTTCGGGGCCGAGCCCCAGCCGAGTCCACCACCGCTCGTGGTCGGCGCGGGTGGTCGCGACGGCGAGTCGATCCCCCTGCGCACGCTACTCGTCCGCCGGCTCGAAGGCGGCGACGCGACGCCCTGAGCGCAGGCAGGCGGATGCGCCGAACACCGGCGTCGGCCCACCTGCCGCCCCACCAGGACCGCGACGTGGGTCACGGTCGCCGAGGTGGATCGTCCGGACCGCAGGACTCGCCGGAACAAAGGCAAGTCCGACCCGATCGACGCCATCGCCGCCGCCAGGGCCACCCTCGCCGGCACCGCCAAGGGCACGCCCAAGACCCGCACCGGCCCGGTCGAAGCCATCCGCGCTCTACGAGTAGCCCGACAAGGGGCAGTCAAGGCCCGCACGGCGGCCATCAACCAGATGCGCGGCCTGGTCGCCGCCGCCCCCGAAGGCCTACGGGCGCAGTTGACGAAGACCAGCGCCGCCGTCCTGGTTAACCGCTGCGCCGCACTTAATACCGACCCGACCCAGCTCCACGACCCGAAACACGCCACCGCCGCCGCGCTGGCCGGCCTCGCCCGACGGATCACCGCGCTCACCGAGGAAATCACCACGCTCGACCGGCAGCTGGCACCGCTGGTCCGCCAAGCCGCACCACGCACCAGCGCCCTGTTCGGCATCGGCACCGACGTCGCCGCCCAACTACTCACCACCGCCGGCGACAACCCCGACAGGCTGCGCTCCGAAGCAGCCCTCGCCCACCTCTGCGGCGCCGCACCCATCCCCGCCAGCTCCGGACGAGTGCGCCGCCACCGCCTCCACCGAGGAGGCGACCGCGACGCCAACCACGCCCTACACACCATCGCCCTCTGCCGCCTGCGCTACGACCCACGCACCCGCGCCTACCAGCAACGACGCACCACCGAAGGCCTCAGCAAGCAAGAAATCCTCCGCTGCCTCAAGCGCTACATCGTCCGCGACATCTACACCGCCCTACGCGCAGACTTCGCCGCCCTCACCCCTTGACCTCCATAGGAGCATCGGGATGCCGACAGCACGGCGGGCTGCGGGCGCCCGATTAGACGTATAGAATCCTATCTTTGCCGGCTCGATGGAGCAAGTCCGATTCCCCTAGTATGGTTGGAAAATTACAGATCCAGTTAGACGTCGGAAGCGAGAGTCGATGGGCGGCCGAGAAGCAATCCGCGGCTTTGAGTATCAGTTCCTGCAAGCTCTTGAGTACAGTCTCGATTCGATTTCTGCTGAGGATCGGCGCGCCACGACGTTGTTCGTTGAGGAGCCACCAAGAGACGATCCGAATGCCGATGCCGAGATTGTCGACTTTGCACTGAACTCCGACGACAGGTGCCTCCTTGCGGTGCAAGTCAAAAGTGGGAGCGAGGCATCGACCATCTCCGCCTCGGAGGCAGTAAAGATCATTCTTAGACTAGTTAGCGTAAAGGCGGATTCGTACTTGCTGCTAACTAATCGAGCTGCGGGACCCGGGCTCGGAGCTTTGCAACGCGTTCTAACTAACCCACCATCAGACGCCTCCAACCTCCGTGCTGAGATTCTTTCCCTCGTAGCGAAGGCAAAGAGCGTCTCCGAAAACCTACCGCCCACCGACTCGATGGTGTGGGAGCGAATCGCTCGCTGCAGAATCCGAATCGACGAGCGGAGCCGATATGAGGTACGGAGTGCATTACGTGAGAAGGTTCGAGTTCTCCGTCGAAGGTTCTCAGATGCCGAATCGGTTGGGTGGGATGCCGCTGGTCTCCTACTTGGATATCTTGTTTCCGAAGTCATCGCCAAGGCGGCGGCGCAAGGCGAACCGCGCATACCCTTCGCCACGCTAAAGCGGACGTTGTGCATCGATGCAGTCACATTAGCTGACGCGATCGGGCACCGAGGTTGGACAGAGTACGTAACAGTTCCCGCTCGTCAGCCCGACATTGCGCGCCCTGAGATGCTTGAGGAAATCGAAGGCTCGCTGCCGACTCCAATCACCAACATGCGCCTTCCTGTGTGTGTATTGAGCGGCCTTTCTGGAATTGGAAAGACGAGCTTAGCCGCAGCGTGGGCGGCCGACCGCAGCGACTCCTACGCCGCTGTTTTGTGGGTGGATGCGAGCAGCACGGAATCGTTGAACCACTCCTTCTCGGTGATCGATCAGTGGTGTCTGGCTCAGGTTCCCTCGGCGAAATTCCAAACAGACCTCAAGCAGCGAATACATCTTGCGCTCGCCCAGCTGGGCCAACCATGGCTGCTTGTATTTGACAATGCTATCGAGTATCCGCAGGTAAGAACATGGCTCCCCACCGCGGGATTGGGCCATGTTCTTATCACGACCACCGATCAGACGGCATGGAGCGGCCCTCGCGTCAGCAAAATCGTCGTCCCTCCCATGACCCAGGATCAAGCCCTTAACCTTATCTCGACAAGGCTCGTTGGCCGTGAGGGGAGCACCGACGAATCTGAGGGCCAGCTCCGGGGGTTCGTTGAATACCTTCAACGCTGGCCGTTGGCACTGGAACTCGCGGCTGCATATTTGAGGGAATGTTATGGGGATACCGACGGAATTGGAAACTACAAGCGTGCGCTGGTGCGCGCCCTAGACGATGAGAACTCCGTGCCGCTCGGCTACCCTCAGACCCTTGCCGCAGCAATCCGGTTGGCGTGGGGCCGCATGCGCGTTCGAGGCGATATAGACATAGCGGCGGAATGTGCGTCTAAGGCTTTGTGGTTTGCTGCCTATATGTCATCCAGACACATACCGGTGCACCTTTTGCTGATGTGTATCTTTCTCGACCCAAAGTCGGCGCTTCAGCAGGGCCTGACTGGGCCAATACCTTACAGAGGTGAGAAGGCCCAAATTGGTGAAATTGTTAGAGCGATGCGGAAAGAATCGCTTGTTGCGGTGGATAGTCCCCTGAATTTCGAGCGCTCGGCGGAGGGGCCATCCTCGCTTAACTACACAATATCCATGAACGAAGTTGTGCAAGAGGTTCTTCGGGAGGAAGCCCGCAGGTCGGGAATCGAGGAGGACATTGTCACTCAAGCCGCGTTCTTCGCTCAGTCCTGGCTCGCGGGTCTCATCGATGCAGGCCGGTATGACCTAGTCGGACAGTTCCTGGAGCAGTGCATTGCCCTCGGCGATTACGGCGACCACCAGCGTTTTGACAATAACAACCTCGCGCTGCTCTGGGGAAACACTGCAGGCGCCCTCATGTTTTACGAGGATTGGCACAATGCAGAGCGGTGCCTGCGTTCTGAAATGCGCTACCTGACAAGCGCTTCGAATCCAGATCCACTTATCGACCTGCAAACACATTGTCAGCTCGCCTACTGCATCCTGAGGCGGGCCGAGAGGCCGCCGCTGGTAATCAGTGAGGTAACAGATCTGCTGGAGGCAGGGCTAGAGCGGGCGGACGCCGCCAGGGTCCGTGAAGTAGATGCGGTTTGCGTGCAAATCTCGAATGCGACGGCGGTCGCAAATGAGCTCTTCATGGACTGGGGTCGAGACGAGCGCGTGGGTGGAGTGCTGGAGAAGCTGCGTACTTACAACGACACCCTCCCTTCGACGGGGCTCAGTAAGGTTCAGAACGAAATCATCAAGGTAAACGAGATGCTGAGATCGCCGTCGGATGCGGCAGTGACCGGCAGATACATTGAAACCCTGCTTGAGAGCGAGCACACAGGCCAGCATACCGTCACCTTGCTGAGGCTCTTGGCTGAGGCGAAAGCCCAGAGTCATGATTGGATAGGTTGCATCGAGGTATTGGATGGTTTTTCGCAAGCAGCGACCAGCTTAGCGATCGCCTACTTGGACTTAACGAACCTCGTTCTTGGCACGGCTTACTTCACAGTTACGTACGAGGTTGCCGGCGATCCCGGTGCTTGCAACGCTCTCGAACGGGCTTTGACACTTGCCATGCAGTACGAGCACGCGGGTGGCCGGTTTCGGCCGCATGACAGGGCTAGGCTGCTCGTCTATCAAGCTTTCCTGGCCGTGACAGAGGGTCAATTCGCCCGGGCTCTCGCACATGTGGAATTGGTCGACGAACGAGATTTGTCAGAAGCCCAGGCAGGTAAGCATATTGGGCCTCTGCAGCTATACCACGTGATCTGTCAGTCGCTGCGGACGTGTGATCCGGCCCTGCTTGATCACAAGCTTGAGCAAGGGGGCGGCTAAGCTTGAACAAGAGAAAGAGATCCGCACGTGGCAACCGTCGCACCCAAGCCTTCTCGAGTGGATTGACGAAGGCGACCCCTGAGGCCGATGCGCCTACTAGACAAACACCAGCGGGGGCCGGAACGGCGCCTCGTCAAGTCCCAGCGACCGCCGCCAAGCCCGTGCCGGTGAAGCTTCCCGTGTATCCCGAAAATAGGCGCCGCTTATGGTCTAAAGAAGCGCTGCCGATGGACGTTCGGTTACTCTATGCGGTGCTTTCGGCTCAGAAGGAACTGGAGAGTGAGTTCTATTTCAGGCCCTCGTCGACGGTGTGCGCTGAGCTCGCCCGGGCTCTCGAGATCCTCGGTTATGAGTCGGTCATTGTTCCGGTCGTTGCTCAGCTATTTGAACACAATTCTGAGATCGAGCTCTTGGCGCAACCTGCAGGTGACCCGATTGCGATCATCGGCGGCAGGATAGGCAGATCCGGGCCAAGACTTTCGACTAGATTGCGGGAACGCCACTATCTCGTTTATGCCCCTGCTTTCAAGCGGCTAATTGACCCGGCAGCGTTCTACAGCAGAGAGGTTCGGGATCTGCTTTTCCGCGATAACTCCTTGATGGCTCCAGCTCTAGTTCCTGTTCGAGGCGAAGAGCTGTTGAAGGGTAGACATCCTATCGGGTTTGTTAGGCGCCCATACCTCACGGCTTACTCTATCCATGATGACTGGCGCGACGCCCAAGCCCACGTTCGAGGGGACACGAATGCTGAAGTTGAGCCGAGAGCAGTCTCGATCGCTTGGCGGGCGGCGTCGGTTGTCGCGATGATGCATGCGGCCATGCCGGGATTTATGAGCGGACTAAACCCTGAGCTCTTGCGCATTATTGGCGCTTCGGCTAGGAGCTAGGGCATGAGTCCGGTTCCACCCGATGAAAGCGACGCTCGCGCTTAGAGCGAACTACACCGCGGTCGTTCTGCACTGACACGGAACGCCTGACACACGTGGGATGCTCGCCTGTGTCTTCAGTTGCGATGCGCTGTTCGAGACTGGCTACATCAGCGTCAACGAGCACGGCTACATCGTCACGAGCAGCTCGGAGCCAGAGCACGTGGCAATCGCCAGCAAGCTGGCCGGCCTCGAAGGTCGACCCGTCAACGCCCACACGAAGGAGAGTGCGCCTTACTTCGCCTGGCACCACTCGAACACGTTCCGCAGCTGACGGCGCTTGATCAAACAGCACAAGCTCGGCTCAGATGAGCGCCGCGATGTGAACGCCGCGGCGGCAATACAGCAGCGAAGTACAGCAACCGATCGAGCTGCAACAGCTACCACGCGGCCGCCAGGAGCTAGGTCGAGGGGCACGTCTTCGGTGTCGGGCCGCGTCCTGACGGGCGGTTGCGCGGTTGACCTGTCGGGATCGGCGGCCAGTGTCGCGATTCCGCACCGCTGGCGTGTTCGCCCCTGTTAGAACGTGTTTGTCAACTGGTGCCCGACTCTGCCCTGGAGGTCGAAGCCTTGCCTGGTTCCGTGGACACGCCGGGAAGAAGCCTCGCGGAGCGGCCCCGACCGGAGGCCCTGAAGCGGGCGATCGACGTGCTGGCGGCCGCGGTGCTGCTGGCGCTGACCGCGCCACTGGTCCTCGTCGTGGCGGTGCTGGTGGCGGCGGGACTCGGTCGGCCGGTGCTGTTCCGGCAGCCCCGCGTGGGGCGGCACGGCCGGGTGTTCGAGCTGGTCAAGTTCCGTACCATGCTCCCGCCGGATCCGCTGCGGGGACGGGTGCGCGACGGGGACCGGCTGACGCCGCTGGGGCGCTTCCTGCGCTCCACCAGCCTGGACGAGCTGCCGACGCTGTGGAACGTGCTGCGCGGCGACATGAGCCTGGTCGGCCCCCGTCCCCTGCTCACCGAGTATCTGCCGCGCTACTCCCCCACCCAGGCCCGCCGGCACGAGGTTAGGCCGGGCGTCACCGGGCTGGCCCAGGTGCGTGGCCGCAACAGCCTGGGCTGGGAGGAGAAGCTGGACCTGGACGTCTGGTACGTCGACCACCGCAGCCTGCGGCTGGACCTGTCGATCCTCGCCGCGACCGTCCGCACCGTGCTGCGCCGCGAGGGGATCTCCGCAGCGGGCTCGGCCACGGCTCCCGAGTTCCTCGGCACGCACCCGCCCGCCCCGGCAGTGCCGGGACCGGACGCCACCCTCACCGTCCCCGCCGGAGGTGGCCGATGAGCGGGACCATCCACCTGTCCCCGCCCGACGTCGGGCCGCTGGAGGAGTCTTACGTCGTCGCGGCCCTGCGGTCCGGCTGGGTCGCGCCCGTCGGCCCGGACCTCGACGCGTTCGAGCGCGAGGTCGCCACGCGGGTGGGCACGCACGGGGCCGTCGCCGTGAGTTCCGGCACGGCCGCGCTGCACCTGGCGCTGCTCGGAGTGGGAGTCGGGCCCGGCGACGCCGTCATCGTGCCGACGCTGACGTTCGTGGCGAGCGCGAACGCGGTCCGCTACGCCGGTGCCCGGCCGGTCTTCGTCGACTGCGACCCGCACTCCGGGAACCTCGACGTGGCCCTCGTGGACGAGCTGATCCGGGCACTCGTCCTCCGGGGGCAGCGCGTCGGAGCGGTCGTCCCCGTCGACCTCTTCGGCAGCTGCGCCGACCACACCGCGCTGGCCCCGGTCTGCGCGGCGGCGGGCGTACCGGTGGTCGAGGACGCCGCGGAGGCCCTCGGCGCGACCCATCACGGCCGGCCCGCCGGCTCCTTCGGGCAGGTGGGCATCCTCTCCTTCAACGGCAACAAGATCATGACCACCTCGGGCGGCGGGATGCTCGTCTCCGACGACGCGGCCCTGCTGGCCCGGGCCCGGTTCCTGTCGACCCAGGCCCGCGAGCCGACGCCGCACTACGAGCACCGCGAGACGGGCTACAACTACCGACTGAGCAACCTGCTCGCCGCGTTGGGCCGCGCCCAGCTCGTCCGGCTGGACGGGATGATCGCCCGGCGCCGGCACCTGCGCGACCAGTACGCCAAGCTCTTCGCCCCGGTCCCGGGTGTGCGGCTGCTCGGCGTGGAGGACCCCGGCTCCAACTGCTGGCTGACCACCATCGCGGTCGACCCGCGGCGGGCCGGCTGGCGGGCCGCCGACCTGGCCGCCCACCTGGCGGGGCGGGACATCGAGACCCGCCCGGTCTGGAAGCCGATGCACCTGCAACCGGCGTACGCCGACGCCGAGTGCCTCGTCACCGGAGTGGCCGAGCGGCTGTTCGCCGACGGGCTGGCCCTGCCCAGCGGCAGCGCGATGAACGAGCGGCAGGTCGGCCTCGTCCTCGCCGCCGTCGACGAGTTCCTGGCGGCCCGTACGGGAGGGTCGACGGCGTGACGGTCCCGCTGGTGGTCGTCGGCTGCGGCGGGCACGGCCGGGAGGTCCTCACGATCGCGCGGGCGATGGACGTCGCCGCCGGCCGGCCACGCTGGCGCCTCCTCGGGTTCGTCGACGACCGGCCCTCCGAGGAGAACCTGAAGCGGGTGCAACGGCTCGACGTGCCCTATCTCGGCGGCGTCGCCTGGCTGCGCGACGCGCCCCCGGACGCGCACCACGTCATCGGCATCGGCGACCCGCGCGTCCGGCGGGCGGTCGCCGCCCGGGTCGAGGCGTACGGCACGCCGGCGGCGAGCCTCGTGCATCCGGCGGCGACGATCGGGCCGGACACGGTGCACGGCCCGGGCCTCGTCGCCTTCGCGGGGGCCCGGGTCACCACCAACGTCACGCTCGGCCGGCACGTGCACCTCAACCAGAACGCCACGGTCGGGCACGACTGCACCCTCGCCGACTTCGTCTCGGTCAATCCGCTGGCCGCCGTCTCGGGCGACTGCCACCTGGCGGAGGGGGTGCTGGTCGGCACGACGGCGGCCGTGTTGCAGGGCCTGCGGGTGGGCCGGGACAGCACCGTCGGGGCGGGCGCCTGCGTCGTCCGGGACGTGCCGGACGGTGTCGTGGTCAAGGGCGTGCCCGCCCGTTGACCCGACGAGCCCTCGGCCCTGCGGACGAAAAATCGGTCATCCAACCCGAAAGACGCCAAAAATCATGTTCGGGCATGTATCAACCTAAAGAGCCCTAAAGCTCCTTCCGCCCTGTGGCGGAAGCCCTCGGAGACGGACAGGGAGCACAGATGCCGCCCGAAACAGAGGCCACCCGACTCGGTGAACAGAGTTCACACCGGGCCAGGGCGCGTCGCCGCACAATCGGATTCCTCGCCACCGACAGCACCGCCTGGGTCGGTGGGTTCACCGCAGCGGTCTGGTTCCGTTACGAACTCGACCTGGCCTCCGGCCAGCTCGCGCGCGCCGCCACCTGCGGCATCCTCGCCGCCGTCGTGCACGTCGCCGTCGCGGCGGTTCGCCGGATCTACTCCGGACGCCACCCGCTGGGCAGCCTTCAGGAGGTGCAGGGGGTCGCGGGCACGGCGGCCACCACGGCCGCGATCATGCTGATCGGGCTGCTGCCGGCCGGCGTACGACCGGTGCCGGCGAGCACGCCGCTGGTCGGCGGCGCCCTGGCCCTGTTGTTCATGCTGACCGCCCGGTTCACCTACCGGCACCGCCGTGACCTGGCCATGCGGCCCGACGCCCGGTCCTCCAACCCCGTGCTGCTGTTCGGGCTCGGCGACGCCGGGCAGGGGCTGCTGCGGGCCATGCTCGGCGATCCGCGTGGACGCTACCGGCCCGTGGGCGCCCTCGACGACGACCCCGACAAGCGGGACCTGCGCATCGGCGGCGTACGCGTGCTCGGTGGCCGTCAGGACGTGGCGGCGGCCGTACGGCGCACCGGCGCGACGACGGTGATCTTCTCCGTCGCCAACGCCGACGCCGCGCTGATCCGGCAGATCCGCGAGGCCACCCTCCGGACCGGGGCGACGTTCAAGGTGCTGCCTCCGGTCCGGGACCTCGTCGACCACCGGATCACCGTCACCGACGTCCGCGACGTGCAGATCGACGACCTGCTGGGCCGCCGGCAGGTGGTCGCCGACATGGCGCTGAGCGGCAACGGGCTCAGCGGTCGACGGGTCCTGGTCACCGGCGCTGGCGGCTCCATCGGCTCGGAGCTGTGCCGGCAGGTGATGAAGGCGGACCCGGGCGAGCTGATGATGCTCGACCGCGACGAGTCGGCCCTGCACGGCCTGCAGATGTCGCTGGCCGGACGCGCCCTGCTGGACGGCCCCGAGCTGATCCTCGCCGATCTCCGCGACGACGAGGGCATCCGGCGGATCATCCGCGAGCGCCGGCCGGACGTCATCTTCCACGCCGCCGCGCTCAAGCACCTCACGCTGCTCCAGCGGCACCCCGGCGAGGCGGTGAAGACGAACGTCTGGGGCACCCTCTCCGTGCTCGACGCGTGCCGCGACGTGGCCCGCTTCGTCAACATCTCCACAGACAAGGCGGCCGACCCGATCAGCGTCCTCGGCTACTCGAAGCGGATCACCGAGCGGCTGACCGCGCACGCCGCCTCCCGGTTCCCCGGCACCTTCCTCAGCGTCCGCTTCGGCAACGTGCTGAGCAGCCGCGGCTCGGTGGTGACCGCGTTCCAGCGGCAGATCGAGCTGGGCCACCCGCTCACCGTCACCCACCCGGAGGTGACCCGTTACCTGATGACGGTGCAGGAGGCGGTGCACCTGGTGTTGCAGGCCGCCGAGATCGGCCGCGACGGGGAGGCGCTGGTGCTGGACATGGGCGAGCCCGTCCGCATCGCCGACCTGGCCAGGCAGATGGCCGAGCAGGCGGAGAGCGGCGTGCCGATCGTCTACACCGGGCTGCGCCCCGGCGAGAAGCTGCACGAGGACCTGTTCGGCACCGGCGAGACCGACACCCGGCCGCTGCACCCGCTGGTGTCACATGTAGCGGTGCCGGCCCTGGACCCGATCGAGGTCAGCGGGCTCGACCCGTACGACGATCCGGAGAAGGTGGCCGCGCAGCTCGCCGCGCTCTGCGACCACCCGGTCGTGCCGGTCCCCCGCGCCTCGGTGCAGGTGCCGTTGTCCCGCTGACGCGCGCCACACGGTGAGGGCCGGCGACCGGAGCTTCCGGTCGCCGGCCCTCGCGGTACGGGTCAGCGGCGGATGCCCGCCCAGTCGTGGTGCCGGCGGACGGTGGAGAGGATGAAGTCGACCACCCGGCGGGAGGTGTCCGGGACCCGGTAGTCGACGGGGCACGGCACCCCCTGGGCGGCGACCTGGGCCACGGTGACCTCGACCGCCTCCACGACGCCCTGCGGGTCGAGCCCGGTCATGATGATCCCGCCGGCGTCCAGCGCCTCGGGGCGCTCGATCGACTCGCGCAGCGTCACCGCGGGGAAGCCGAGGATCGCGGCCTCCTCGCTGATCGTGCCGCTGTCGGAGAGCGTGCAGAACGCCCTGGTCTGCAGGTGCACATAGTCGAAGAGGCCGAACGGCTCGTGGAACGCGATCCCGTCGAGGGCGGTCGCGTCCGGCGCCAGCGCCTCCAGCCGCTTTCGGGTACGCGGGTGCGTGGAGACCAGCACCGGGTGCCCCCACCGGTCGCGGACGGCCCGGAGGCAGTCGAGCAGGCGCTGGAGGCGGTCCGGCTGGTCCACGTTCTCCTCGCGGTGCGCACTGACCACGAAGTACCGGCCGGGTACGAGGTCGAGCTGGCGCAGGACGCCCGACGCGGCGACGTCGGCGCGGTAGTGCTCCAGCACCTCCCGCATGGGCGAGCCGGTGTGCAGGATCCGGCGCGGGTGCAGCCCCTCGGCCAGCAGGTTGCGCCGCGCGTGCTCGGTGTAGACGAGGTTGAAGTCGGCGACGTGGTCGACGAGCCGCCGGTTGGTCTCCTCGGGGACGTTGAGGTCGAAGCAGCGGTTGCCGGCCTCCATGTGGTAGACCGGCACCCGCATCCGCCGGGCCATCAGCGCGGCGATGCAGCTGTTGGTGTCGCCGAGCACGAGCAGCGCGTCCGGTCGGGTCTCGGCGATCGCCGTCTCCATGCCGACCAGCACGCCGCCCAGCACCCGGCCGAGCGACGAGGTGTCCACCCGCAGGAAGCGGTCCGGCTCGCGCAGCCGCAGCTCCTTGAAGAAGACGTCGGAGAGGGTGCTGTCCCAGTTCTGCCCGGTGTGCACCAGCAGGTGGTCCACGGTGTCGTCGAGCCGGGCGATCACCCGGGACAGTCGGATGATCTCCGGTCGGGTGCCGACCACCGTCATGATCCGGGTCATGCCCGTCCTCTCTCTGCTGCCAGCTTGGTCATGATGTCCTCGAACTGGTCCACGCCCACCCGCAGCGACATGCGCTCCTGGTAGACCCGTCGGGCCCGGCGGCCCAGTTCCGCCCGGGCGTCCGCGGACTCGGCCGCCGCGACGGAGAAGCGCGCGGCGAGCGCACGCCAGTCCCCCGGCGGGGAGACGAGGCCGACCCCGGCCGAGCGGACCAGGGCCGCGGCGTCGCCGCCCACCGACGCGATCACGGGGCTGCCGCAGGCCAGCGCGGCCTGCAACTTCGACGGGATGCTGCCGCGCAGCGCGGGCAGGTCGCGCAGGCAGATCAGCTGCCAGTCGGCGGCGGCGTACAGCGCGGCCATCCGTTCGGCGGGCCGCCGGCCGACGAACCGCACGTTGTCGGCGCCGAGCTCCGCGGCGAGCCGGCGCGCGGCCTCCTCGCCGGCCCCGGAGCCCACCAGCACCAGGTCGATCCGGTCGCGCACGACGGCCGCCGCCCGGATCGCGGTCTCGATCCCCTGCAGGAGGCCGATGTTGCCGGCGAACATCACCGTGCAGCGCCCGCGGTGGCCGAGCGCCGCGCGGGCCTCGTCGGTGGCCGGCACCGGCCGGAACAGCGCGTCGTCGGTCCAGTTCCACACCACCCGCACCCGGTCCGGGTCCGCGCCCCGGGCCACGACCAGGTCGGCCATCGCCGGCGAGATCACCACCACGGCGCCGGCAAGGCGGTACGTCGCGCGCATCAGTGCGGCGACGCCGCGTTCCAGGGCCCGGCCCGCCCGGCCGGCGGGCGCCATCCCCGAGCCGAGCACCGACTCCGGCCACAGGTCCTGGACGTGCAGCACGATCGGCGTACGCCGGGCCAGGCGGACCAGCGCCGCCGCGGCCGCCGAGGTGGGTGGCGGGTGGTAGACGTAGGTGACGTCGACGCCGGCCAACCAGCGGACGCCGCCCAGCGCGCTGCTGGCCCCGAAGGACAGGTGGCTCAGCGCGCGCCGGGCGGCGGACGTGTCGTGGCTGGCATAGGCGGGCACCCGCCGCACGGCGACCGGCCCGTCGGCCTCGGTGTGTCGCCAGCGCTGCCGCCAGCCGGGGAAGATCCGGCCGTGCGGATAGCTCGGGAAGGTGGTGAGCACCCGCACGTCGTGGTCGCGTTCGGCCAGTTGCCGCGCCAGGTTGCCGGGGATGAACACCCCTTCGGGCGGGTACCACTGGCTGACCAGGCCGATCCTCACGGGACGGCCACGGCGCGCTCCGGCCGGCCCGCCTCCACCGGCTCGGGCCAGGTGTCCGGCCGTTCCGGGTCGAACAGCTCGTTCGTCCAGAACATGGTGACCAGGTCGTCGCCGCCGGTGTTGACCAGCTTGTGCGCCCACATCGTGGGCATGTCCACGAGCACCGGCTCGTCGCCGGAGACCGCGAACCGCACCACCCCGGTGTCGCCGACGCGGCGCAGGCTGATCTCCGCCGTGCCGCGCAGCACGACGAAGCGCTCCACCTTGGCCAGGTGGAAGTGCTCGCCCCGGGTGATGCCGGGGCGCGTGGTGGAGCAGAAGGTCTGGCCGCCTCCCCCGTGCGTCCGGACCGTCTCCACCAGTTCGCCCCGGGCGTCCGCCCGGCGCGGCAGCGCCAGCGGGTAGTGCGCCGGGAAGCAGTGCGAGCGGTAGGTGTTGAACAGCCGCACGTCGTGCCGGTCCACCAGGGCCGGCAGTTCCCCCGTGCGGTAGGTGGCGGCGACGTCGGCGAGCCGGTCGGCGAGGGCCCGTACGCCGGTCCGCAGCGCCGGCATGGCGGGGTCCCAGGAGCCGCCGGCCGGGACGCCGACGAGCCGGGCCGCCGCGTCGGTGACGTGCACCAGGCTCAGCTCGCGGTCGCCGTGCACCTCCGGTTGCCCGCCCTCGGCGAGCAGCCGGCAGAACGTCGCGACCGCTGAGTTGTAGTACGGCCGGCCGTGCTCGCCGTACAGGTTGGGCAGCAGGACGTCGTCGAACGGCAGGCCCGTGTCGGCCAGGAGGCCGGCGGCGGCGGCCTTGGCGTCGCCGTAGGGGGTGCCGTTGCCGGCCTGCACCGAGTTGGCGAAGACCACCGCGCCGGGGGGCGTCGGGCAGTGCTTGAGGCCCTGCGCGAGCTGGGCGGCGAGCTGCACGTTGCCGGCGGCGACGTCGGCCGGCTCGCCCCGGTTGACCCCGGCCAGGTGCAGCACCCGGTCGACGCCGTCGAGCTTCGCCGCGACCCGCTCCGGGTCGGTCAGGTCGGCCCGCGTGACGACGACCGGCTCCGGCCGGCCGAGGACACGCAGCAGCACCCGCACGTGCCAGCCGAGGAAGCCGCCGGCGCCGGTGACCGCCAGCCTCAGCACGCCAGCACCGGGTCCCGCAGGGCCAGCTCCGCGCGTACCTCCGGCAGCGTCCTCAGCAGCTCGACGATCTCCGGTACGCCCAGCCGCGGCGCGTTGGCGGAGTTGAAGTCCTCCCGCGGCCCCCGGCCCAGCTCGCCCTCGGAGACGTAGAGCGCGTAGTTGAGGTCGCGGGCGTCCAGCGGCACCCGGAGGAAGTCGCCGAAGTCGTCCGCCTGGGCGAGTTCCTCCCGGCTGGCCAGCGTCTCGTCCTGCTTCTCGCCGTGCCGTACGCCGATCACGTCGAGCTTCGCGGGCACGTCGAAGAGTTCGCAGACCGCCTCGGCCAGGTCGCCGACGGTGCAGGCGACGGCCTTACGGATGAAGATGTCGCCGGGCCGGGCGTGCTGGAAGGCGTGCTCGACCAGTTCCACCGAGTCGTCCAGCGACATCAGGAAGCGGGTCATCCCCGGGTCCGTGACGGTGGGCGCCCGGCCCGCCTTGATCTGCTCGATGAACAGTGGGATCACCGAGCCGCGCGAGTACATGACGTTGCCGTACCGGACGCAGGAGACCGTCGTCGCGCTGTTCGGGTTGTTCCGGGCGTGCGCCTGGGCGACCTTCTCCATCATGGCCTTGCTCATCCCCATCGCGTTGACGGGGTGGACGGCCTTGTCGGTGCTCAGCACGACCACGGAGCCGACGCCGTTACGCTCCGCCGCCTCGACGACGTTGGCGCTGCCCAGGACGTTGGTCCGCACCGCCTCCAGCGGGAAGAACTCGCAGGAGGGCACCTGCTTGAGGGCCGCCGCGTGGAAGACGTAGTCGATCCCCCGGCTGGCCCGCAGCACCGAGTCGTAGTCGCGTACGTCCCCGACGTGGTAGCGGACCCGGTCGTCGCCGAGCTGCCGGCGCATGTCGTCCTGCTTGGCCTCGTCGCGGCTGAGCACCCGGACCTCGCCGACGCCACGGTCGAGGAGGCGGCGGACCATCGTCTTGCCGAAGGAACCCGTGCCGCCGGTGATGAGTACCCGCTGGCCGTTGGAATTTGTGGTCACTCCCGCTCCCATGTCGGTTCGCCGTGCCCCGCCCCGTACGCCCGGCGGGTTCGTTGTGAGGAACGACCACTCCCGTACCGGAGAAACGCCTTTCATCCGACAATCGCTACGAATGCCCGCTTCATTAAGGAATAGGTGGGAGACTCGGCGAGCAGCGGATATGCCGCCTGGCCACCGACACGAAGGACTACAGCGTGGGCGACGTACCTCCAGGCCTCCTGTCCGGACCCGCCCGCTCGCCCGGCACGCACCGGCGACGGGCCCATCGGCGTTACGCCACACTGGTCAGCGTCGCGATCGTCAGCGTCGTCGCCCTGATGGTGGGCTGGTCGGTGGACCAGACCCCGCTGGGCCCCGCCCTGTTGGCCGCCGTCGTCCTCAGTGGTCGCATCCCCCGGCCGGGGCTGGTCGACGTGCTCGCCCTGCTGCTCGGCGTGTGGGTGGTCGCCAGCCTCGGGTGGACGCTCGACACCTCGGCGACCCGCAGCACCGTCTACCTGTACGGCACCTGCCTGCTGCTGCTGGTCGCGGTGCGGCACATCGTGACCACCACCCGCGATCTGCTCGCGGTCGGCGTCGCGTTCATCGCCGGCTGTCTCATCCGGGCGGTCGAGCTGATCCGGGCACCCTCCACCGGCGGCGACCTCGACCGGACGGGAGCCTTCGACCTCAGCGTCCGGTACGGCATCGAGGGAGTCAACATCAACCTGACCGCCTACACGATGGTCGCCGGAATCCTGCTGGCGGTGTTGCTGGGCAGCGTCGGTGGGCTGCCCCGCGCGGTCCGCCTCGCGCTCTACGCGTGCGTGCCGCTGCTGGGCTACGCGGTGCTGCTCAGCGGCACGCGGGGCGCGCTGGCCGCGCTGCTGCTCGGCGCCGTCTACCTGGTGTGCAGCCGGGCGGCCCCCCGGGCGTGCTGGCTGGTCGCGGCGGTGGTCGTCCCGGCGGTCCTGCTCCTGGTACCGCTCGGCCTGGGCGAGGCGACGATGCTGCGCCTCGACGGCCTCGTCGCCGACCGGGCGACCGGTGACCTCGCCGGCCGGATGCTGGTCTGGCCCGAGGCCGTCGCTGTCTGGGGGCAGTCCCCGCTCGCCGGGATCGGGGCGGGCGCGTTCATGGCGGTCAGCTCCTGGGGAATCGGCGCCCACAGTCTGGTCCTCACCCTCGGCGCCGACCTCGGGCTCGTGGGCGTGCTGTGCTACGCGGCCGTCCTGGCCGCCGCCATTTGGCCCGTCGGGCGCGCCTCCCGGCTCGGCGCGCGGCTGGCCGGGCTGTTCCTGGTGATGTTCCTGCCGATCTGGCTCACCGGGCACTGGGAGGCCGCCCTGGCCGCCTGGCTACCGCTGGCGTTGTTCTCGCTCGTGCCCGCCCTCACGGCCGACCCGTCGAGCCGCCCGCACGGCACCGGCGGCCGGCACCACCGCAGAGACCACCGGTCAGGACCCGACGGGGTGCTTCCCCGGAGCGGCGGCCGGCGGCCGGCGGTCGTGCCGGGGGGAACCAGCGACCCGACGCCACAGGTCGGTGTGCTGGCGCAGCACGCTCTGTAGCCCGTAGAGCCGGTGCACCCGGGCCCGGGCCCGGTCGGCCAGCTCAGCACGGCGCGCCGGGTCGGTCATCAGATCCCGCAGCGCCGCGGCGAGGCCGGCGGGGTCCGAGGGCGCGACGACCACCCCGCTGTCGTCGCCGAGGATCTCGGCGGTCGCCCCCACGTCGGTGGCGACGACCGGGCAGCCGAGCGCCATCGCCTCGACCACCACGTTGGGGAACCCCTCGGTGTGGCTGGGCAGGACGAACAGGTCGCAGCGGGCCATCATGGCGAGGACGTCCGGGTGCGGCAGCTCGCCCAGGAAGGACACCGACGCCGGCGGCTGGTGCCGCTCGGTCACCGATCGCAGGTAGGCCGGATCGGCGGGGCCGACGAAGAGCAGCCGCCAACCCGGCTGCGCGGCCGTCCGCCACGCGGCCAGCAGGTCCTCGACCCCCTTGGCGTGCAGGAACCAGCCGACGAACAGCACCGTGCGTTCCGCCGGCGCGGGGTTCCGGTGTGGCGCCGGAAGCCGGTCGAGGTCCACTCCGTTCGGCATCCGCCGCACCCACACCGTGGGGAGCTGGTTGCGGACGGTGGACTCGGACGCCTCGTCGAGGACCAGAACGACCGTCGCCAGCCGCATCGCCGAGGCCATCGACCGCCACTCCCGACTGCCGCGCCCCGCGATCTCGGGGATCCGCCCGAAGTGCAGGTGGTAGACGGCCGGTCGCCGGTACACCCGGGTGATGAGCAGTAACGCCAGGTCCCGGAGGACGCCGGGGCCACCGGACGAATGCAGGTGCACGACGTCGGTCCGGCCCGCGGCCAGGACGCGGCGCAGTGCCACGGCGCCGGCCGTGAGCTGGCGTACCCCCGCCGTCAGGCGTCGCCCCGGCACGAGGTCGTGCACGCCGCGCCACCGCTGGGCGATGTCGACCACCTCGATGTGGACCTCCGGATCGTCGCGGAACCGGTCGACCAGCATCGCCACCCCGCGGGCGATGCCTCCCATCGGTGGCGGCAGGGGCCCCACCACGCACACCCGCATCCGCTCCGGCATCTCAGTGCCCCCGGTGTCCGGCACCCGTTACCTCCTGTACAGAATCGAGCAGCCGGGCCAGCGGTTGTGCGTACGCCCGGACGTCGAAGGAGTCCAGCGCCTGCTCCCGGGCGGCCTTGCGCATGAGCAGCCGTTCCTCGGCGGTCAGCCGCACCGCCCGGTGCAGCGTCGCCGCCAGCGCGGCCACGGAGTGGTCGGTGCAGACCAGGGCATTGACGCCGTCCTCCAGGTAGCGGCCCAGGTCGCTGGTCAGGTTGCAGATCACCGGGGTGCCGTTCGCCATCGACTCGCAGACCTTCGTCGGGAAGCCGGCGTTGGCGTAACGCGCCGGCGGCCGGAGCAGAACGCTGAAGTCGGCCTCGCGCAACAGCTGCGGCACCGTCCACTGCGGCACCCGGCCGACCACCTCCACCATCTCCGGCGGGTCGCCGCCGAGCAGATCGCGCAGCTGTTGGCGGGACGGCCCCACCACCCTCAGCCGCAGCCGCGCACCGGAGCGCGCCACCGCCTCGACCGCCTCGACGACGGTGCCGAGCAGGTCCTTGCGGCCGGGGGTGCCGGCGTAGACCAGGGTGAGCCCGTCCCACCCGGTGGCCGGGGTCTCCGGTGTGCTCGCCAGCTGCCGCACGTCGAGGGTCGGCGGCACCCGCACGACCTGGCAGCCCCGCTGCCGAAAGTGCTCCTCGAGCAGGGTGCTGATGGCGATGACGCCGGAGCAGCGCGGGTAGTGGTGGCGCAGGGCGAGCTTCGCAGACAGGTGCAGGGGGCCCAGCGCTCCGCCGACCAGTTGCCGAGGGCTGTACCACTCGACCACGTCGACCACCAGCGGAATCCCGTGGCGCCGGCACCACCGGCGCAGGTGGACCATGTACGGCGTCCCGCCGCCGTAGACCACGACATGTGACGGTCGGGTCGGTTGCGCCGCCAGCCAGGCGACGGTCCGCGCTCCCCAGCGGAGGAGCACCTGGGTCGCCCTGGCCGCCGGGCTCGCCCCGGCGGGCGGCAACTCGCCCACTCCGACGTGGGTTATCGTGCCCGGCCCCGTCACGACGTCGACCGGTCGAGGCTCGGCCGGGGTGTGCTCCCCGCCGACCACCACCACGTGCCGGCCGGCCAGGGCCAGCGACCGGGCGATCCCGTCGACCCGCCGGGAGCATGCCTCGCCCCACGGGTAGCGGAACGGCCCCACGTACGCCACCCAACCGGATGAATCCGTCATGGCACTGTCCTCTCCGGCACCGGGCCGGGTACGGCCACGGCGGAGACCTCCGCCGGGCGGGCGACGAAAGCCCGGGTCACCGGGCCCCTGCTGTGGTGGCACCGCGACCAGGCGCGGCCGGTCCGGCGGTCCGCTCATGCCGCGACCCGCTGGCCCTGGACCGCCGGGCCGGCTCGGGCCAGCACCTGGCGGTAACCCAGCAGCGCCGCCGGGAACACCGTCACCAGTGCGACTGCCGCACCCAGCCACGGCACCGCGGCCATCCCCAGCGCCCCGGCGCCCCACCACTTCAGCGGCACCGCCAGGACGAGGTACGCCGCCCAGGCGACGAGCTGCGGACGGACCACCCCGGCGGCGTTCTGCACCATGAACCAGGGCGAGGCCACCGCGAGCACCATCCACCAGGCACCGAGGCCGGCGAGCAGCCACCGGTCCGGTGCCTGCGTCATCCCCATCAGCGCGGCCAACGGTTGCCCACCGACGAGCGCCACCACGATGCTCGGCAGCCCGACGGCTGTCGCGGCCACGAGGGTCATCCGCCTGGTGCGGCGGCGGATCCAGGCCACCCGCCCGTGGGCCAGCGCCTCACCGTGCGCCGGCCACGCCGCCGCGCTCACCATCGACATGAGCAGCCCGAGCTGGGCGATCAGGCGGGCGGCCACGGCGAACACGGCCACGTCGGCCAGGCCACGGGTCTGTGCCACGATCAGCGGGTCGGCGTTGGTCGCGACCGTCAGCGCTGCCGTGAGCAGCAGGAACATCCCGCCCAGCCGGAGCAGCTCCCGGGCGGCGGCCCTCTCCACGCACCGCAACGACGGGGCCAGCTCCGGCATCCGCCGGATGTAGAACCACAGGCTGTTCACCGCGTTGCCCAGCAGCGGACCGATCACCACGGCGGCCACCAAGGTCACCGGCGCGGCGTCGAGGGCCACGGCGGCCAGGGTCAGCGGAAGGCAGAGCAGGGACCCGGCCAACTGCCACGTGTTGGCGCGGGCGACCTGCTGGACGCCGTACTGCACCCGGATGACCAGCGACATCGGCACGTTGAGGATGAAGACGGTCAGGCAGACCAGCGTCATGGACCGGGCGGTCGGCACCAGCTCGGCGCTGGGCAGGTTGAACACGGAGGTCCACGGGATGGCGAGCGCCCCGATCCAGAGGGCGGCGCAGGCCGCGACCGCCGCGCCGGCCAGGGTCAGGTAGGCGGTGGAGACGTAGCGTCTGGCCTGGGCGGTCTCGCCCCGGGCCTGGGTGTCCGCCAACTTGGTCATCAGCCCGTTGCCCAGGCCTAGGTCGGCGAAGGCCGCCATCGCGGTCAGTGCCGTCACCGCCTGCCACAGGCTGAACAGCTCCGTGCCGAGATACCGATGGGTGAGCGGGAGCAGCAGCAGCGGCACGACGGCACCGACCGCCCGACTGCCCACCGTCGTCGCGATGCCGGCGACCAGCCTCCGGTCACGGCCCCTGTCGTCCGCAGCCGGGTCGGCCGGCGCGGATCGGGCGTCGGCCGGCTGCGTGACGGCGGGGTGCATCGCGGTCGGCCGCCCTAGACCGGACTCAGCGCGCGGGCAGCCGAGTGCCACTCGACCGTCGCCGCCAGACCGGCGCGCAGCGAGTGCGGCCGGGCGGCGGGGAACAGCTCCTGCAGCCGGGTGCAGTCGGCCTGCGAGTCGCGGACGTCGCCGGGCCGCGGTGGGCCGTGCTCCACCTCGAGCCGCCGGCCGAGCACGACCTCCAGCTCGGCGACCAGATCCCGCAGCGACGTACGGGTGCCGAACGCCAGGTTGACCACGTCGGGCGCGCCGACGCGGCGCACCACGGCGTCGGTGATGATGTCGGTGACGTCGGCGACGTAGGTGAAGTCGCGGGTCTGCTGGCCGTCGCCGTGCAGCGTCAGGGGCCGGCCGTCGAGCGCGTCGGCGATGAACCTCGGCACCACGGCGGCGTAGGGGTGCTCGGGATCCTGCCGCGGCCCGTACACGTTGAAGAAGCGGAACGGGAGCACGGCGAGGTGGAAGCAGGCAGCGTAGGCGAGGGTGTAGGTCTCGGTGGCGAGCTTGGAGACCGCGTAGGGGCTCACCGGCATCGGCCGCAGCGCCTCGTGCCGGGGCATCCCCGGAGCCGCCCCGTAGACCGAGGAGGACGAGGCGACCACCACGTGCGGCACGTCGTGGCGGCGCACCGCCTCCAGCACGCTCACCGTTCCCGTGGCGTTGGCGTGGTGGCTGCGCGCCGGATCGTCGATCGACCCGGGCACCGAACCGAGGGCACCGAGGTGCACGACGCTCGCGGCGCCCGGTAGCGCGTCGTCCAGCACGTCCGGGTCGCAGACCGAGCCGACGAGGACCCGGGCGGGCGCGTCCAGCAGATTGTCCAGCGAACCGGTCGACAGGTCGTCGACCACCACGATCTCGCTGATCCGCGGCTGCTCGGCGAGCGCCCGGACCAGGTTCGAACCGATGAAACCGGCCCCGCCGCTGACCACGATCTTCAACTGTTTCCCCCGATGTCGCGTGTTGCCGCCTACCGGCGCCAACTAGGCGAAATGACCTTTTTGCACCCTTCTTGACAGTCAACGACAAGCAACACCCAAGGTCACGGTTGCGGATCAGGACGGGGTGCCGTCGCACCGGCGGCTCCCGCCAACCCGTTCGGGCGGGTACCGGCCACCGCCGCCCGCGCCCCGGCCGGTGGCCGGTCCGCCGTCAGGCGAGCTGCTCCGCGTGCGCCTCGTACCACTGCACGGTCGCCCGCAGGGCCTGGGCGCGCGGCACCGGCGTCACGTCGGGGAAGAGCGCGCGCAGCACCCCGTCGTCCGCGTCGGAGTGGCGCACGTCGCCCGCCCGCGACGGGCCGTGCTCCACCTCGAGCCGGCGACCGAGCACCTCCTCCAGCTCCGCGATCAGCTCCAGCAGCGAGAGCCGCGCGCCGAAGGCGAGGTTCACCACGTCGGGGGAGCAGACGCGGCGCAGGACCGCGTCGACGATCACGTCCGTGACGCTGCCGACGTAGGTGAAGTCACGGGACTGGGTGCCGTCGCCGTGCACCTGGAGCGGCCGGCCCTCCAGCGCCGCCGAGACGAACCTCGGCACCACGGCGGCGTACGCGTGGTTGGCTGCCTGCCGGGGCCCGTAGACGTTGAAGAAGCGGAACGGCAGCACGCCGATGCCGTAACAGGCGGCGTACGCGAGCGCGTAGGCCTCCGTGGCCAGCTTCGAGACCGCGTACGGGCTGACCGGCATCGGCCGCAGCGTCTCCTGGCGGGGCAGGACGGGGTTGGCGCCGTAGACGGAGGACGACGAGGCGACCACGACGTGGGGGACCCCGTGGCGCCGGACGGCCTCCAGCACGCTCAGGGTGCCGGTGGCGTTGGCGTGGTGGCTGCGCAGCGGGTCGTCGATGGAGCGGGGCACCGAGCCGAGGGCGCCGAGATGCACCACGCCGGCCGCCCCGCTGACCGCCTCGTCGAGCAGATCGGGGTCGAGGATCGTCCCCGTGAACAGCCGCACCGGCAGGTCGATCAGGTTCTCCAGCAACCCGGTGGAGAGGTCGTCGACGGCCACCACCTCGGTGACCTGCGGCGTGTCGGCGAGGGCGCGTACCAGGTTGGAGCCGATGAAACCGGCGCCACCGGTAACGACGATCTTCAAAGATCCTCCTCGTGGTTCCCGCCCGGCGCGCCACCTGCACGCGGGCCCGGGACATCGAGCCCCTGCGGACCCGCTCCCGTCTCCACCAACGACCCGTGCACCGGCGCGTCACGCGGAAAGCTCCGGACGTGACGAAGTGACACGTCGCGCGGTCGCCCGCCCGCCTCGCGGTACGCCCGTCCCGGGACCCCGGGATGTGATGAGCTGTAGGCATGGACCGGAGCCGGCTCGGGCTGGTGCTGCACCCCACCCGGGACGTCTCCGCGGTGGTCGACACCATCGTGACCTGGGCCGCCCGACACCACATCTCCCTGGCCGTACGCGCCGAGGACCGGCACCGCGTACCGGCCACGGTCGAACCGCTGCCGGTGGGCGAGGTGGCCCACCGGTCGGACGCGCTGATCGCCATCGGCGGCGACGGGACGATGCTCGGCGCGCTCCGGTCGGCCGTCCACGATCCGAAGCCGGTGCTCGGCGTACACGTCGGCAAGCTCGGCTTCCTCGTCGAGGTGGAGCCGCCGGAGCTACCGAGGGCCCTGGACCGGCTGGTGGCGCACGACTTCACGGTGGAGAACCACAGCTGCCTGGCCTGCGACGTCTGCGGCGACGACCTCGTCGCGTTCAACGACATCGCGCTGATCCGCCAGCCCGGTGCCGGCTTCGTCAGCGCCTCCCTCGCCGTCGACGGGCAGCAGTACGGGTACTACCGCTGCGACGCGCTGGTGGTCAGCACCCCGACCGGCTCGACCGCCTACAGCTACGCCGCCGGCGGCCCGCTCGTCTCGCCGGCCACCGAGGCGGTGGTGGTGACCCCGTCCGCCCCGATGGCCGGCATCTCCCGTGCGCTGGTGCTCTCCCCCCACGAGACGGTCCGCCTGCAACTGCGCGAGGGCTCCGGCCCGGTCGCGGTAGAGGTGGACGGCCTGGTCATCCGGGACGCCGCGACGGAGGGCGTCGTGCAGATCCGCTACCGGCACGACGCCGGCCTGGTCGTCCGCCTGGACCCGCGCCGCTACCAGGAACGCAACCAGCTCAAGCTGAGCCTGCTGGACCTGCCGCTGCTTCCCGACCAGCTCCGCGAACTGCTGCCGGAGGGCCTGCGGGAGAAGTTCAACCGCCGCGAGCTGCCCCCGCCCCGCTGACCCGCCCACCTGCACCCAGGCCAGCCTGGGCCCGACACACGCTGGGCCCGACACACGCTGGGCCCGACACACGCTGGGCCCGACACACGCTGGGCCCGACACACGCTGGGCCCGACACACGCTGGGCCCGACACACGCTGGGCCCGACACACGCTGTCGAGCTGATGTCGTAGACGACTCAGCTCGACAGCGAGGCAGGCTCGACCGGCCAGGCAGGCACGGCAGGCACGGCAGGCCAGCACGACCGGCCAGGCACGCACGGCGGGCCTGGCAGGAGCGCTCCCGTCAGCAGGCGCCCGCGCCGGAGAGCGCCCCCTCCTGCCCTCGGGCATGGGGCAGCTCGACAGTCGCGCACGGCCTTCTGACGCCGGCACCGGCGCCGCTCGGTCCGGCGCACACCGGTGTCGGCTGCGGTGGGAGGCGAGCCAGGTGCTCAGGCCCGTTCGAGGACCTCCGAGACCAGGTCCTTCGCCTCCTGCTGGATCCGGGCGAGGTGCTCCGGGCCCTGGAAGGACTCGGCGTAGATCTTGTAGACGTCCTCGGTGCCCGACGGCCGGGCGGCGAACCAGCCCGACTCGGTGGTCACCTTGAGCCCGCCGATCGGCGCGTCGTTGCCGGGCGCGGTGGTGAGGGTCGCGGTGATCGGCTCGCCGGCCAGCTCGGTGGCGGTCACCTGCTCCGGCGAGAGCTTGCCGAGCACGGCCTTCTGCTCGCGGGTCGCCGGCGCGTCGATGCGGGCGTACGCGGGCGCGCCGAAGCGCTCGGCCAGCTCCGCCCAGTGCTCGCTGGGGGTGCGGCCGGTGGTCGCGATGATCTCGGCGGCGAGCAGGCAGAGCAGGAGGCCGTCCTTGTCGGTGGTCCAGGTGCCCCCGTCGCGGCGCAGGAAGGACGCGCCGGCGCTCTCCTCGCCGCCGAAGCCCACCGCGCCGTCGAGCAGCCCGGGGACGAACCACTTGAAGCCGACCGGCACCTCCAGCAGCGGGCGGCCCAGGTCGGCGGCGACCCGGTCGATCATCGAGGAGGAGACCAGGGTCTTGCCGACGGCGGCGGCGGGGCCCCACTGCGTGCGGGTGCGGAACAGGTGGCCGATCGCCACCGCGAGGTAGTGGTTGGGGTTCATCAGGCCGCCGTCGGGGGTGACGATGCCGTGCCGGTCGGCGTCGGCGTCGTTGCCGGTGGAGACCTGGTAGTCGGCGCGGGCGGCGATCAGGGAGGCCATCGCGTTCGGCGAGGAGCAGTCCATCCGGATCTTGCCGTCGCCGTCCAGGGTCATGAACCGCCAGGTCGGGTCGACCGTCGGGTTGACCACGGTCAGGTCCAGCCGGTGCCGCTCGGCGATCTCGCCCCAGTAGGCCACGCTCGCGCCGCCGAGCGGGTCGGCGCCGATGCGTACCCCGGCGTCGCGGATCGCGTCGACGTCGATCGCCGCCGGCAGGTCGTCGACGTAGCGGGCGAGGAAGTCGTACGACCCGGTGGTGTCGGCGGCGCGGGCCCGGGCGTACGGGATCCGCCGGACCTCCTTCAGGCCGTCGGCGAGGATGGCGTTGGCCCGGTCCTGGATCCACCTCGTGACGTCGGTGTCCGCCGGGCCGCCGTGGGTGGGGTTGTACTTGAAGCCACCGTCGTCGGGCGGGTTGTGCGACGGGGTGATGACGATGCCGTCGGCGAGCCCGCTGGTACGCCCCCGGTTGTGGGTGAGGATGGCGTGCGACACCGCCGGGGTGGGCGTGTAGCCGTCGCGGCTGTCGAGCAGCACGGAGACCTCGTTGGCGGCGAGGACCTCCAGCGCGTCCACGGCGGCCGGGGCGGAGAGCGCGTGGGTGTCCCGGCCGAGGAAGAGCGGCCCGTCCAGGCCCTGCTCGCGGCGGTAGTCGCAGAGCGCCTGGGTGACCGCGAGGATGTGGTCGGAGTTGAACGCGTGGCGCAGGCTCGACCCGCGGTGCCCGGACGTGCCGAAGGAGACCTGCTGCGCCGGGTCCTGCGGATCGGGGTGCTCGGCGTAGTAGGCGGTCACCAGCCGCGGCACGTCGACCAGGTCGGCGGGCTGGGCGGGCTTGCCGGCCCGGGGATGACTGCTCACGGTTCCACCTTCTGTCCCTTGCCGATCACCACGATGCCGTTGTCGGAGACCGTGTAGCGCTGCCGGTCCTTCTCCAGGTCGACGCCGATCTCGGCCCCCTCGGGCACGATCACGTTCTTGTCGAGGATCGCCCGGCGCACGACCGCGTGTCGGCCGATGTCGACCCCCTCCATCAGCACCGCGCCGTCCACGTGCGCCCAGGAGTGCACCTTCACCTTGGGCGAGACGACCGAGTTCTCCACCAGCGAGCCGGAGATCACCGCGCCGGGCGACACCATCGAGGCGACCGCCCGGCCGACCCGCTCACCCCACTGGTGCACGAACTTGGCCGGCGGGTACGTCAGCTGCCCGGTGTAGATGGGCCAGTCGAAGTTGTAGAGGTTGAACACCGGGTGCACGTTGATCAGGTCCATGTGGGCGTCGTAGAAGGAGTCGAGCGTCCCCACGTCGCGCCAGTAGCCGCGGTCCCGGTCGGTGCTGCCGGGCACCTCGTTGTCGCGGAAGTCGTAGACGTTGGCCTCGCCGCGCTCCACCAGCATCGGGATGATGCTGCCGCCCATGTCGTGCTTGCTGGTCTTGTCCTCCGCGTCGCGCTCGACCGCCTCGCACAGCGCCTTGGTGCTGAACACGTAGTTGCCCATCGAGGCGTAGATCTGGTCGGGCGCGTCGGGCAGGCCGACCGCGTCGGTGGGCTTCTCGCGGAACGCCCGGATCCGCCGGCCGTCCTCGCCGACCTCGATGACGCCGAACTGGTCGGCCATCGACAGCGGCTGCCGGATGCCGGCCACGGTGACGCCGGCGCCGGAGGCGATGTGGTCCTCCACCATCTGCCGGGGGTCCATCCGGTAGATGTGGTCGGCGCCGAAGACGATCACGTGGTCGGGCTGCTCGTCGTGGATGAGGTTGAAGCTCTGGTAGATCGCGTCGGCGGAGCCGGCGAACCACCACGGGCCGCGGCGCTGCTGCGCCGGCACCGGGGTGACGTAGTTGCCGAGCAGGGTCGACATCCGCCACGTCTTGGTGATGTGCCGGTCCAGCGAGTGGGACTTGTACTGGGTCAGCACGACGATCTTGAGATAGCCGGCGTTCGCCAGGTTGGACAGGACGAAGTCGACCATGCGGTACATCCCGCCGAACGGGACGGCCGGCTTGGCCCGGTCCGTGGTGAGCGGCATCAGGCGCTTGCCTTCTCCGCCGGCCAGGACGATCGCGAGCACCTTGGCAGCCATGTCCAGACGCTATCTACCCCGCCGTCACTTCACCACTCGTACGGCACAGTTCCACAGCCGGGTGCGGCGGCGCGTTCTGCACTAGGGTGCCGTTCATGAACGACTCCGCCGGGCTGCGCGTCGACCTGCTGACCCGTGAGTACCCGCCCGAGGTGTATGGCGGCGCCGGTGTGCACGTCGAGTACCTGGCCCGGGAGCTGCGCCGGCTCGCCGACGTACGGGTGCACTGCTTCGGCGCGCCACGCACCGAGGCGGGTGTCACCGCGTACGCCGAACCGGCGGGCCTGACCGGCGCGAACGCCGCGCTGCGGACGATGGGCGTGGACCTGGAGATGGCCGCGGCCTGCGCCGGCACCGACGTGGTGCACAGCCACACGTGGTACGCCAACTTCGCGGGGCACACGGCGAAGCTGCTGCACGACGTGCCGCACGTGGTGACCGCGCACAGCCTGGAGCCGCTGCGGCCGTGGAAGGCCGAGCAGCTCGGCGGCGGCTACGCGCTCTCCTCCTGGTGCGAGCGCACGGCGTTCGAGGCGGCCGACGCGGTCGTCGCGGTCAGCGAGGGGATGCGGCGCGACGTGCTGACCGCCTACCCGGCGGTGAACCCGGACCGGGTCCGGGTGGTGCACAACGGCATCGACACGGCGCAGTACGCCCCGGACCACGGCACGGACGTGGTGGGCCGGCTCGGCATCGACCCGGCCCTGCCCAGCGTGGTGTACGTGGGGCGGATCACCCGGCAGAAGGGCCTGCCCTACCTGCTGCGCGCGGCGCGCGACCTGCCGGCGGACACCCAGCTGGTGCTGCTCGCCGGCGCACCGGACACCCCGGACATCGCCGCCGAGGTGGAGGGCCTGGTGACGGAGCTGCGGGCGAAGCGCTCCGGGGTGGTGTGGGTCGCGGAGATGCTGCCGAAGCACGAGGTGATCCAGGTGCTCACCCACGCCACGGTCTTCGTCTGCCCCTCGGTCTACGAGCCGATGGGCATCGTGAACCTGGAGGCGATGGCCTGCGAGACGGCGGTGGTGGCCACCGCCACCGGCGGCATCCCCGAGGTGGTCGCCGACGGCGAGACGGGGCTGCTGGTCCCCATCGAGCAGGCCACCGACGGTTCCGGCCGGCCGCTGGACCCGGACCGCTTCGTGGCCGACCTGGCGGCGGCGATGAACGAGCTGCTCGCCGACCCGGCTCGCACCGCCGACTTCGGCCGGGCCGGCCGGCAACGCGCCGTCGACCACTTCTCCTGGGACACCATCGCCGCCCGCACCCTCGACCTCTACCGCTCGCTGCTGAAGTGAGTCGGCAGGGTCGTCGATCCGGCACCTGACCGTCGAGATCCCAGTCGCCGACGGTGGGCAGAATGGCGGCATGGGCTGGCGGAGGAGACGTGCGCCGATCCGGCTGCGCAGCCGGTGGCTGCCCGGGTACTGGCTGCGCCACCCTCTGCTCAGCCTCGTGGTCCTGCTGGTCGGGGCCGTGGGGCTCTTACTACTACTGGCGTCCACGGCCGCGGGTGGGCGATGCGGCCACCGTGGTCTATGACCCCGCCTCACCCGACGCGATCGTGCGCGACGTACGCATCGGCGACGACCGGTACGCGGCGTGGGTCGGCATCGGCCTGGTCGTGGCGTTGGGATCGGGTGGCGGTGTGTTCCTGTGGCGCACCTGGCCGATATGGCGCGAGAACGCCGAAGACTGGCGATCCGGACGCCACTTCGCCTGATGGCGAGGCGGGGTCAGGTGGCGTGCAGGGCGGCGGCGAGGCGTCGGCCGGCTGGCCACTCGGCCTCAGCTCGTCGGGGTGATCAGATCGAGCTTCGGGAAATAAGTGCGGTATCGAGCGCCGTCGCGGGTGAGCAACCGATACCCGCACACCGCAGCGTGCGCCCCGATGTAGAAGTCGGCGATCGGCGATCGCTTGGCCCCTCCCTGGGAGCGGTACCTCGCGTAGGCCTTTCCGGCCAGGAACCCGGCCGGGTAGGGCAGTTCCTCGCGGAGGAGGTCCGCTGCTGGAAGCGCCTCGTCGAGTTCCTCGATGGTGTCGAACCGGACGGAGACCTCGGCGTAGACGATCGGGTTGATCACCAGGGCGCCGGTGTCCCGGGCGGCGGTGAGGGCATCATTCGACCAGTCCGCCCAGTTCGGGTCCTCGGTGAAGATGTCGAGCAACACGTTCGTGTCCACCAGCGTCGTGGCGGAGTCGGTGGGCCGCGGTGCCAGCGCGCGGAGTCGCTCACTCCCCACGTAGCAGCTCCATCAGTTCGTCGGTGGACATACCGCTGGTCTGCTTCGCACCGCCGCGACCGCGCATGTGCCGGACCAGGCGCTGGCCCCTGGTCTCCGCACCACTCACCCGGACGATCCGCAGCGCACCGCCCTCCTCCACGACGTCGACCTCGTCGCCCTCGTGCAGCCCGTGTCGGGCCCGCAACGCGGCCGGGATCGTGACCTGACCCTTGCTGTTGAGTTTCATGACGCCCCCCTCTACCACGTAATACAAACGATACGTGTCGGGGATGGGTTCGGGCAGGCCACAGGCGCCTCAGGTGACGTGCAGGGCGGCGGCGAGGCGGGCCAGGCCGGCGGGAGCGGCGGCGTACCGGGCCACGGTGGCGACGAGGTCGCGCGCCGCCGGCCGGTCGTGCACCTCGCTGTGCGCGGTGCGTTCGGCGTCCAGCAGCGCCCGCCCCGACCGGGCCATGTCGCCGGCGAGAGCGTGTACGCGGGCCACGTCCAGCAGGTACGCCGCCCGGTGCTCGGGCGGCAGCCACCGCCACTGCTCACCGCAGACCAGCCGCTCGTGCCGTACCGTCGCCGCCTGTACGTCTCCGACGGCGGCCTCGGCCACCACCCGCGCCGCCTCGACCGACGCCCGGCCGAAGCCGCCGCCGACGGTGCCGACCGCTGCCGCGGCCTGGTCGAGCAGGCCGGCCACCCGGCGCCCGTCTCCCCGGCCGGCAGCGGCGAGGGCGGCCTGGAGCAGCAACGTCACGCGCAGCGACGGGGCACCGTCACCGCCCGGCGACAGGGCACTCTCGGCCGACTCGCGCGGCGGGAGACGGCGGGCGGCCACGAGCGCCGTCTCCATCGCGGAGCGCCGCCGGCCGACGGCCCGCAACGCCTGACTCAGCGGTACGGTGGCGACGGCGGCCAGCCGCGCGTCGTCCGTGGCCAGCGCGACGGCCATCCCCCGGTCGGCGGCCAGCCACGCCAACTCCCCCTGACCGACCTTGACAAGCACCAGGGCGACGAGCCCGTACGCGGACACCAGCAGCTCGTCGGCAGCCCGGCCGGGGCGGGCAACCCGCGCCTCGCGGGCGGCGTCGAGCAACCCGGGCAGCAGGCCGAGCAGGATCGGATACCGGGCGTGCCGGTAGCTCTGCTCGGCGTGGTCGAGGCGAGCCCGTACCTTCGCGACGTCGGGCGGCCGGGACGACGCCTCGACGTGGTAGCGGGCCAGAGCGGCCCGGATCCGCGCCACACCGGCAACGGCGACGTCCGGTTGCCCGATCCGCTCCGCGAGCAGCACCTCCATGTCGATCCGCAGCGCCTCGGCGACCTCCCGCAGGTTGGACATCCGTTCCAGCGGGCGCACTCCGCGCTCGACCTTGTCCACCCAGCTCTTCGACTTGCCGAGACGGTCGGCGAACTGCTGCTGGGTCATGTTGCGCCGCACCCGCCACTGGGCGACCCGCCGGCCCACCGGCAGGCCCGTCACCGCCGGCCCGTCCCGCTCACCGCAGGATCCCGACCGCGACGAGCACGAGTACGAGCAGCGCCACCGTGATGCCGTAGGCGTACTGGCGACGGGTGAGCGGCGCGCGCTGCGGGCGGGGCGGACAGGGCACCTGATCCCCGTCGGGGTGCCGAGCGCGGGCACCCGGGACCGGGTGTGCCGCCGGCAGCGGCCCGTCGGGCGGACGCTCCTGCATGGTGAGCCTCCTTGCGGGTGAGTACAAAGCGTGCGGTCAGGACGAGGTGCGCGAAGCATGCGGTGTGGATCAGGGCGAGGTGGGCCAGGGCGGGTCGGTGGAGAGGACGGTCCGCGTTCCCTCGCCCGGCCCCGGGGCGCTCCGCTGCTGACGAGAGAACCCCTGCCATCCCAACTTAGAAGGCACTGCCTTCACAGTCAACAGAGCATGCACGGCGCGTCACTCGGGTGCGAAGATCGGTTCGCTGACGAGAGGTGGCGCCACCATGCCGCAAGCACCGCTGTATGAGCAGATCATCGCCGATGTCACGGCCTCAATCCGCGCGGGCACCCTTCAGCCCGGCGACAAGCTGCCGTCTATCGCCGAGATGCGCGAGCAGTACCAATCGAGCGCATGGCCCGTGCGATACGCGCTGCGGATCCTGGAGGAGAGAGGCTGGATCGTGACCCGGCAGGGCAAGGGCTCCTTCGTGGCAACCGAACCGCCCGCCTGAACCCCAATCTTCCACCCCCTGGGCATAGCGTTCCGAATCTCGGGATTGCAGTAGATCTTGGCAGGAAACGGCCCTTGGAGGGGCCATTTGGTACCAAGATCTACAACGCCACTATCCACACCCCGCCACCGTGCCCACGCCAGCCACCGCGCCTTGAGCGACGACGGCGGACTCGGGCGGATGGTGCGGGCACCAGGTGTCCGCCGGGCCCTGACCGGACCTCTCTGGACACGTCAGGAGGGAGGGCGATGGGGTGCTTGGCCGCGCGCGAAAGGATCTCGCGCAGTAGGTTGAACCGGTGACTGGACGGTTCCCGATCGAAGACGTCTCCCCCGTCGTCTCCTGCGGTCGCTACCCGGCCAAGGCGGTGGTCGACGAGCCGGTGCCGGTGTCGGCCCGCGCCTACCGGGAGGGGCACGACGCGCTCGGCTGCAACGTGGTCTGGCGTGGTCCCGACGGGCGGGCCCGACCGTTCACCCGGATGCGCCCCGGCGAGCCCGGGCAGGACCGCTGGCACGCGGTGATCCGCCCCGACGCGGTCGGCGAGTGGGTGTTCACCGTGGAGGCGTTCCAGGACCCGTACCTGACCTGGCAGAACGCGGTCACCAAGAAGATCGCCGCCGGGCAGGGGCCGGCGGACCTGGCCAACGACCTCGCCGAGGGCGCCCGGGTGCTGACCGCGGCCGTGGAGCTGGTGCCGGCCGGCGACGCGGGGCGGGTCCGCGCGGCGGTGGCGGCGCTGGGCGACGCCGACAGGGAGCTGCCCCGGCGGGTCGCCCCCGCGCTGGAGCTGGCCGACCTGCTCTGGGAGCACCCGGTCCGGGAGCTGGTCACCACCGGCGCGGAGCACCGGCTCTGGGTGGACCGCCGGCGGGCGCTCTTCTCCGCCTGGTACGAGTTCTTCCCCCGCTCGGAGGGGGCCGTCCCGGCCACCGCCGACGCGCCGGCGCGCTCCGGCACGTTCGCCACCGCCGTCGAGCGCCTGCCCGGCGTCGCGGCGATGGGCTTCGACGTGCTCTACCTGCCGCCGATCCACCCGATCGGCCGGGTCAACCGCAAGGGCCCCAACAACTCGCTGACCGCCGGGCCGGACGACGTCGGCTCGCCGTGGGCGATCGGCGCCGCCGAGGGCGGTCACGACACGATCCACCCCGACCTGGGTACGCCGGAGGACTTCCGCGACTTCGTCGCCGCCGCCGCCGAGCAGGGCCTGGAGGTGGCGATGGACCTGGCGTTGCAGTGCGCGCCGGACCACCCGTGGGTGACCGAGCACCCGGAGTGGTTCACCACCCGGGCCGACGGCAGCATCGCGTACGCGGAGAACCCGCCGAAGAAGTACCAGGACATCTACCCGGTCAACTTCGACAACGACCCGGAGGGCATCCGGGCCGAGGTCCTGCGGGTGGTGCTGCACTGGGTCGGCGAGGGCATCCGGATCTTCCGGGTGGACAACCCGCACACCAAGCCGTTCGACTTCTGGCACTGGCTGATCGCCGAGGTGAAGAAGGTCGACCCGGACGTGCTCCTCCTCGCCGAGGCGTTCACCCGGCCG